>NZ_JBIACJ010000002.1:0-558138 GCF_042865275.1 Cytobacillus mangrovibacter | reverse complement strand
TACTTCTAAATCTAAAGGTAAAACTATTTGATTCATGTTATAATTTTTAAACATAAGGATCCTTCTTTCTGAGATTTGGTGTGGTAACTTTATCTTATCAGAAGTGGTCCTTATTTTTATGCAAAAAATAATCAAAGCCGGTGAAATTTTACTCGTCGTAAAATTCCACCGGCTTTTTCATTTCAGAGGTAGGTTTTGTCCCAGCCTCCTGCTATTTCAATAAATTTTTTACTCCCGTGAGTATACTTACACCTTTTTTTAGATCTTGGTTTGCGGCATGAATAACTTTCATCCCTAAACCAATGATTGACGTGTCTTGCTTCTTTAAACTAGCTAATTCTTGCTTAGTTTTTGCTAATTCCTTCTCCATATCCTCTACTTGTCTTTGTAAAATAGATAAGTGGTCACCCTCCTGTATCTGAGAATTTTTTTCTTCATTCTCTTCATCGATTGACTTACCCATTTCCCCAACCAATTCCATTAATGTTTTATCCTTCAATAGGTTGTTTGCCATTTTCATAATAGTACTGTAGTTAAGAGAATTTTCATTTTTCAATAGCCCTTCAACTAAGTTCATAGCTGATTTACTTTTAAAGGATTGCTTTTCTGTTTCCTCGCTATTACTCGTCATTTGTAAATCTCCTTTCGAATCGATAAAAAGATTAGTCTATTTTCGCAAACATTGTTGCTTTTGAATTCGTAGAAGTTGATTTCCGCTCCAGGTCGCTCCCTTTCCGCGGGGTGGGCGCTTACGCTCCTGCGGGGTCTCACCTGTCCCACTCCTTCCGCTACAATCAACTAACTATATTTGTCTAAGATATACACTCACAACAATTATTCAAAAAACAACAATCTTTTAAAAAACCAATGATTATTATTAAACGTAATAATAAAGTCCACTTTTTTAATACACTGGGAAGATAATTTCCCAGTGTACCTTCTAATTATGCAGCAGGTGCTTGTACAAATAGCGAACGTATGGCATTCCCGATAGCAGATGCTTGACTTTCACTGCCAAGAATGATTGCCAAGATCCAAGCAATCAACAAAATAACTAGAAGAAGTAGGATAACTAGCATAAATAGTCCCCCCTTTCACAGATATTTAAGGGACCCTTACATCTACATGGTATGTATGAAAGATGGACATGCATAATGAAACACCCTAAATCCTTAAAAATAGGCAAAAAAAAGCACAAGCTTATGCTTGTGCGCTAAGTTTATCTTTGAAATTGAACTTTATGAAGGTTTGCGAAGATTCCTCCACGATCAATTAGTTCATCATGACCGCCTTCTTCAGCTATCCCATCTTCGGTTACAACAACAATACGATCAGCGTTGCGGATCGTCGCTAATCGATGGGCAATTACGAGCGTTGTCCGGTCTTGTGCAAGTTCCGTCAATGCTGCTTGAATGATTTGTTCTGTTTCAGTGTCTAAAGCAGATGTTGCTTCATCAAGAATAAGAATCGGTGGGTTCTTTAGGAACATTCGGGCAATAGCAATCCGCTGCTTCTGACCACCTGAGAGCTTCAGACCTCTTTCCCCGATTTGTGTTTCATAACCGAACGGCAGCGAAGCAATGAAATCTTCCAAATGGGCTCTTCTTGCCGCTTCTTCTATTTGTTCATCTGTTGCATCCAGCATCCCGTAAGCAATATTTTCCTTCAACGTACCTGTAAAAAGAAAAACATCCTGCTGCACGATCCCAATTTGTGACCGCAGAGATTTTTTTGTCATCTCTCTTACATCAATTCCGTCAATCGTGATACTTCCATCGTTTACATCATAAAATCGAGGAATTAGAGAGCAAATCGTTGTTTTACCTGCCCCAGAAGGACCGACAAATGCAACCGTCTCCCCTTTATTAATTCGAAGATTGATCCCCTCTAGCACAGATTTATGCTCATCATAGCTGAAAGCTACATTGTTAAAACGGATATCTCCACGAAGGGTAGCTACTTCAACAGCATCCTCTGCATCTTCTACTTCAGGTTCTGAATCCAATAATTCAAGGAAACGTTTAAATCCAGCCATTCCTTTTGGATAAAGCTCCAACAGTGCACTAATTTTATCAATCGGTTTCAAAAGAACATTGACATAGAGAACAAAGCCTACTAGTTCTCCATATGTTAATTGTCCTGTAAAGCTTAACCATGCACCAAAAACAAGGACAGTTAGTGTCATAAAACGGGTTAGCATATAAATTCCAGAAGAACTAAAGCTCATAATTTTATATGCACCAAGCTTCGCTGAACGAAATCTTTGGTTATTTGTTCTGAATCGGCTTATCTCATATTCTTCATTCGTAAAAGATTGCACAACGCGCACGCCCGAAACACTATCCTCTACACGTGCATTTACATCAGCAATTTCTCCATACATTTTCTTCCACGCCTTATTCATGCGGATATTACAGAATGAAATGAGCCAAATAAGGAATGGTGTAATGATAATGGTAACTAATGCAAGTTTCACATTAATGGTAAGCATAATCCAGAATGCCCCAACAAATGTCATGATTGCAATAAATAAATCTTCAGGACCATGATGGGCAAGCTCCCCAATATCAAAAAGGTCATTTGTCACACGGCTCATAATATGCCCTGTTTTCGTATTATCAAAGAAACGAAAGGATTGGCGCTGAACATGCTGAAACAGCTGCTGTCTCATATCTGTTTCAATGTTAATGCCAAGCATATGTCCCCAGTAGTTCACGATATACTGTAAAAACGTGCTCATTAAATATAAGGCTAACAGTCCTGCACTGACTGATACAATCTTTGACCAATTGCCGCTTGGCAGCAAATCATCAACAAACCATTGTACAGCTAGCGGGAAAGCAAGCTCCAGAATCGCAACAATAACAGCACTGCTAAAGTCGATTGTGAAAAGTTTTTTATGCGGTTTGTAATACGTAAAAAATCGGCGAATCATATCGTTTCTCCTTATCTTGAAAAATTGCACATAATAGAATTATATGACTCGGTTTATGATCATACAAGAAAATTGACTTAATTGGCTCTTTCTTTCCTTCTAAATTTTATTTTCATAAGTAATTGATAAAGAACCTCTGAAATGACAAGTCCAACGGCAATAGCTCCGGAAATCATAAATGCTTTGGCTGCAAGCTGCATGGCTCCATTATAATCATTAACAACAAAATGACGCATGGCATCATACGCTAGACCACCTGGGACAAGCGGGATAATCCCAGCAACACTAAAGATAATAATCGGTGTTTTATACATTCTAGCAAAGATCTGACTAATGACAGCTATGACAAAAGCAGCAACTAAGGAAGCAACCACCGCATCGAATTCTTTATTTACGAGTATAATGTAAACACTCCAGCCAGCCATACCTACCAATCCACATTTTAATAATGACTTTTTTGGCGCATTAAATAGGACGCCAAAAGCGGCAGAGGCAATAAAACTTGTTATTAAATGTACAATCATTTACTGTAACCCTCCGTTTAACACTAGTAAAAGGCAACAACGACAGCAATGCCCGTGCCAATTGCACAAGCAGTTAAAAATGCGTCTGCACCTTTTGATAATCCAGAAACCAAATGCCCAGCCATTAAATCCCTCACTGCATTTGTTATTAGTAAGCCAGGAACAAGCGGCATAACGGACCCGATTATGATTTTATCTAATTGTGTTCCAACACCCATTTTTACAAACAAAAAGGCGATCAGTCCGATGACGAGAGACGCAACAAATTCTGCAAAGAATCTAACCTTTAATATTTGATGAATATAGATGAAACAAACAAAACCTAATCCTCCAGCGATGACCGCAGGAACGAAATCACTCCACTGTCCTAAGAACATCATTAAGAAGCAGCCGCTGGCAATCGCTGCCGCAATGATTTGCTGATAAATCGGGAAAGTAAAGTCAGCATTTTGAATTTCCTTCAAGCGGTTAAGCGCTTGTTCAGACGTCATCTCTCCGCTGCTTATCCTTCTAGAAACCCCATTTACTAGCGTTACTTTATATAAATCTGTCGTTCGCTCCGAAATCCGAATAAATTTTGCTGGCTCTGTTCCATCAATAGAAAAAATAATCCCTGTCGGTGTTACATAGCTATGTGATTGAGGAATGCCAAAGGAAGCAGCAATTCTTGACATTGTATCCTCCACCCGATAGGTTTCTGCCCCGCACTGCAGCATAATTTTCCCAGCAAGCAGACATAATTCAATCACTTCAAATGTTTGGGGGAATTTTTTTTCCACGCCGTTCCCTCCTCTAATTTTCCCATAAAATACTGTACGTCTAATTGTATTCTTCATATTAAATGAAATACTTTAGAAATAAAAGGATAATTTCCCAATTTACTCTACTAATTGTAACGAGTATCCCTTATATGAGTTTATCTTTACATTCTTCCCTTCATCCACGAAATTCTTATTATACCAACGAATTTTTGATTTAATCAATGAAAAATACTAATTTGATAATAATTTTTTTAAAAAACTGGTTTATTCTGCTGATGTCACCCTCATAAATTGAAAAAGCCGCCAACTAAGCTGGCAGCTCTTATTTCTATCTTGATTACACTATAGTGGTACTTCCAAAATGATTTTCGTACCTTCTTCTATTGCAGAATAGATTGAAACTCTTCCTTTAACTGCCTTTGCTCTTTCTTCCATGCTAAACAGTCCCACACCTCGTGTAATGGCAGTATGATCAAAGCCCTTTCCTTTATCTTCAATTACAACCCTGATTTCATCTTCCATTTCACGAATGATGACAGATGCCTCTTCTGTGTCTGCATATTTCCGTATATTTGTTAGTGCTTCTTGAATAATTCGATAAATAGTGATTTCTTTATTCTCATTCAGTCTTGAATGAAGATAGCAATCAAAATGGACATTAATATGACTGTGGTCTGAAAAACGGACAAGATAAGATCGGATGGCTGGAATCAAACCAAGATCATCAAGAACAGAAGGGCGTAAAGACCAAGATAAATCCCTCAGTTCTTCAATTATTTCTGTTGCTTCCACTTGCATCTGATCCAAAAGCGGATGACTTAACTCTGATTGTAAACGATTAATAGTAATCAAATGACTATATAAATTCTGGCCGATTCCATCATGTAATTCACGGGATAGTCTTCTTCGTTCATCTTCCTGCACATCAATAATTTTTGCCATCATTACTTGCAACTCTTCCTCAACATTCTTTCGCTGCGTTACTTCATGGCGAATTGCAAGATACTGATAAGGCCTTCCCTTTTCATCACAAAATGGAACAATGGTTGTATCCACCCAATAGAAGGTACCATCTTTTGCCCGATTTTTGATTTCACCCTTCCATACTCTCCCAGATGAAATCGTTTGCCACAAATCAGCAAAAAAACGTTTTTGATGATAGCCTGAATTAATGATTCGATGATCTTTGCCCATCAGCTCTTCTCTTGAATATTTCGATATGCGGCAGAATTGATCATTAACATAATGAATGATTCCTCTTTGATCTGTTATTGCTACAATCGAAGATGCGTCAAGCGCAAATTTAAGATCACTTAGCTCAGTAACAGACTTTTTTAATTCCTCCACAATTCTTTCATAGTCATTTGCTTCCTTAGGAAAGGATCGTTCATGATTGTGACTTGATTGGTTATTCCTGTCCATATTTGTTCCTCCTGAATGCTTTTCAAAATAAGCTGACTAACATCCCCTCCAAAGTTAGCGCTCCTTGTGTGACTACATTCTGTTCACCTTCTGTAATTGGTGCATTCGTTCTTCTCCCTACTAATAAAACACCTTTCGCGACCCCTTTTAAAAAAATCGGCACAGCAAATGCATAGTGAAGTTTTTCAGCCAGCATAATTGGATATTCAAGAGCTTTACCATGGATATTTTCAGGAAAATTATTGATCGTTATGGAGCTGCCTGTTGAAATTACTCTGCCAGCAATGCCCTTTCCGTAACGAACAGAGATTCGTTTGTATTTTTCATTGCTATTTCCTGCTGCATAATGCCATCTTACATCAGGTCCTTCACTATTTTGCAGGGCAAGCCCTACAAAGTCAGCAGATATATTAGCAATGATTGATTCACATACTTGTGCAATCTCTAATGAACAATTCAAGATTGCATCCTCTCCTTATATCCCATATCCCAATAACCCCTTTTTCAATGCAATCTCAACTAGCTCTGGCCGTGTTTTCATTTGGAGCTTTTCCATTAAATTCCCTTTGTGTGTTTCAACCGTTTTTACACTAATGATGAGCTGTTCGGCAATTTCCTTATTCGAGAAACCCTTGGCTATTAATGTTAAGACTTCCTTTTCACGCTCGGAAAGCAAATTAAACGTATCTACTTTCCCATTTTTCGCATTCCCGATGTATTCTTCCATTAATCTTTTTGTTGCAGACGGATGTAAATAAGCATTTCCTGCTGCAACAGAACGAATGGCAGAAAGCAGTTCATCATGGGGAGCGCTTTTTAATATACAGCCGGAAGCACCCGCCTGAATAGCTCTAAATAGGTATTCCTCATCATCGTGCATTGTGAGAATTAAAATTGCAGTTTCAGGCAATTGCTTTTTTAATTCTGTTGTAGCCGTTAACCCATCTTTCCCATGTGGCATGCTCAAGTCCATGACTACCACATTCGGCTTCAGTTCGAGCGATTTTTGAATACCTTCATTTCCTTCAGAAGCTTCCCCTATCACTTCCAAATCAGAATGATTATTCAAAAGCATTTTCAGCCCCATTCGAACGACCGCATGGTCATCACAAAGCAGAATTTTGATCATGTCATCTCCCCCTAACCTAACCTTGTTCGATTCCCGATAATAATTGGTTTAATAAATAGGCAATAAGGGATTGCATATCGCAAATCCCTTGTTTTAATTTAACTATATTATTGGAAGATGAAGTTCAATCACTGTACCTTCGCCAATGTTTGAAGAAAGATGCCATTCTCCCCCGATTAAATGCATTCTTTCTCTCATTGCCGCAAGGCCAGTAGACTGTTTCCAGCCTTCTTCAATATCAAAGCCTCTTCCATTATCTTTAATAATAATCGATAATTGATCTGTACTCCATATAAATGAAATAACTGCTTTTACTGAGTCAGCATATCTCGCAATATTGGCTAGTGCCTCTTGGCAAACACGAAAGAGAGTGATTCTTTCTTTCGCCTGCATTGGCACTTCCTTCCCTGTACTTTCTAAGTCCACTTCAATTCCATAAGTTGACGTATACAGCTTCAGATAGCTTTTCATTGCTGGCAACAGCCCAAGCGTTGTAAGTGTTGGAGGGTGGAGTTCGACAGCCAGAAGTCTAACTTCATGAATGGTTTTTTCAAGCAATCCAGCCATATCTCCCACATATTCCTGCATTGCTTTTTGTTCAACCGCTGTTTGAATAAACTGCATCCCCGTATACAGACTATACAATGTCTGACCGACCCCTTCATGAAGCTCAAGGGCGATCCGCTTTATCTCTTCTTCTTGTGATTGAATAATATAAGAACTCACATCATTTTTGACCGGCTGTCTTTCCATTTTACCCCTCCTTTAGTGCCGCATGATTATTTGTCTACTCGATTATTTACGATATTTCTAAACATCCCCGCATATTGTACAACTTCACCCGCATCATTTTTCACTGCACTAATTGTCAGCCATTGAAGATATTCCACACCATCTTTGCGGCAGTTCCAAAGTTCACCATGCCAGAACCCATCGCTTTCGATCGATTTCCATAGATCTTCATAGAACTCTTTTGGTTGCCTATTTGACTTAAGAATATTGGCATTCTTTCCGATTGCCTCTTCTGCTTCAAAACCTGTAATCTTAGTGAATGAAGGATTGACCGAGATAATCTTGCCATTTGTATCAGTGATCATTATTCCTTCAATTAAATGACTGATCACTTCATTTGCTAAGCCCATTTTCCCTTGGAAATACATCCAAATTACTAAAATTAAGCTTGCTAGGGCCACTTCTGATAAAGCCATAAAACCAATCGCATAATGGCCAGTCAGATTGAATAATACTGTAAGAATGATTGGGGGAAAGAAGCCTCCCAATCCACCCATTGCAGATACAATTCCATTCACAATCCCTGCTTGTTTACTGAAATACATAGGTACTAATTTAAATATTACACCATTCCCAATTCCTGCGCAAAGTGCGATCGTTAAGCATCCAAATGTATACCAGCCAATGGATGGAGCAAAAGAAAGTATCATTGCAGAAATTGTGTAAACACCAAATACAAACATTAGCAGGATAAGAGAATGGAAGCGGTCAGCTAACCAGCCTCCGATTGGTCTCATAAGTGTAGCAAGAACGATAAACCCTGCTGTTCGGAAACCAGCATCCACCTTATCTAAACCAAAATTCGCAACAAGGAAGTTGGGAAGATAGATCGTGAACGCAACAAATGAACCAAAAGTGATAAAGTAGAAAAGACTTAGCAGCCACAGTTTTTCATTTTTGTAGACACCCTTTATTTGTTCTAAAAGCGGTGTTTTTACCTTGGTTTCTTGTTTATCACCTAAAAGAAAGTTAGCCGCGATAAACACAGCAAGAACGATCAGATAAAGTTGGACTGTTGTAGACCAGCCAAATTTTGTTGCTACAACTGGTGCTGCAAATGCAGATATCGCCGTACCAAGGTTCCCAGCACCATAAATTCCGTTGACAAAGCCATGCTTTTCCCTCGGATAATACTTTGGAAGTGAAGTTACCCCAATAGAGAAAACAGCTCCCCCAATTCCCAAAAATAATCCGCCAACTAATAGATCTGCAAGAGAATTTGCAATACTAATATAGTAGACTGGAAATAATAACAGGACAAAACTAATAAGAAAGATTTTCCTTGCACCGAACTGATTCGCATAATAGCCTAGCGGAACCCGCAAAATGGAACCAAGGATAACTGGGATTGCCGTTACAAGTGCTAATTGATGATCTGGAATGGCAATATCTTCTTTAATAAATGGCAATAGGGAGGAAATTAATACCCATACCATAAATCCAACAACAAGATTTAACGTCTGTAATGGGAGCTGAATCTTCCTAAACATCAGGACCACGCTCGCTTCTTATACAATAATTTAATCCTGCCTCCTGGTCATATGCTGACCAGGCATTTTCGCTTATTTTCACATTTGCTGTTAATGGAACAGCAAAGAAATACTTATCATCGAAATATATGCGAAGATGAGTTTTATCAGGGCAGAGTCCTGTTTTGGTTATCATTTTCTTCACAAATGGTGCTTGGTCTTCCTCTGGATGATCCAAAATGGCTACCTCGACACGGTGAGAAATAAATGACTCAATTTTTTCTATGTCAGTTGGTCCCACAGCTACCGCACCCTTTCTTCGCTGGATAGATGAAGAATTTATAGCCCTGAAGGTAATCCCAAAATGATTCTTCTGCATGATCTTCAATAAATTCAATCGTTTCATTTTCAGATTGCCATTTGCTCATCCCTTTTACTTCAGCAACGACAATTTCAACCCCATCTTCAACTTTTTCATCTAAATACCAGTTTAAACGAATGCCTTTAAATAGTTTAGAAAGCATTTCATCTATTTCAGCTGCAAAATTTCCAGCAGATTTTCTGATAAAGCAGAAATCAAGGTATGTTTCACTGTTCAATTGACTCACGCCTTTACATTTTTCATCTTTTTGTACGCAAACAATGCGATTGGAAACAACACAATATTTAACCCGCAAAAAATTAGGGTATTTACATAGTTCTCATAAAAGAACTGATGAACCATATATTGTGTGAAAATAATGTTTAGAAAAAGGATAACAGCAAGGACGGCAACACCTAGGTAACTACGCTTCATAACGTTTCACCCTTACTGCATAAATTGCATCATTTTCTACTTTCACCTGAATTTCAGGAAGTGGACGTCTAGGCGGTCCAGCTGTTGGTGCACCCGTTTCTACATCAAAGAATCCATGATGGCAAGGACAAACCATTTGGTTTTGTTCTTTTACCCAAAATACCGGGCAACGAAGATGTGTACATGCATTTTGATAGGCAACATACTTATCCTCATTTAATCTGATAATAATCGCGTCATCATGTTCGCCAGGGAATTTAAATTCTAGAGAATCCCCTACCGCTAATTTACTTACATCTGTAATTTTTTTATGCGGATACTCTTTTTCCCCTAGTCCCATTAATTCCTTTGCTGCAACTGCCCCCCATGGAAGGGAGGAAACAGCAAATACGCCCGCTGCTCCAGCCAATGTCTTCATAAATCCACGACGATCCAATTTTCTTTCATTATTCCGCTCAATATTATGTGTGTAATTATCTTCATTAAAGGGAATTTTATTATTTTTATCTGATGGCATTTTCGAATCCCTCCTAAAACAACTTAGTGACACCCTGAAGAATTCCAGGGAGGTTTACTTTAACATTTGTTTCTCCTTCAAGATATGGCAGGCTTGTTACCCACTTGCCATTATCAAGATCAAACTGCTGTTTTTTGTTTTCAATTTCTTCATCAGTAAGCCATTGAATTGTATTTGATGGACAAACACTCGCACACATTGGCGGAATGCCATCCTTTGTTCTGTCAATACAAAGGTCACATTTATACATTAAGTTTTGTTCGGTATCGAATTTCGGAATCCCATAAGGACAAGCAATTGTACAGTTTTGGCAGCCGATACATTTTTCAACTAGCGCTGAAAGAACTGCACCTGTTTCATGAATTTGTATCGCCTGTGCCGGACAGCTTCTCGCACATGCCGGATTGACACAGTGAAGGCACATTAAGGGCATCGTTTGTCTATTTACAAGAGGGTTTACATCATAAACATAGTTTCTGTTTCTTTCTTCATGCCCTCCACATTGTGTACATGCTGCAAGACATGAACGGCAGCCGATACAGTTCTCTAGTTCTAAATACAGCCTCTTTTTTTCCATTTATTGCACCTTCTTCATTTCAACATTTTCAGTTTTTTCTAGTTGTGCAGCACAAGCTTTGAACTCAGGCATTCTTGAAATAGGATCAAGTGCCGCAATCGTTAATAGATTAATAGATTGTTCATGACCAAAGTGATAAGGAACAAAGACAGTATCTTTTCGAATCGCTTCAGTTATTTTCACTTTATAAATAGCCTCGCCTCTTCGTGTAAACAGACGGACTCTTTCTTCATGCTCCATCTTGTATTTTGCAGCAGTTTCCGGATGTACTTCAACAAATGGCTCCGGACACATATCACGTAGGAAAGGAATTCTTCTTGTCTGATTCCCTGATAGATAATGGTAGACCACACGACCAGTTGTTAAGCGAAGCGGATATTTTTCATCTGGCTCTTCAGCTGGCGGACGATAAGGAAGTGCGCAAATTTTCGCTTTCCCATCTGGGTGATAGAATTTCTTATCGAGGAACATATGTGGTGTTCCTTTGTCACTTTCATCCTTACATGGCCAGAACACACCATCTTGCTCATCGATCTTATCCCATGTTGCACCATAGTAATCGGCATATCCGCCTTTACTAGCCAATCTGAATTCATCAGCCACATCTTTCGCTGTTTTAAGATGAGAGAAATATTCTCCTCTTCCAAGACGTTCAGCCAGTTCCACTTGCATTTGCCAATCTGGTTTTGATTCACCAACTGGATCCTGTGCTTGATTGATCTTGATAATCCGACCTTCAAGATTAGTAACAGTTCCTTCATCTTCTGACCAAGTAACTGCTGGTAATACAACATCTGCAAATTCAGCCGATTCAGATAGGTAAAAGTCTGCACATACCATGAAATCTAACCCTTTAAGCGCTTTTCTTACAAAGTTTTGGTTTGGTGCTGAAACCGCTGGATTTGAACATAATAAGTACAATCCGCGAATCGTCTTTTCTTCCATAAGTTCAAACATTTCATAAGCTGATACACCAGGTAATGGCATCTCTTCTGGCGTAATTCCCCATACTTGACAAACTTCTTCTACATGTTTTGGATTTGTCAATTTACGGTAACCTGGCAAAAGATCCGATTTCTGACCGTGCTCACGGCCGCCTTGCCCATTTCCTTGCCCAGTGAATGTGGCCACACCTGATTTTGGACGTCCAATTTTCCCTGTAACAAGCGCCATGTTTGTATAGGCAGACACATTGTCAACACCCTTATGCTGCTGTTCAATTCCACGAGCAAACATTACAACTGCATTTGGTGCTTTTCCGTAAATTTCTGCTGCTTTGATGATTTTTTCAGGTGCTACTCCTGTTAATTCACTTGTATATTCTGGCGTAAATTCTTTTACAAGCTCTTTCGTTTCTTCAAATCCGTTCGTATGCTGATTAACAAATGCTTCATCTGCATATCCATTTTGAATTAATAAATTTAGAATTCCATTTGCTAGCGCAAGATCTGTTCCAGGTTTCAAATCAAGATGAACATCTGCTCTTCTAGCAACCGGTGTTTCACGCGGGTCAGCGACGATAATATATCCGCCTCTTTCCTGTACGTTCCAAACACGGAACATCGATGTTGGATGGCATTCTGCCGTGTTGCTTCCAGCAATAAACAAGCAATCTGTTTCATGAATATCTGTCCACGGTAATGTTGAACCACGGTCTACACCGAAAGAGCGAAGGAACCCACCTGCTGCACTTGACATACAGAAACGTCCATTATAGTCAATGTATCGTGTTCCAAGTGCTACACGAGCAAACTTCCCAGTTAAATAGCATTTTTCATTTGTCATGGATACACCACTGAAAACAGATAAAGTATCTTTCCCGTGTTCAGCCTGCATCTCTTTAAATCTTTTCGCAATTAGATCATATGCTTCATCCCAGCTAGCTTCACGAAAACCCTTAGTTGTTCCTTTCAATGAAGCATCATCACGAATAAGCGGTTTTAGAATTCGATCATCATGATTTGTTTGCTGGTAAGCTGTAACCCCTTTAGGACACATTTTCCCAACAGTAACTGGCCAGTCATAACGAGGTTCAACCCCGATAATTTTATTTGTTGTTGTATTCACCCTTAAGTTCATGCCGCATTGCATCCCACAATAAGCACAGTGCGTTTTAATTAATTTTTCGTTCGGGTGATTTACATTAGCGATTTCTTTAAAAAACTTATCCCTTTGCATTCTGGTTTGCCTCCTTCACTTTTACTTCATGAGTAGGGAATCCGGAAAATTGTGCAATCCGGTATTTTCTTCGACATGGAAGACATAATTCTGCAAGATGGTAGCCTTCCTCTGTTTTAAAATGAATATCATTCACGCCGAGCACTTCGACGATATCTTTTGATTGTTCTGTTGATACAAATTCTGTTTCACACACTTTACATTTTTTCATGGACTGTTCTCCATAATGTTCGCGGTAGTTTTTCGCCAATACACTCATTGGACGGAACGGAATATGTGCAAGTTTTCCGAAAGGAAGATAGATTAACGTAATAATTACTGTCCATTGGTGGATTAAAGACATGGCTGGCTGACCTTCACCATGCATGAAAATATTTAAAAATGTTAATAGTAATCCAGTAATACTGACAAGTAACAGCATAATCAATGGCAAGAAATCATACATGAATTTCTGTTCTGCTCTTGCCTGCATATTTTTGAATCGGCGGTAAAGAACCATACATACACCGGAAATTACCATAACAGCAGTTATATTCAATGCATTATAAGAAAGGTTAGCAATGATGCCTTCAGCTGGAACGGTCATAATCTGCATTCCAAACAGGATAATATTGTACATCCCATTATCATCCATCGTGAAGTACATCCAGCCAAATACAAGCGGGAATGTTACACAGCATGCAAGAATACATCCCCAGCCGATTAGAACGTGCTGAGTCCATCGGTAAATTCCCCTATTCCAGATGAATCTGTATGTAGCTAAATGCTCTACTGATGTTTTGGGAGTAGATTTTCTAAAAATCAGTTTAATTCCTTTTTTAATAAAAATCTTTGTTGGCGGACGTTCCCCCCAAGCAATAAATCGATAAAAGAACCCTCCAATAAAGACGATTGTACCGACCATATAGCCATATAAGTTTAAATCAACATGCGTAAACATCCTTGTCCCGATAAATGTTAGGATCAATAGTCCACAGACAGCTAGAAACATAGATTTAGCAAATTTCGATGCAAATGCATTATCAATTGAATGAACGGGCTTTTCGTTAACAGCAGCTTTTGCCTGCATTTCTTATTCCTCCTCAAAACTTTTAACTTACCTCTATTGTAGAAGTTTGTAGATTTATAAGGTATAGGGGAAACTCCTTATCTTTTAGGGGAAATCCCCTGATCGTAAAATCACAAAAGAATGACTAAATCGCGTAAATAATTGGAACCTTTTGACTATTAATTCGTAACTTTAATGAAGGAGGCGATGACTTGAAGAAAAATATTTGGATATTCATCATTACTTTAATAGTAGAAACCGGACTGACTCTTTTCCTTGCTAGCTTTTTTTCTGTTCGATTTATTGAGTTGATGTTTTTTGCTGGGGTTGCTTATTCAACCATCACCATCTGGTTTTCAAGCAGTGGAGGAGCAATGACTAGACATATTGATAGCCAGACAAGTGCAATGACAGGCATCCAATTGAAACGGGCAGAATTCATTTTACGCCCTAATTTTGTTGTTTTTGCTTCCATCTTCTTTCTTATTATCGGACTCATTTTCTTTATCCTGCTCTTAACAAATGTCATTCCTCCGGCATAATTAAATTTCAAAAACAGTGAACAAATGATATGATGAAGGCAAATGATAAAGGAGTGATTTATGTGGCTAAATCAAGAGCAAAAAAGATTCGAGAAAAACTTGCACGAGAAGGAAGAAGAAATCCTGAGGAAAATCGAAGTCCATTTGTATTTACCGATATGAGGACTAGAAGAACAAAAACAAAAAAAGATTTATTATATCAAACAAAACAAAAGAACCATCCACTTTACAATCATGAAAGGGATGGTTCTTTTATTTTTTATATAAAAAAATTTATAATGGCAAAATCAGTTTGCTTCTAATTGAGTTTCACGAAATGAAAAATAGGATTGCAGATCGCCTTGATAAACGAGCTTTTTTGATGAGGCATGTTTTAAGTCCTGAGGTGTGATCATACAGAGATGTTTATTTGTTTCTAAAAGCTTTCCTTCTTTTAAAATTGTCGCAACAAAATGTGAACAAAAATAAGCATGTTTTCGTTGGATTCTTTTATTCAATGCTACTGCAAACACCCCAAGCAGATTATATCGATACTTTTGCTTATTTTCATCCATTTCCTTAATTAGACGAAGCATATTTTCGTATTGTTTTTCTGTTACCGAATAAACATAGACTGCACAAGTTGCGTTCCGAAATAATTCCGAACGAATATCTTCCTTTACGAACCCGCCAATAAATGGATTTCTCGGTCTTTTTCTACCAAAGCTATATACTTCTGTTAATCCACAATCGAAACCGATCGATGCATGATTGTGACTTTCCTTCGTATATAACCTTATCATTCTAGTAAATAAAGTTCCTGTATCGGTAAGCAGAAGATAAACTTTCCTGTCTCCCATAAATCCACCTCCTGCAATAACTGATCGAAAAGGAATCACACTTTTCGCTTTTAAAGTCAAGATCTAATGATTGCTGTATGAAGCTAGGAAACTAGTTTTCCCTAGGACTTGAGATATAAGGGGTACAATCTTCATTATTAAAATCATAACAAATTATATTCTACTATTCATATCCAATATTATACAATAAAATAAGAGAATTTGAAAAGAAAAAGTGAAATCATTGTTTCTACTGAATATACATGAAATAAGCCAATGAAGAAAGGGGAAATCATGACTTTCTGGATCTTATTGTTTGTTATTCCAATTATTACTTTTGCAATCGTTGAGGAATTGATTTATTTTTCAGTAAACAGAAGTGTTTTTGGCCCTTCACGAATTGAAATAAAATTAACATTGTGGTTCCAAAAATTATATAAAAAATGAAAACGATCAAATTTAGACGAAATTATGAAAGTAGGTAAGGAAAAATTATGTAAAAATCCCCAGACCACTATGGGGGTTTCATTATTTTAATAAAAAGCCAAGGAATTACAGTAATATTGCAAGTTCTAACAATATCTTGCAATTCGGGACAGAATTTTACGAATTCTAACTTTATTTTGCAAATTTCATTCTTAATTTTGCAATTCAAACCATTTTTTTGCAAAGCTACTCTTTATCATTTTACTATTTGAACATTGACTAACTCCTCAATTCCTAACAAATCATTTTTTTCAAAAAGCTCTACGATTTTACTTCCAACTATGACTCCATCACAATAACGATTCATTTCCTCTACATGTGAAGGGGTTGAGATGCCAAACCCTGCGAATACTGGCAGGGCGCTGACACTTTTCACCCTTTTCAAATGTTCTCCCACCTGCTCATCAAAGCCTTTTCTTGCCCCTGTAATCCCATTCACGGTTACCGCATAAATAAATCCTCTGCCCTTGGATGCGATCTGCCTAATCCGTTCAAGCGGACTCGTTAACGTAACAAGTCTTATGATTTCAATACCGGATTTTTCTGCTATAGGGGCAATCAGTCCTTCTTCTTCAAATGGCAAATCAGGTAAAATAAGCCCATCAACTCCTGCAAGATAGCTGTCTTCAATAAATTTCTCAATCCCATATGCGATTATGGGGTTCATATAAGTCATAATAATTAAGGGAATATGAACAATCGGACGAACGGCTGCAATCGTTTGGATCACTGCCTTTAATGTCGTGCCTTCTTGTAGCGCCCTTATTCCAGCTGCTTGAATAACTGGACCATCAGCAACAGGATCTGAAAAAGGGATGCCGATTTCAATTGCGGTCGCCCCTGCCTTTTCCAAGAAAGTTATTTGTTGCGGCAATGCATCTAATCCCCCATCTCCTGCCATTATATACGGGATGAAAGCTTTCTCATTTTTTTCTGTTATCCCACGCATTACCTTTTCAATCCGATTCATTTTTTCTTTCCTCCCAATTTTGCCCTTACAGTTTCCATATCTTTATCGCCTCTTCCGGATAAGCAAATCACCAATCCTTCATCCGCATTCATTGTCTGCGCAAGCTTTAGACCGTACGCAACAGCATGTGCGCTCTCCAGAGCTGGAATGATTCCTTCTAATTGACTGAGGAGCTTCAAAGCCTGCAATGCCTCTTCATCAGTAATTGATTCATATTGAACACGGCCGATATCTTTTAAATAACTATGTTCTGGTCCTACCCCCGGGTAATCGAGCCCAGCAGAAATCGAGTGTGCCTCTTGAATTTGTCCATGCTCATCCTGCAGCAAATACATAAAAGCCCCGTGAAGGATGCCTGGATTACCCTTCGTTAATGATGCTGCATGTTTATTTGTCTCTAGTCCGTATCCAGCAGCCTCTACACCGTACATGCGAACACTCTCATCCCTAATAAATGGATAAAACATGCCCATTGCGTTGCTTCCTCCCCCGATACAAGCGACGACTGCATCAGGCAGTCCCCCTTCTTTTTTCAAATACTGCTGTCTCGTTTCCATCCCGATTACACTTTGAAAATCACGGACAATCATCGGGAACGGATGAGGCCCCATTACCGATCCAAGAATATAGTGGGTGTCTCCAACATTCGAAACCCAGTAGCGAAGAGCTTCATTAACAGCATCCTTTAAGGTTGCACTTCCTGTCTCAACACTGATTACCTTTGCACCTAAAAGCTCCATTCGAAAAACATTTAACTGCTGCCTCTTAATGTCCTCTGCCCCCATAAAAATAATGCAATCTAGATTCAATAGTGCACATGCGGTTGCTGTAGCAACCCCGTGCTGACCAGCACCAGTTTCAGCGACGACTTTTTTCTTTCCCATCCTCGAAGCTAAAAGAGCCTGACCTAGTGAATTATTAATTTTATGTGCACCTGTATGATTCAAATCTTCACGCTTTAAATATATTTTTGCCCCATTTGCATGTTTTGTTAGTCTATCTGCGTAATATAAGGGTGTTTCGCGCCCCACATATTCCTTCAAAAGCACATTTAATTCATCCGTAAATTGGTCATTTTCAATTGCTTCCTTATACGCCTCCTCCAGTTCTACAATTGCTTGCATTAGTGTCTCAGGAACAAATTTGCCTCCATACATTCCATAGTGCCCTCGTTCATCTGGCAATGTATATGTTTTCATTTTCCTTCCTCCTTTGTTACTTCATTTATAAACCCTTTGATTTTCTCCTTATCCTTCTTCCCGTCTGTTTCAACACCGCTGCTGACATCGACCATATACGGCTGAACCAATTGAATTGCTCCCCCTACATTTTCGCATGTTAGGCCTCCTGCCAAAATAACCTTTTTCCCCTCCACCTTCTGATCAGCCAATAAACCCCAATCAAAAGCAACGCCATTCCCACCTCGGTACTTGCCTTTCGGACTATCAAGAAGAAGATAATCACATTCATATTCATCGACTTTTAATAAATCATTAGCTGATTCAATACTTAATGCCTTTATGACTGGAATAGAAAAGCTTGCACAATCGGCTGGTGACTCATTTCCATGAAGCTGGATCACGTTGATTCCAGTTTCATCTACAATTCTCTCGATCATTTCCCTTTGCTCATCAACAAATACACCTATTTTCAAAAGGTCTTTAGGCAGGACACCAATAATCTCTTTCGCACGATCAATCGTAATCCTTCTTTTACTGTCAGCAAACACAAATCCAAGAGCATCCGCACCATGTTCAACTGAAGCTAATGCTGTTTCAAGATCTGTAATCCCACATATCTTCACCTTCAATTTACAGTCCCTCCTAAATGAGCATGTTTCATTCCTTTAAATAACGCTTCAAGATTATCCGCCTCCATAAATGCGCCACCAACAAGAATGCCATTTGCCCCTGCCGCTACGACTCTTTGCACGTCCTCCGCTGACTTGATCCCGCTCTCGCTAATTAGAAAAGCACCCTCTTTTCTAATGATGGGACCTAGCGTTTCTGTTACCGATAAATCGACGGTAAAGGATTTTAAATCGCGGTTATTTACCCCAATCAATTTCGCACCAGACGAAAGGGCCATTTCCATCTCTGCCTCATTATGAACTTCCGTTAATACTTCGAGTCCCTGTTCCCCTGCAAAATGTGCGAGCTCTTTCAATCTTGATTTATCTAATGCGGCCGCTATTAATAAAATCAAATCCGCTCCTACCATTTTCGCCTTCATAATTTGTACTTCATCGATGATAAAATCTTTGCAAAGAATTGGCACATCTACTGCCTCTCTACCTGCAGCCAAATCTGTAAAGCTTCCTTTAAAGAAGGGAGTATCTGTCAAAACAGAAATGGCATCCGCACCAAAATCAACATAATCAAGCACTTGATCTTTCAGATTCAAATTGACATTTATATCCCCTTTTGATGGGGAAGCCCTTTTAAATTCAGCGATGATAGAAAGCCCCTCCCTTTTTTGGAGCTGTTCCAGAAATGATCTCTTTTTACATTGGACTGGCATCCGAACCCCAGCCATTTCCTCTTTTAATATCACAATCTGCTTGCTTTTTTCTGCCAAAATCGCATCAAGAATAGTAGCCATTTATATCACCTGCTTTTGATGCGATCTGCTTGCTGTTATTAGCTGCTCCAATTTATGAAGGGCTGCTCCTGAATCGATACTTTCTTTCGCCAGTTCAAGTCCTTTTTGAATGGAGTCTGCTTTCCCAGCTGTGTAAATGCCGATGCCTGCATTGAGAAGAACTGTTTCCCTATACGCTCCTCTCTCTCCTTTTAACACTTTCAGAAGAATTTCCGCATTTTCCTTTGCATCTCCCCCTCTGATAGAATCATTTGCATAGATGGGTAGACCGAATTCTTCTGGATGTAAGACTTTTTCCGTGATCATTCCATTTTCTAGAATAGCTAAATAATTCTCTCCCTGAAGAGATGCCTCATCCATGTACCCAGCTCCATTTATGACAATCGCCCGTTTTCTGCCAAGTTTTTTTAATACCTCTGCAAACAGGACAACCATGTCACGCCGGTAAATACCAAGAAGCTGTGTTTCTAAATCAACTGGGTTTGTCAGTGGACCAATTAAATTAAAAACCGTTGGAATCCGCAGATCCTTTCGCACCTTCATGATTCTTTTTAATTGGGGATGAAAATAAGGCGCAAATAAAAAGACAATCCCTACCTTTTCTAAGATTTCCTCTGTTGCCTCTGGAGGCAAGGTTAAATCGATGCCAAGATGTTCTAATACATCTGCACTTCCTGTTTTACTGGAAATGCTTCTGTTTCCATGCTTAGCGACAGGTATCCCTGCACCGGCGATGACAAAGGCGGATGTTGTACTAATATTAAAGCTCTTTACTCCATCCCCACCTGTACCGCAATTATCCATAATACTCGGAATTCTCTTACTAATCTTCAGCGATCTCTCTCTAAATGCTGCTGTAAGCCCAGCAATCTCCTCTGCCGTTTCCCCTTTCATTTTCAGTCCGATTAAAAAGGCAGCTATTTCACTATCCGTTATTTCATTTGAAAAGAGTTGCCCGGAAGCTTGCATAATTTCTTCCGAAGATAAGGATTTCCCTTCAGATAGTTGCTGTAGAATGTTCTTCATTCTCTTTTGCCCTCCCTATATGAGTTAAGAAGTTTTCGATTATTTTTTTCCCAAGTGTTGTTCCAATCGATTCCGGATGAAACTGCAATCCAAAAAGCGGGTATCGTTCATGTCGAATCGCCATAATTTCATTGTCTTCCATTGATCTTGCAAGTACGTTAAAGCTTCCAGGCAATGTGCCTGAAACAATCACTAATGAATGATATCGCATCACATCAATTGGCTGCGGCATGTATTGAAATAAAGAAGAGCCATTATGTTTGAGCTTTGATATTTTTCCATGCTTGATCTCCTTCGCCCGATCGATCGTTGCTCCAAATGCATACCCAATTGCTTGATGCCCAAGGCAGATGCCTAGAATAGGCACTGTTTGAAAAAATGCTTGAATTATCTCTAGACAGATCCCTGCATGTTCGGGTCTCCCGGGTCCTGGAGAAAGAACAATTGCATCAGGCTTCAAAGCTACAATTTCACCTACAGTAATTTTGTCATTTCTAACCACAAGTACATCCTCGCCTAATTCACCTAAATACTGATACAGGTTATACGTAAACGAATCGTAATTATCTATCAGCAATATCATCTTGCCCCTCCAAAAATGCGCTTAATTTATGAAGTGTTTCCTCATACTCCTTTTCAGGGATGGAATCATGGACAATCCCCGCCCCTGCTTGAATATAGGCTTTGCCGTCCTTAATGACCATCGTTCGGATGGCCAGCGCAAAATCTAGACTTCCGTTAGCGGAAATATAACCGACAGCTCCTGCATATATCCCTCGTTTCACCTGTTCAAGCTCATAAACAATTTCCATTGCTCTAATTTTTGGCGCACCAGACACAGTTCCAGCTGGTAAACATGAAATGAATGCATCCATTGGCGAGTAGGCATTTTTCAATTTCCCGCTAACTTCTGAAACAAGATGTATGACATGCTTAAATCTTTCAATCTTCATGTTTTTCTCTATTTCTATCGAACCAAATTCGCAAACCCGGCCGAGATCATTTCTTCCAAGATCCAGGAGCATGCGATGCTCTGCAAGCTCTTTCTCATCCTTCAGTAAATCCATTTCCAATTGGCGATCCTCCCCATTTGTTTTCCCCCTCCTCCTCGTCCCTGCGATTGGATTCGTTGTTACTCTCCTCTCATTCACTTTAATCAAGCTTTCTGGCGATGCCCCAGCAATCTGATAGGATCCAAAATCCAAGAAATACATATAAGGAGATGGATTTTGTACCCTCAGCTTTCGATAAAAGGAAAATGGATCGCCTTTTATTGTTGCCTGAAGCCGTTGGGAGAGAACCACTTGAAAAATATCACCCTTTTCAATGTACTCCTTTGCTTTTTTAACCTTTTGAATGAACTCGTCTTTTTTTACAAAAGAGGCAAAGGCTGATAAACTGGCGCTCTCTTGATTATCACTGGCCATTCCATTAATAATTTCATTTCTTCTCTTTTCAAGCTTAAGATTGAGCTGTGCTCGGTCTGTCTTATTTGAAAGCGGAGTGGCTGCTAAATATACCTTCTGTTCATAATGATCAAACACCACCACTTCTTCATAAAACATAAGATGTACGTCAGGTATATCCAATTCATCGCATGGGATGAGCCCAATCTCTTCATACTGCGCGATCGCATCATACCCAACATAGCCGACGGCTCCGCCGAAAAATGGAAACGGTCCATCCTGCTCCATCCTTTTCTTCGGCATCATTGATTTCAAAACTTCTAATGGTTTATCTCGTATCCGCTCCTCTCCTTTACTTGAGATGACCACTGTTCGATTATCAATACCCTTTAACTCCATAACTGGATCTGCCCCAATGAAAGAGTATCTTCCAGAATTCTCATGCTTTAAAGAGCTTTCCAACAAAAACTTTTTCTTGCCGCTTATCCTTTGATAAATCAAAATGGGTGTTAACAAATCTCCTTCTAATACTTCTAATAAATATGGCTCTGTCGCTTCCAATGATTTTCCTCCTCACCTTTTTGAAAATTAAGAAATGCGGATGCGCCTTGGTCAGGTGCTTATGACCTCGATTCCCTAGGCGCAGAAGCTAGACAATAAAAAAGTCCCCTATACACACAAAATATCTGTGTGTATAGAGGACGATTTAGCTGATTCGCGGTGCCACCTCAAGTTCGGAGCAAAAGTGAGCTCCCTCATTCAAGTACGGATAAGAATGCTTTTAAAAAACATTTCGATCGATACCCTATCCATTTAACGGTGGAATTCCGTGCTCCCCTACTGGTATTCAAGAAGCCTCTCGTAAGTCCATTCCGATTGCTCTCCTCGTACCGGCTCACACCTGTCCCGGCTCTCTGAAACGAATTGAATCAATGTACTACTCTTACTCAGCGATTTAGATTATTAAGTTTTTGAGAACACAAAAAGGGCTTCCCGTCATTAAAGGACGAGAAACCCGTGGTGCCACCTTCATTAGCTAAAAAATTAGCTCACTTAACAAGCATCTAAATAAATATATTTAAATACTTGTCTCTTGTAACGATGAGACTGTTCGCCAAAGCCTACTGCTTTTAACAAGTTTCGGTTTGGGGCTCGGAAGTCCATTCACAAATACGTCCACACTGATTCGCACCAGCCATCAGCTCTCTTCTAGTTTTCGTATGAGCTACTCCTCTTCGTCACTGCCGTCAGATATATTATTTTCAATATTATTTGAAATTTCCCAAAGTGTCAAGAGGACTTTAGTAATTATTTTAATTTTCTAACCCCTTGACGAACTTATCTTTCCAAACTTTTGCAAGCTCCTCAACTTGAAGGAATTCTTCGATCACACTTTTATTTTTTCGATCATGAAACATCAGTTGATTGCCTCTTAGAACTGAAAATTCCTCCTGTTTTCGATCAATTAAGGTCAAACAAGATTCTTCTGTTACCACTCCTTCTTGGAGAACTCTGAAGAAATAACCGGTATAACCCGTTTCTACGATTCTCCCAAGCAATGAATCCACCCGATTATGCTTTGAAATGGTAGAACACGGAATCCGCCCTTGAGAAACCTGGACAATTGCCTCACCCAATGAATATGTGTCACCGATATAAATATCCTTTTCCAGCATATTTTCCACACTAATATTTTCTCCAAAGGCTGGTGTGCGAAAGGACTGATTAAATTCCTTTTCCCATTGCAAATAGTGTTCATGCGGATAAAGGCAAACTGCCCTTTCAGGTCCGCCATGAAATTCACGATTTGCGACATAATCGCCTTTGAAACCATTTTTCGTCAACAGTACTTCTTCTATTCCTTTTTTCGCAATGGCTGAATTTTCCGTTTTCCCTTTCCAAACATGTAAATTCGGTCTGCCTATGTTCAATGTAAGCAATTTCGCTTGCATCTACTCACCCCATTAATTTCAGCTGTTTTTCACATTTTATCCTTTTGTTTCCTTTAAAGCGAAACATTAATTTCCATTTTAAACATTTTCCATAAAATGCGTCTTTTACTTTTATGAAAATAACCAATATTAATAATAGGTTAATTACGTTTAAGGAAGGTATGCCTAAATGGAGCATATTGAGAAGTTGCAAAGCAATGAGAAGGATTCGAAAAATGGGAAGAACGGAGGCGATGTTCCCAATAAAAAATTAGCAATCCTAGCTCTTGCTTCAATCCCGCTTGTAATGACACTTGGAAATTCAATGCTTATCCCTGTTTTACCGGCAATGGAGAAACAATTAAACATATCATCATTTCAAACAAGTATGATCTTAACGGTGTATTCAATCGTGGCCATCGTTCTTATACCGGTTGCTGGTATTATCTCTGACCATATCGGGCGGAAAAAAGTTATTATCCCTAGTCTTTTGATTGCGGGGATAGGAGGACTTATCTCCGGCTGGGCAGCTTGGAAAATGAATGATTCTTATTGGCTGATTTTAGTTGGACGGGCAATACAGGGAATTGGGGCGGCAGGTGCCGCGCCTATTGTCATGCCTTTAGTTGGGGATATGTTTAAAAACGAAGATGAAATGAGTACATCTCTTGGAATTATTGAAACATCCAATACATTTGGAAAAGTGTTAAGTCCGATACTTGGTTCCTTATTAGCTGGATTTATCTGGTTTTTGCCGTTTTTTTCATTCCCAGTCTTTTGTTTAATTTCCATAATACTAATGCTCTTTCTTGTTAATACAAAAAATATGGAATTCGAACCTGTCCCTTTTAAACAATTTTTTGCCAATATTAAAGAAACCTTTAATAATAACGGAAGATGGCTATACGCAATTTTTATTATTGGAGCAATCTTGATGTTTGTCCTTTTTGGTGTATTGTTTTATTTGTCAGATATACTAGAGAAAACGTACGATATAAAAAATGTGAAAAAAGGGTTTTTTCTTGCTATCCCGCTAGGTGCTTTATGTACAGCTTCTTTTATTACTGGAAAAATAATTAAGGAAAATAAAGTACTAATGAAATGGCTTATTTTTGGCGGTTCCGTACTTACTGCTATTTCTATTGCCGTCTTAAGTTTTTCAGATGGTTTGTGGTTTATGATCATCTTATTCCTTTTTGGCGGAGTGGGGATTGGCGTAGGTCTACCATGCCTAGATACATTGATTACTGAAGGAATTGAAAAACAGGAACGAGGTACGATTACTTCTATTTATAGCTCTATGAGATTTGTCGGGGTAGCCGCTGGACCACCTGCCATCGCAGTCCTAATGAACCATGCCGAAAAATCATTGTTTTATATTTTAAGCATCCTTGCCCTAATAGCAGCAATTGCCACATTCAAAGCTATTAAACCAGATGCAGAATAACCGCAATAGAGGCACTATTGCGGTTTTTTGTTCTTTTTTATTCCTGTAATCTTGGCTTCGTTGGATCACAATTAGGAGCTTCTAATTGTGTTGATTCAGCTAGCTTTGTTAAATAATAACATTCTTCTCTATACATGTGATCAGCCATTAAGGGGGCAAACGTACCTAATGCCTCTTTACTAAGCTCTAGCTCCTCTATTTCATGAAGGAAATTCATATATAATTTCATTTCCGTCGAAATATCATTATTAAATTTATCTAGTGCCGGGAAAGAAGTCACGCCAGTACGAAGAAATCCAGCCATTTCTACAGCTTTTAAATAAAAGGCTTCAAATTCCTTTGTATAATTATCACTTACCTTTTTAATTTTCTTTTCAATTCGATCCATATTATCGGAAATCGCTCCTGAATGACCTGCCGCATCCAGTAACCAAATTAAGTGATGATGCAATTCATGAAATACGGGAGGCACTTCTCCTTTTTTCAAATATTTTAATAGCAACAAGTATTCTTCAAGTTCATTTACCATATGATTAATAAATGTCGGACCAAGGTGGATAGTGACCTTGCCAACAAGATGGCGCTCAATAATGTTCAATTTGTATTCTCTTAGCTTCAATGCTTCCTCTTCTGCTCTTACACTATGCTCCATTAAATTAGCTACTTCGAGTCTGCTAAGCAGCTAATCAAACGTTTGGATAAAATAATTTGCGGCATGGATCAGCTCTGTTTCTTGAGGTGCCAAAGAATCATGCAAAAAACGAGCATGATCGCCGAGCACTTGCAGCCAAAAACCATGTTCAAATTTAGCAGCCTTTTCAAAACTTGTAGCCAATATTCTCTCCCCCTTTTTACATACACTCATAACAGCTTATCGTTTATTTTTGACTTTTATGACATAAATCGAAATGCGAAAAGAGCTGCAGCTACATATAAAAAAACAGCATCGCGAATGGATGCCGGGGTATGTTTATTTAAAAATTATAGGCAGAAAGCTTTTCATTAAGAACTTCCGTTTCGTACCCATGAGATTGTAAATACTTTAAGAGGGATGGCAAATGCTCAGCTGTTGCTTTGCGGTCATGGAGCAAAATAATAATCGGACTGCTCTTATAACGATAATTCTCCATCTGTTGAATGACCTGACCAACAAATTCACCGTTTTTATATTTCCAATCATGGCTGTCAATCGTCCAATCCCATAATTGGAAGCCAGCTGCTTGAACAGCCTCTTTATATGATGGTTTCATATATGGAGCAGATCCATAAGGTGTGCGAATTAAGTGAGTTAATGTACCTGTTAGGTCTAATAAAGTTGCCTGCCCCTGACTCATCTCATCAACAACTGTTTGTTCCGAACGATATATTTTTGAAACGTCATGGGTTACCCCATGCAATGCTGGGACATGCCCTTCATTAATAATTTGATTGAGTTCATCTGGATATTTCTTCATATTTGGTTCAAGCATAAAGAATGTGGCTTTCATTCCATATGAATGTAGAGTTTCTAAAATACTAGTCGTATAGGCAGTAGGTCCATCGTCAAATGTTAGATATACGTTACTGAGGTTCACCTCCTGGTTCACTTGCTCCTTTATTACACCTTCATTGTCAGCTTTCTCTGAACCTACCTGATTATTATTATTTTCTTTTTCATTGTTAACAACTTCTGCTTTAATGTCTTTATTCGGATCCTTAACTTCGTGAGTTTCTAAGTCTTGCTCACTTACTGCCTCTTTTTTCTTTAGTTGTATGGAACGGAAATGATGATAAAGAGAGCCGTTCATTTCATCAACTTGGTTAAAATTCCGCTGAGACATAAAGGAATACATCATATTAATTGGTTGTTTGAAAGTAGATACAGCCAATGCTTCATTATTGCTTCCTGGTTGTAAAATCATTGCTACTAAAGCGATACATACTAAAGCGGAAATGATTACTTTTTCCTTTGTCTTAATTAATTTTCTACTTCTGCCTGCCCTTGTTCTTCTCACGAGAATTCACCTTTCCATTTCTTGTTAATCTTAGAAGCAATCATAAACAATTACTGTCAACCAGGATGATATTTAATAAAATATCGAGTTATTATCACTCCTTTTTATTTTCTAAATGATTTATATGGTCATTGCTTTAGTGTAGTTATAGATTAGACGTTACAGATCTAAAAAAAGTTGTCATATTTCTATATTATTTTACAAAACTATTAAAATTTCGCTATGATTCTACTCTATTAACTGTACATAATATTTACAGCATTTTCAATTCCTTATAGACAATTGGAGTGATTTTTTTCACATGTTTTTGGGATTCTTTAAATGAGATAAGAATAAGAATTGAGAAGTCAGCTGGAGAAGTATTAGAATAAAATCAATAATTATGCGAAAATCATGAAATATATATAAAATTATTGCTATTTAATTGTTAGTATGCTAGAATCACTTTTAACGACATATAGTATATATATTTCAATTCATATACTATATGTCGTTTGATTTCACTAATTTCACTCGAACCATAGTCTCTTTTTTCTTTTTTTCCGCTTCATTGTAAAGCGGAAATTTTTTTTTCAAAAAGATCATTCTCGTACGAAATAACTGAAGAGGAATACTATTGAATAGTACCCTATCACTCCCGCTAAATAAGCTTGTTTCATTAGAAAGCTAATATTTTTACTAAGTAAAATGATAAATTCCGCCTTTATTCTTCCCTATCATTATTCGACATTTTTCACTTTAAAAAACCAACATCGGATTGTTTTTACACATCTCCGACTGTTGGTTTTCCTTTTCTTCTTAACATGCGATTTTATCTTTCTAAGTTCTTATCGTGCTATTATTATCAATACTGACTCAAAAATTAGATCTTGGGGTGTTTCTGGTAAGTCTATGAAACGTAAATAGAACTTAATCAGCGTCTAACCATAAGGTGCCTCCTATATTAAGCACACATAACTGCCCTTTACTTAAATTAAGGCGTTCCCACTCACTAAACAATCGCCCGAGCGCTTCAGGTCCAGTATCATCAGCAAGACGATAAGCTCCGTAATGCATTGGGATGAATGTTGTGGCTTTCAACTCTCTGAAAGCTTTAACCGCATCTTCAGGATTGATATGTGAAATCTTCATAAACCACTCTGGTTCGTACGCTCCGATTGGCATTAACACATAATTGATAGAATGAAACCGTTCAGCCATTTCCTTAAAACCGCGAAAATAGCCAGTATCACCAACAAAATAGATTGATTGTCCAGAGGGAACTTCTTCTAGCATCCATCCTCCCCAATGGGATGAGTTCGTGTCAAATAAGCTCCGCCTTGTCCAGTGCTGGGCAGGAACAAAAGTAATCTTAAGATTTTGATTATCAAATGAATCCCACCAATTGGCCTCAATCGTTTTGCTATACCCCTTTTTCACAAAAAGTCTTTTCAATCCATGTGGAACATAATAGGTTGGATTTCCTTTTAAACGGCGTATCGAACCAAAATCCAAATGATCATAATGTCCATGAGAGATAACGACTATATCAATTTCCGGCAGCTCTTCTATTGCGATTCCCGGATTTGTCAGTCTCCTATCAGTGCCTTGCCATTTCGCCCATACCGGATCCGTTAATATATTTAGCCCATCTAACTGGATTAAAAAAGTAGAGTGGCCGATCCAAGTTATGCTTGCCTTCTCACGATTATTTTGAAGCACCTCTATTTCTTTCTCTTCAGACTGCGGAATCTGAATCGTTAAATCCTTTACTTTTGACCGACGTTCCTTTCTCCATTGTGACATTGCCTTATATGAGTGGTTATTCTCCACACCATCCAAATTTTCATAACGTATTCTCATTATACTCCCTCACGTATCTAAAAATTCATTCCTTTTTTTATTCTAGCAAAAGTACTGATAAAATTCCTATTCTAAGCCAATGACCTTGAAAAACTGAACCCTTTTATCCATCTCGAGAACAATTATTTATGTACATTATCATTTCATTGCGTTAGCAGAGTTCATCATTTTCCTTAGGGCATCGCTGTGCTGGTGAATGGGTTACAATTGAAATCATGAAAGTGGGGCTACATTACCTAGCCCGTACAATAGATTTTGAGATTCCCGATCAAGATTTAAGTTTCAGTATGGTCAGTATGCCAAGTATTCCCCATAGTAAAATCGTAATCAAAAACGTGAAACGGAAGTTATAGTCAGTTTTTCAACAATTAATTTGTATGCGAATAAAAAACACCGCTCGCATCCATCATAAAAAAAGAAAAAGAAGGAGGTTATTTGGGGCAATATATGGTTAAAAAGGAATACTCCCTCTTGAACCAGCAGATCAAAATATGACGTCAAAAATCGGACCTGTATACCAGGTGTGACTGAAAATCAAGAACAAATTCAAAAATATATCAACCAATACCAAAGTCCAATCAGTGGGTCAAGTGATCAGCTTTACCAGTAATCTAAAATCGTTTGTATGAACGAAACAGCTAGCAAAGACATTCTAAACAACGCAAACAATCCCAAATCCCCTAAAAGCCCTCTAAGAGGGCTTTTCAGATTGACGACAAAAGGCATTTGGGAATGCTTTGATATGCTTGCCTTTTTTTGAATGTCTCTTTCTATGAACTTCAAATTTATTACATTTATTTTTTGTTGAAGGGCACAATTATTAATATATTCGTTTTTGGATACATAATTCTTGGAGGTATAATATGGAAAATATTAGTCACCCTGTTGAACTTTCATCAGCAGAAATAGCGAATCTTTGGACGCAATATATCAATGATTCATTATCAATTTGTATTCTTACTCATTCAATTGCTAAGGCAAAGGATGAAGAAATTAAAGATATCCTTACATTTGCTCTTAGCCTGGCAGAATCACATATTGAAAAAATCACAGAATTTATGAACGAGGAGAATTTTCCTATTCCTAAAGGGTTTTCAATTGAAGAAGATGTTAATATTCAATCTCCTCCCTTATTTACAGATACATTTATGATGGTGTATATGCATGTGATGACCTTACTTGGACTAACCGGCTATGCTGGTGCAGTAGCTACTTCAGCTCGCTCTGACCAGATCACCTATTTTGTTCAGTGTAATAAGGAAACAATGGAGCTTTATGAGCGAATCGCAAAATTGATGCTGAAAAAAGGGATATACAGTAAGCCACCAAGAATTAATACACCTAAAGAAGTGGAATTTGTAAATAATCAACATTATTTATCAGGTTGGTTTGGTAAAAAAAGGCCACTAAGTGCAGTTGAAATTAGCGGGATAAGCTTTAATATGGTAAAAATTATCGTTAAAGTTGTATTAGAGATTGGATTTGGACAAGTCTGCCAAACAGAGGATGTCAAAAAATATTTCCAAAGAGGAAAAAAGATTTGTGAAAAACAATTCGGAATGCTTAGTTCAACTTTAACGAAAGATGAGCTGGCATCACCAGCTTCATGGGTATCTGAAGTTACGAATTCTACCGTTGCTCCTTACTCCGAAAAATTGATGTTAAACCATATTGTTATTTTGATTTCAGCAGCAATCGGTTATTATGGAGCCGGAGTTTCTGTTTCACAAAGAAGAGACTTAGCGTTGGAGTATACGCGTCTGATGGCAGAGGTAGGGTTGTATGCTGAGGATGGGTCTCAGCTGTTGATCAAATACGGATGGCTGGAGCAGCCACCGTTAGCTGATGACTGGGAAAAATTAGCAAATATGAAGTAATGATGCGTAATTTCAGCAGTTTTTCCTTATCAGACACATATATAAATACCCCAAGAAAACATGCAGGTAACAATCTCTTTTATCGGTATTTTATTCATTTTTCTGTACAGAATAGTAATAGCCATTTTAACAGGAGTGAATAACACTTATGATAAAGTTACAGTCTGAAATTGAAGGAAAAAGGGCTTATTTTGGAATAGTAAAAGATTTATTTGACTTAAATGGATGCAGTTTCTGCAGTAATTTTGACTACCACCAAGGGAAATTTGATGCAGTGCTATGGCGTGAGGGTGGTGAAACCATTTATTTAAGAGTCCCCATTAATGTTCTAGAGGGAGCATTAGATCACTCGAATGCCTATATTGAATTTGGTACACCCTATGTGATTAAACATGTAGTCAATATTGGATTAGATTATGATGAACACTCATTGCTGACAGCAACTACCGGACTGACTCAATTCCAGGAGCCAATCGATAAAGATGGATACATAAAAGATAAAAGCAGATGGGCAATGGCAGGAGAGGAAAAAATTAATTCAATAATGAATTCAATAACTATATTGTTAAGTTCTTAATAGGTTTTCTTTTGGTAATTACGCTTGAGTAGGTAAAACTATTCGAGCGTGACTTTTTCAAAATGTGCAGGATGCTTGAATTAAACAAATCAATCACAGTATATTAGGGTACACGTACATGTGACCGCTTTTGAAAAAACGAGTATCACGGGGTGAGCTATTTGAATAGAAATAAAAACAAATCGGTACTATTTTTATCCGTATCTACTTTAATCGGATTATTGTTACTACCGGCTGCCATTCTAAAAAAGTCGTTTAAAGATTGGATTATTGTTTACCTTGTTAGTATCATAGGAAATTCTTATGCAGATAAATATCTAGTATCAAAAGGATATTTGAAGTATAAGATAAGGCCTTTTCCAAAAACTTTTAACATTCATTTACCCTTTGATTATGTACTTTACCCCTTAATATTACTTTATTACAACCAGTGGACACTACATAGTAAACCAATTGGTATACTTTTCAAACTTTTCCCCTTTGCAATTCCATTAATATTCATTGAGACGTTTGCAGAAAAAAAGACGAACTTAATAACTTGGAAAAAGGGATGGACTTGGTATCATTCGTTTATTAGTTTAATCATCAAGCTTCTTGTATGTAGAGGTATTATTGCAATAATTAGAAAAATAAACGATGAAAAACTCTCAATAAATTAATAAGGGAATATATCATATTGTGACAACAATTATTTTGCGGACTGTTGTTCCGCTATTTCATTAGAAAAGCATTTATTTCTTAAAATTCGGATTCAGGTTCCGCTATTAGTGTTCGAGAGAGTAATTTTCGTATGATTATGATCAATTAACGGAACTGGTGCCCGCTAACGTTGCAAAAATAGTGGATATTATATAAATAGCGGAATAGGTGTCCGTTGAGTTTCTGAGCGGACTCAGGTTCCGTTAATTGATTTCTTCAAATTCTGCTATCGTTTTTTTGAATTTTGTTTGTGTTTCCATGATTAATTTTTGTAAATCTTCGGTAATATCGTTAACCCGTCCCACATCAATTGTGATGCTGTCTATATTCCTATTCACTTCATTAATAGATTCAGAGACATTTCCTGCTAATCTACGCACTTCATCTGCTACAACCTTAAAACCTCTGCCATGTTCCCCAGCACGAGCTGATTCAATGGCCGCATTTAGTGCTAACATATTCGTCTGAGCAGATATATTACGAATTAATTTAGATACTTCACTTATTGACTCAATCTGTTGTTTCAATGATTGTAACGCTTTCATTTTCTAAGAAAGAGATGAACACTATTATTAACCAAAATGCTCTTAAGCCTAAAAAGTCGAGTACCATAGGCACTCGACTTTTTCCACGAAGGTATTTTGATCTTAAAGACTAATCTTCTTTATCATCATAAGTGTTTGTTGATATAGCTCTTAAATCAGTTAAATCGGTTTCCTCTCCAAACTCAGTGCCATAATTGACTTTTCCGTACCTTTGCTGGTTTGTAGCTGTCACTGCATTTTTCTCTCCCCATTCTTTAAACAGAAGGGTTAAACAAACGAGTCCACTTAGCCCAACAAGACTATATATGATTCTTGAAAGGGCTGCGTCTTGACCGCCAAAAATGGCTGCAACTAAATCAAAATTTAAAAAACCAATCAGACCCCAATTTATTGCACCAATAACTGTAAGAGCTAAAGCAATACGCTGTAAGGTTCTCACTGACATCACATCTCCTTTTTAATAGCTAAGTCTTAGTCCCACCTAAGATCCATTCATATCGTTTGTATTATTGACAGATTTCATACAAAGGTATATTTCAAAACAAACTTTTCTTATTACAAAACAATGGTTCAAAGTTCGTTCCGAATTTAATGCTACTTCTGGTCCTTTGTCATAATATCCAATTTTTTCGCAAACAATAAATCTATACAAAAGAATTTATGTCTTGGGAGGTTAACTGTGCATGACTGAAATAACAAAGCTGACTTCTGCTGAAATAGCTTCGATTTGGACGAGCTATATGAATGATAGCATGTCAAAATGTATCTTAGGATACTTCCTAAAAGATGTAGAAGATGAAGAAATTCGCGCTGTGGTTCAATACGCTTATGACCTTTCCTCTGCTCACATCGAAAAGCTGACAGCTATATTTCAAGCGGAAAAAATACCAACCCCGACCGGATTTACCTATGATAATGATGTCAATTTAAATGCTCCAAGAATGTATACCGACATGTTTATGCTGACATACATCAATCATATGGCCAAAGTTGGGTTGCTTGGATATAGTGGCTTTGTTTCTATGAGTGCCAGGGACGATATAAGAGCTTATTACAGAGAAGGCCTTAATGAAACCTCTAAATTATTTGAGCGTAGTACGAAAACCCTTCTTGCAAAGGGATTATTCGTAAGAATGCCTTATATTGCTTATCCAACGAAAACAGACTTTGTAGATACAAAGAAGTATTTAAGCGGTCTTTCCCTATTTAGTAAACAACGACCCTTGAATGCAATTGAAATCTCCCATTTGTCCATGAATATTCAAACGAATATTATGGGAAGCAAACTTGCCCTGAGCTTTGCTCAAGCAACACCAAGGGAGAATATTCGCAAATGGATGTTACGAGGAAAGGACATCTCACAAAAACATGTTCAAATATTTTCGCAAACCCTTCTAAAGAATGATATCAATCCGCCTGTTCCGTCAGATGTTTGTATTACAGATTCCACCACACCACCATTTTCGGATAAGTTGACTATGTTTCACATGGCTTTATTAAGTGCAGCAGGAACAGGAAATTATGCAACCGCAGCAGCAGCTAGCCAAAGAAGCGATCTTATCTTGAATTATGAACGCTTATCCATTGAAATTGCTATGTATACGAAGGATGGGGCTGACATTGTTATCAAGAATGCCTGGTTAGAGCAACCGCCAGGAACAAAAGATAAAGAGCAATTAACGAAGAAAAAAGATACGATGGAATGATTCCTATTTCAAATAAAAGACTACTTCACTACTTTTTACACATCATAAAAATCTAATTTATTAATAGAGGTGCATTCGCACCTCTTTTGCTGTAAATTTGACAACAATTTTCCAAGTCCTCCATCAACAAACTTTATGATTCAATTTTAGAAGTATTTTTTCTTTATTATTATCTGTATTACCTTCCCCACAACTATTCCTGGTATTACACTCAATATTGGCAGCCAAACAGGTCCAAGTAATACCCCAAACAGCTTAAGACTTGATGAATATATACATCCTACGGTCACAAAATAAGCTGAAAATGCAAACGGAACAAAGGAATATTTCTCTTTTCCTCCACCTGCATCTTTAAAAGCATCCCACATCGCAAAAAAATACAAACAAGGATAAAACATCAGCCATTGATAATCAGCTTGTCCAATCGCTTTTTCAATCTCTCCGTGAAAACTTGAAATAATCACTTCATTAAAATTCGCCTGAACATTAACTAAGACTTCTAAAAACACTAAAATAATACCTTTTATTAGTTTACCGTTTAAAATTTGACCGAACCCTGGAAGGGCTATGCTCCATAACAGTTTTTCTTTTGCTTCATCCACGAGCATAAACGTATATGGAAAAATTATTACCCATAAAAAACCTCCTATTCTAATCCATCAAATATATTATTTCCGACCTGTAATAAAATATTGATAGGACCGCCAGAACAATCCACCAATTTTTCTATACCACAAAAAAGAAAACCCAATTCCTAGGTGAATTGGATTTAAAAATATATTGCTAATTTAATTTTTGTTAATTCTAGACCGAACCTGCTACTTCCATATTATTTTTCCTTCGTATGAATAGGTAAATAAATCCTAACCGCTGTTCCTTTCCCTACTTCACTTGAAATATCTATTGTTCCATTGTGGGCCTCAATAATTTTTAAACTGGTCATCATTCCTAATCCAGTTCCTTTTTGTTTCGTTGTATAAAAAGGAATCCCAATATTGTTTAATATTTCTTCTGGAATTCCACACCCCTGATCAGCAATTTGAATAAATAATGTATGTTTATTTTTCATCTTAAGATGAACGGTTATCTCCCCACCACTTGGCATGGATTCAATCGAATTTTTAATAAGGTTGATAAATACTTGTTTTAGTTGATTTCCAATACATTGAACAAGAGGCAGCACCTCAAAGATCACTTTCATTTCGACGTTGTTCATTAATGCTTGTGATCCAAGAAGAGTTGTTACGTCTTCAAATATCACTTGAATATCTTCACGTTTAAAATGCTGCGCTTGTGGTTTTGCCAGCAGTAACAATTCTCCTGTAATCATTTCAATTCGTTCAATTTCCTTTAACATGATCTCTAGGTAACTCTTTTCCATATTTCCAATGGATGAGGACATTAATTGTAGAAAACCTTTAAGCGCTGTCAATGGATTCCGTATTTCATGTGCAATGGAAGCTGAAAGTTGTCCAACTGCTGAGAGTTTTTCCGATTTTATCAATTTTTGTTCCGTCAGCTTTTGACCTGTCAAATCTTTTGCAATTCCATATACACCAACTACTTCATGATCAACAATAATTGGCATATTTGTAACGCTTACATGGATAATATGACCATCCTTATGTATTGCCTTTGTTTCGTAATTTTGAGTAATACCCTGAACTGCCCTTCCATAAAAATCCATCGTCTTCTCGATATCATCTTTAGTAACTAAAGGAATATATGATAGCTGTAAGAATTCTTCTTCACTATATCCTAATAGCTGTTCCATAGCGGAATTCACACTAAGATAGTTTCCATTCAGATCAAAAGAAAATACTGCATCAGGATTTTGCTCAAAAAGGGATTTATAATGCTGTTCACTTTGTGATGATGCTTTTTTCTCTTCTGTCACATCTTGGAAGTAAACCGTTAAACCATTTTCTGATGGATAGGCCCTCACATCAAACCATGTTTTCAGCGGTGGATAAAACGCATCAAACTTTACGGCAATTTTTTCACATACAGCCTTTTGGTATTGTTCGTGAAAAAGCAAATTAACTGCCTCAGGGAACTCATCCCATACATTTTTACCAAAAAGGTCCTCTCGACTTCGAAATAAGAGACGTGCTGCCTCTTCATTCACATAGGTGACATTCCATTCTTCATCTAATGCAAAAAAGCCATCTGTAATTCGGTCTACGATCTCACGAGCGTCTATTTCTGTTATATTCATGACATGGACAACCTCACTAATTTTTATCATCTGAAAAGTATGTTTACTTATATAATTCTATTCAAGTGAGAAAAATCCTGCCATGGACCTATCATAGGAATGTCATTGGGAATAGAATTTCAGTATATTATTTAGGCTACTTTCATAACGAGAGTATATCCTAAGAAGAAAATGGATGTATGAGAAAAGCTAGAAAAACAAAAACAGATGGACTTGGTATGCCAATCCGTTTTTGTTTAACTATACTTATTTTTCAAAGGGTGATAATAGCTTCTCCACTTTCGAACCTTTTTTATAAAATACTGGAGGTTCTCCTAAAGGAGAAGACACGGTAATCTCTTCACCTTCTTCAATCAAAAATTTCTTACCAGACCATAAATGAATCCAATCCCCCTTAGGAAGATATACATTTGATTCTGCTTTTCCTTTATCTAATACCGGTGCTACTAAAAGATCTTCTCCAAGTAAAAATTCATCCTGCATCGAATACGTGTTAGAGTCTTTTGGATAATGAAAAAACAAAGATCGTACAAGCGGAGCACCTGTTTCCTCCATCTCCTTCATAAGCTGTTTTCGATAGGGCGCCAATGCCGCGTAAATGTCGGTAAAAACTTTCGCATGGTCAGCAGCTGCTCCATTATTATAAAGCTGCACACTCTCTTCAGGTCTGTTCCCTTCATGACTTCTGAATAAAGGCGTAAACGCGTTTAATTCAATCCATCGCAATAGCAGCTCCTCTGAACGGCTATATGAAAGAATAGGCTTTTTATTTAGACCAGTATAGCCTCCAGTATCGCTATGATTAATACCAAAACCGGAAAGTCCACTGCTTATTAGTCCTGGCACAACCGTTTTGATTCCATCATGCTCGTCCCAGCTTATTAATTGATCACCTAACCAAAAACTTGAAGCACTTGATGGGCTTTCACTATAGCCTGAGCGAAGAAAAAACATCCCTTCCGTTTCCAGATTTGATTCTTCCATCACTTCTTTGTTCAGTTGCGCCCAGCTTTCTGGATATTCATTATGAAATTGTTCACCGAGTGCGCCGTTACTCATAATCGCATCAAAAGGCAAGGCTTCTCCAAAATCAGCCATCCATCCTGAAAAGCCATTTTCAATCAACTCTTCCATCATGATGACTTTAAACCATTCCCTTGCTTCTTGGTTCGTTAAGTCAATAAGGGATGCATCGAAATCGGTAATTTGTACAGCAATCGGATTGTCATTTTTATCCTTTACAAAATATCCTTTTTTCGCTGCTTCCTGATATAAATTTCGGACTCGATTCTGTTTATCTTCACTATCGACTAAAAATGGATTGACATAACCTAACAAGCGAATGTTCTTTTCTTTTAGTGTGTTTATAAACGTATCCCAATTGTTATAATGATCCTTATCAAGCTCCCAATTCCACCAGAGCTGTGAACCAAAACTCGTTCTACGTTGTCCCACCCAGTCTTGAATCCAAACCGCTGAAATTGGTATATCTTTCTCTAAAAGGGTATCCAATTTTTCTACTACTTTTTCTGTTCCACCTTGAACGCCTAAGATGAGACCGTGCTGTGTCCAATCAGGTAAGGATTCCATGCGCCCAACAACAGATGTATGAGCTTCTACAAGCTCCTCAGGTGAATTTCCTGCATATACATACCCTGATGCATGACTTGAAAAAACTTCTAACTGCGCTTCTTTTTTATCTGTAAGATGAAAAACTTGATATTCCTTGTTTTCACTATATAGTGAGGTAAGATTGCTCGTTATGAAATGTGGGACAGGTGCATACGTATGAGCCCAGCTTCCTCCAGCACCATTTGTAATGTCAGCTAAAAAAGTTAATGGCTGTAACCCTCTTCCGACACCTTGCTCCTGGACAAGAATAGGCACTCGTTTTCCTTTCATATCAAATGAAGAATATTGTGTCCCAAATCCGAAATAATGTTCGTTTTTATCCGTTGACCAGGAAAGATAGATTCGATTATATGTGGGATCATCCAATGTAACCGAATAATGAAGCTTATTATTCTCTTCAGGTGATAGCTCGAATGAATAACCGACCTTCGTTTCATTTGAACACTGAAGAACCCCTTTTATGATGAATAAATGATTGGTAGACTCTATTTCATCAACACTTTGGTCAGCACAAGTTACTTCACGATTTTCTTTCATAGTAAAATGCCCGCGTTCCTCTTTTGCATCCAAAACGCCTTTTCCAGCTGCAAGAAAGCCCATTTCTATTGGTGTTGAAAATATTTCTTGTTTCGGACGTTTTGCGTGTGAAATAACCATTCGTCCTTCTTTCCCATCCCATTTAACTATAAATGAGTCAATGGGATAATTCTTGTTTACTTTCAAATCTTTAGAGACTGTTAGTTTACTATAGATTGGCGACTGGGAAGGGGCATCTTTCCATATAAATATTGATACGCCTATAATGACTAATAAAGCGAGTACACTTATTAATAATTTTTTCATTACGCCCTCTTTTCTAAATCCTTAGCTGTTTTGCTTGTTTCAACATCTTTTTCATTCTTTAGTGTGCCAAATAACACATCAACAAAGGGAGTGGAAACACCGTACCAGTAGTTTTCATTTTTATAATGGTGCAAAATATGGGTTTTCTTCACCCACAACCCCAACTTTGTTACCGGTTTGATTGGTCGATGGGCAACATAATGCTTCCATTCATAAACAAGCAGCATGAGAATCAGTCCCAAACCAAAAGAGACCGTGCTAATTAAAGTACCTGCGAAAAAATAGAAAAGAAAGATAGCAACGATTAAATTAGGCAGGCTGTACCAAAGTGGCAAGAATAATAGCTTCAAATCATTTGGATCTTTGTGATGATCATAATGGATGCGCTTTAGAAATTTTAACAAAAAAGGATTTTCTGGAGTTTTCAAGTGGAAAATAAAACGATGTGTCAAATATTCAGTAAACATATACGTGATGAGCCCAATGACAAAGTACAGAAGTGATAACCATGTAAGCCCCTTTAGTATCACAAAACAAGTCATACCTACAAATAAGACAAGCATAACGAAAATATCAAAATGCAAGAAAAAATCTCGATACAAACCCCTCTTCATCATTTTTCACTCTCCTTCGTTTTTGTTTTCCATAGCTGTAAGCTTTTTTCCATCATATTTTTCGTCATTTCCTCTGCAGCCTGTATATCAGCTTTTAATATAGCATTCAGCAACTCACCATAATATTGTCTTGATGCACTTCTGTGATACGGTTCGGCAAAATACTTTTCTGCCATTGGAATATATATATCTGTGAAACTATTAATAATAAATAAATAGATTGGATTCGAGGATAACTGTGCAAGCTCTTTCTGCAACTCCCAATCATAGGTGGCGTATGATTTCGCATCGTCCTTCAGTTCTTCCACTTGTGAAAATAGAGCAATGACCTTCAAAGGATGATGGACAACAGCTTGTTTAACATAAGAAGGTGTTAAGGAGATTCGAAGCTGCAGCATATATTCAATGAACACATCCGGAATTTCCTCATAGCATTGAAGAATATTCACAATGGTCATCAAATTTCCATGTTTCCAATAATCATTTACAATAGCTGGCATCCCCTTTCGAGCGGTAATCCACCCATTTCTTTCTAAACGTTGAATAGCTTCCCTCACAGTTGGTCTACCCACATTAAAATATATTGCCAATTCTCTTTCAGGTAACAAAGGCTCATTACTTTTATACTCGCCTTCTAATATCGCCTGAATTAGTTTTTTCTCTATCATGTCAGAAGAACGTACCTTCAATGAATATCCCGCCTCCCATTTGGCATTACCAATATTATTTTTGGTATTACCAATATGTTAATATTTATAACTGGAATTGGCAATATATTCTTAAAATTTAATCCAAAATAAAAAACGGACTTGTTCGAAATTCATACATGTCCGTTTTTTACTATTCTTAAGATTTTTTAATACTGTAGACAAAACCTCGTTACTTGATTGCCAAATGTTTCACTATATCCTCTTCCAATTTGCTAGGTTCGGTTGTAGGTGAATATCGTTCAACCACAAGTCCATTTCGGTCTACCAGAAATTTTGTGAAATTCCATTTAATATTTTTTAACAAGATCCCACCCTTTTGTTCTTTTAAATAAGTATACAGGGGATGTTCATTTTCTCCATTAACATCGATTTTAGCGAAAATAGGAAAGGTAACACCGTAATTAATTTGGCAAAACTGTAGCGTTTCCTCTATATCATCGAATTCCTGATTTTTAAATTGGTCACAAGGAAAACCTAGTACTTCTAGCCCGCGATCTTTATATTTTTCATATAGTTTCTGCAGTCCTTCAAACTGGGGGGTAAATCCGCATTTGCTGGCTGTATTCACAATGAGCAGCGTTTTTCCTTCATAATCTCGCAATGATTTTTCTTTGCCGTCTGTCATATTTATATGAAAGTCGTATATTGTTTCCAAAAAAATCCTCCTCACAATTGACTAATAAGCATTTTCAACCCTCATGTTTAGTCGCTTTCATTTAGGTGTGTATAAAGTTAATTATACCCAAAAAACACATCCTTTTTGATATTCCTTTTGAGAACATCTTTGTTTTTTAAATAGGCGGAAACGAAGTCAACCATTGCTTTTGATCCGCCAAGATAGTATTGACCAGTGTTTTTATACTGAGAAACAAAATGATCGATTTCTTTATATAAATCTTCTCTTGATGTAAGATAACAGATTTTGATTGAAGTATTTTTAGAGATTTCGTCAAGCTCATTTTTATAAATAAATGACCCTTTACTATCAATATAGAGTAGGCTTATCGCGTTTGCACTGTCATTCCCTTTATTCTCTATTTCTTTTACTATCGACCGAAATGGAGTGATACCGATTCCACCTGCAATTAAAAGTGTCGGACCAGGATCATTAATATAGAGAGGTCCAAATGGTCCTCTCATACTGACTTTCATTCCCGGCTTGAGTTCAAGCATTGCTTTCTTGAACTCACTTGGATTACTACTAATTTTCATTGATATTTTTACTAGATTTTCAGATGGCGCAGATGCCACAGTGAACGGTCGGGTTGGTTTTTTGATGGTTTTATGAATGATGCGAAAAATACCATGCTGGCCTGCTTTCCAGTCTAGATCTTTCTTTTTTTTAAAAATAAAAGTATAGACATCCTCTGATTCTTTATAGCTTTCTATAAAGACGATTTCTCTCTTTTTGAATATTGGTGATAAATCCTGAAAGAAACTCATAAGCAAAACCCCCTTTTTTACTAAATAAAACTGTTCACATTTGCTCTTGCAAATTCTTCAAAGGAACGTGGATGTCTTCCAGTTAATTTAACGAAATCGTCTGTAACCTCTTTCGCTGTCCCCATTCTTGTCATAAAATACAGTGCAACGGTTACGTTTACATAGCCTTTTTCAAGTCCTCGGTCTTTAATATAATGCCTTCTATATTTCAAATATCCTGGTTTCGCATAGGTGATTTGTCTTCCTGTTACCTTACTTAATATTTCTGCAACCTGATCATAATTTAATGCCTCTGGACCAGTAATGGTATGAGCGGTATTTCTATATTTATTGGGCTCATGGAGTAAAATGGCGGTTGATAGTCCGATATCGGCAGCATCTATAAAGCTTGTTTTGCTGTTTCCTGCTGGCACAAAAACTTGATTCTTTTCTCTAATTTCAACAGAATGAACACCCGATACATTTTGCATAAAGAATCCAGGTCGAATATGAGCATAGGGAATTCCTGCTGCCTCAATATATTTCTCAATCTTATGATGAGGTGGGATGGGATTGGTTTCAACTCCCATTAAAGATAAAAATGAAATCAGCTTAATCTTATGGGACTTCATAGCATCAATAAATGGGTACAAGTCTTCCGGTTTTCCAAGGTGAGGCGGTCTCATTAGAAATACTCTATCGACATTTTCAAGTGCTTGATGAAAAGTACCCTTATTTGTGAAGTCAAAATGAACTGCATCAATCGTATCCTTGAATATATCTTTTATCTTTTGGATATCCTGTCCTGCACCGACAACCTGTTCACCCATGCTTAATAATTCTTCTATAACATAACGACCTACATTGCCAGATGCCCCTGTTACTAATATTTTCATGAATATCCCTCATTTTATTTATAAATTACTTCTTAAGTTATCATAAAGATTCACACTTCATATTAGACCAGTCTATATAATTATTGGTAAAAAAAAGCCAGTCATCTAATCGAGAATAACTGGAATTTGTTTTGCAACTAAAAGCAATGGTTCACAATTCCCTGATGTAAAGGAAAGGAGAAAGGCACCTTCAATCATTGAATTGATTACAACGCCCAACTCTTTTGCTCGATTTTCTTCAAAACCTGATTGAACTAATTTTTGTGTAAATTGAGCTTGAAAGCTTCTATAGGCTGACTGACATGTATCTCTTAATGGTCCACTAATAAGTGCAGTTTCAAGTGCAACAGATGCAATCGGCACGCCCCCTTTACAACCCTCCTTTTGAAATCGTTCAGCCATTCCCTCGATCAGATACTGAATAGCCTTTACGGGGTCAGAGCTTTTATTTAAACCTTCGACTATTTGTTCCGAAACAAACTGTGCGGTTAAATGTACCGATTCAATAGCGAGTTGTTCTTTCCCATCTGGAAAATGATAATACAATGATCCTTTAGGTGCGCCACTCTCTTTCGTAATTTGATTCAATCCTGTTGCATGATAGCCTTGTAATTGAAACAGTCGGGATGCAGTTTTAATTAATTTATCCTTAGAATTTTCCTTTTCTTTCATTTTATTACCTCATTTAAATATTATACCAATTGGTCTATATATAATATAAGAAATCATGATTATGTTGTCAACGTTTATTTAAATACTTTCATTTTCTCTATGAGGAATTGAAATCCATATAAAAGTAAGGAATCTATAAATAATAGAAGGGATAATTGAATTTTTTTCATTCGAACCAATGATGCAATTCCCCATTTTGTCAACCATTTATCAATTAAAATAAAAACAAAAATGGAATCAACTATTAAATTTACAATCAGATATCGATTAAATTTTCCATAAGTCAATTTAAGAACCCACATGGAGCCAATCATAAATGGACCCCATACAAAAGGAAATGAGCCTGATAATTTCGGATGGAGTTTTTCATACCACCACCACCACGTTCTTTTCTTAGCAGCGTAATTTTCCAGCCTTGTAACTAAAGCAATGAATATACCTGCTGGAATAAATCTTTTGAAGGAACTTTTCCCTAACAAGAGTAGTGAAAGCCAAGAAACAACCAACATCATTAGTAATACTGACTTGTTATATCTCATTAATTTCGATTTCACCATTTCAAAAACCCCCCAGTACATCCACAAGAGTAGTATTCCCAAGAATAGGAGAAATATGAAAAGTAGGATGACTTGAACAATGGATACAGTCAAACTTGCAAAATTAAATATTCGATTTAAACTAAAAAGCCGAGTACTAGGTACTCGACTTTTTTCTTAACGACGATGTTCAACAAGGTCAATAACCCCTAATACCACGTGTGCTAAGCCAAAACCAAAAACAGTATTAGCAACCATTTTGTTTGAGCCACGCTGCTGTTTCATTGCGAAGCCTGCAGCTGTTACAGCTGAACCTAATGCAGTTGGTATTAAGCCTTCACGTACATTCATTGTTATTTCCCTCCACATCGCAGGTAGTTGGTGACAAGCACCATCCTTATTTTCACCTTAGTACGTGGATTTATACTGCACTGCTTTCGTTAGTCGAAAATGCTGCTGAATCTGGAGAGATGCCAGCAACGTAGAGATCCCGTTAACGTTCTAGGTTCCTAGTACATATAGTATTCGAGGGGGGATACTAATGTCATCAGCAGGAGCGTTTTTGCAAGAAATATTGGTCCTTTATGGTATTGCATTGCTGGGGTTTATTGTAAGAAAAAAAGGAATTTTAAAAGAGAACGCAAATGATGTGCTAACACAGCTGATTTTATATATCACATTACCTGCCCTTATCTTATTCTCGTTGGATATTTCATTTTCTACTAATGTCGTGAAAGAGTTTTTTTGGCTTATTTCCATGTCTATATACATACTCGTCTTATCCAGTTTTTTAGCCATTTGGATGAGAAACCGCTCAAAGCTTCAAGAGCAGCAAAGAAGTGTGTATGAGGGGCTAATTATTTTTGGCAACCAAGGATTTATAGGCTATGCTGTAAGTTTCATCCTGCTGGGAGAGCAAGGAATCATTTATTTAACGATGTTTAATTTATGTTATTTAATACTTATATGGACATATGGAATGTACTTGTTTAGTCGAAGCAAGGATACAATCAATTGGAAAAATATTTTTTTGAATCCTGGGATTCTTTCCACATTCTTTGGTCTCACTCTTTTTCTCCTCCCAATCAGTTGGCCTATTATGGTTTCTTCAGGATTGGAAAGCGTTGGGAAGATGACGATTCCTCTTTCCATGATGCTAATAGGCAGTATGGTCGCGAATGTAAAATATAAGGACCTTTTTTTATTGATGAAAAATAGCTCCTTATGGAAAATGGCAATAACTAGGCTTCTACTTATTCCTTTCCTTTTACTCCCTTTTGCTTACTTTTCTGTCCCGTTTCCATTACTAGTTATTGCCGTTCTCGTTTCTGGAATGCCTGCTGCGCCAACAATTTCACTTTATTCACAAAAATATGGGGCCGACACTTTATTTGCATCATTAGGTGTATTGTTAACTACATTGTTATGTATTGTCACCATTCCTTTGCTTTATTTGATTCTACATTTTATACATCCTCTTTCTTAGTTAACATTTAAGTGAAATATTCTAATTTTGCATTTGGGAAGAATTTTTTCATATAGTCGAAAAGATAACTTTTCAAGTCCTCTTCTTCGTTTTTTTGATAAATATATTTTCCAATCCCATATTTCCCCCATTTGTACCTGCGCTTCTCCTCATCTAATTCTAATTTCGTCATTGGATAATTTTTTTCTATGACTCTTTTTGCTGGTTTTGTAAAACGATGCTGAATGAATTCAAAGGTCAAGTCTTTTTTCGCTTCTGGGGGCAATTCTTTATCTAACCGTTCAAACATATGATAGTACCCCTCCTCCCACCCTTCATGCAGATAAATGGGTGCAACGATAAATCCAAGTGGATATCCTGCTCTTGCCACTTTCCCTGCCGCCTCTATTCTTTTCTCTAAAGGAGAGGTACCTGGTTCAAAATTCTTAATGACATAATCTGCGTTTACACTAAAGCGAAACCTCGTTTTCCCGTTATGCTTTGCATCTAGCAGGTGGTCAACATGATGGAACTTAGTTACAAATCTTAATTTCCCATATTCGGATTTCCCAAAATGTTCAATCGCCCGTTTTAACGAATGAGTCAAATGATCGATCCCGACAATATCTGATGTACAGGATGCTTCAAACCTAGTCAATTCTGGAGCACGCTCCTCCATATATTTATCAGCTGCTTCCAGAATTTCTTCAACATTTACATAGGTGCGGATATATGGTTTACTCCCCATCGTCGTTTGTAAATAGCAATAGTGGCAATGCCCCATACACCCCGTTGCAAAGGGAATGGCATATTCTGCAGAAGGCTTAGATGTATCAAATTTAAGCGTCTTTCGAATTCCAACGACAAGTGTCGACTTTGCTACCCGGTATCTTTGAAAATCATTATCGCCTGGGAGATTTCTCACTTGATTATGGGACGTAGTATATCGAATTTCCACGTCCATCTTTTCAAACTTTTCTAATAGCTCTTTTCCTAATGGGTACTCCAAGCTTTGTGGTTCAAAATATACGAGCCTAGGTGTAAAAGGGTGGTTCATTCCAACACCCCCATAGACGTATCTCCATAATAGTAGTTGTAAGCGGCGTTCGCCTCATCTTCTGTAGCGTATACAGCCATATCATTTGATAAAGGATAATAAGTTTCATATAAAAACAATGCCAATTCATTCGGATTTTCAGGATTATTTACTACCGCTGCTGCCTGAATATTCGCTACATCCTGCGTATGTGGGTTTCGGTAAAAAACATATACTACATCTCCTGCATGATACTCTTTCATTGCATAGTCCATCCCTTCACCTCTTCTGGTGGGACGAGGGGACAGGAACATCGTCCACTCATAATCCAAACTGGGACGATGTTCCTGTCCCTCTGTCCCATTCGTCTCTTCTTAAAATATTGCCTTTTATGCGAAAGATTATGTTTTCTTTATAATGGAAAGGTATTTAAATGGGCGATCTAAACTTTTTCGTTTAAACATTGTTATTCGGCTCATAATAACCTTTGATACACATCAAAATGAAAACGGAGTTGATTAAACAAATGGCATTTGAAGCAAGAAGTTCAACAGAATCTTCACTTATCAAATATAAAGAAGGACTTGGCATGTTTACCGAAAAAATGCCGGAATTTGCAAGTTTATTTAATGCCTTTACTGAAGAATGCTTTAAAGAAGGGGCATTAACACAAAGAGAAAAACAACTAATTGCTTTAGGGATTAGTCTTCATGCACAAGATGAATTTTGCATTATTTATCACACAAAAGGATGTCTTGATCAAGGATGTTCGGAACAAGAAATTCTTGAAGCTGTAGGTGTAACCGCAGCATTTGGCGGCGGGGCATCCATGAGCCAAGGGGTTACTCTAGTTCAAGAATGCATTGGGGAATTGAACCAAAAGAAGCAATAAAGGAGAAGGATCAATGAACCAGCAGGATTTAAAGGAACAAGTTGTTAAAATTATTTCTGATCAGAACACCGGTGTTCTATCATCGGTAGAAAATAATAAACCTCATTCACGATATATGACTTTTTATAATGAGAAACTAACATTTTTTACCCCTACGAAAAAGGACACTGAAAAAATGAATGAAATAAGGAAAAACCCTTCTGTTTCGATAGTTTTAGGATATGAAGAAAAAGGACAAAACGATGCCTATGTTGAAATTTCTGGCACAGCTGTAATCAATGAATCACAAGATTTGAAAACAAAATACTGGAACGAATCATTTGCCAACTGGTTTGAAGGTCCAGATGACCCCAATTACGTATTTCTTGAGGTACAGCCAGAAGTGATTCGGCTTTTAAACATTCATGGAGAGCAACCAAAAGAGCTTATCTTATAAAAGGTTAAGGGACAGGGGAAATTCCCCGTCCCTCTATCATGGTTATTATGACTGCAATATTTTAACCGATTCTTTCCTGAAATTGCCTTGTTGCCATCAGAGTAATTATTAAAATAAGTTCAAGCCCATTTGTTAACGCTTCACTTTTAATAGGTAGTGGTACAATACTGCCAATTATCATAATAATAGTTCCGATAAAAAACCATCGCCACTTCAACTTCCACCAAATAAAAATTGAGGCAATCAGTAAAACGAGTGTAACAACAATAACCATGATTGGAGCTGCGCTTGCTTCATCCACATTTTCATATGCCAATACACCATACTTCCATTTTGCTACAAGCTCGAGTTTTGTGATAACTGTTGCTACCTCTATGAAAATAAGTATAATGACAAGTATAGATGTTCCGATTCTTACCCATTCTTTGGAGATCCACTTAATTCCTGTATTCTCAACTATTTTCCATGCGTATAGAACAAGTAGAGGTGTACAAAGAGCATGCAACCAATATCTAGCATAGTTTAGTCCTTTAAGAACCCTCCCCTCACCTATTAAACCACCCATTGCAACTATCGCATTATCATAAATTAATGCAATTATGACGAGTATAAGTACATTGGAGATGGAAAACCAAGTATTGTTTTTAGCAAGGTTAATCCCCCAAAGGAGGATCCCAACATAGGCGATTGTAATAAAAGTATAGATGAACAAGTCCATTTTATTACTCCTCGACACTGAAATAAAAATATGTGGACCAATTTTTATAATAATTCAAAACTAGATTCATCAATCACGTTCACATCATTCCTTTGTTTTACCTCATCCATTAATTGAAAAAGTGCTTGATCTTTCATTTTTGCTTCAATCATACAATCAATTTGCTGAACAGAGCCATTAATCTCTTTTAAAAAGTCAAAAAACATCTCAATGTCGATATAATCAGCGTGATGACGGAATGCTTCTGCAGATTTTGGACTCGATATATGCATTTTCAGTGGAAGTGGCGAGTATTTCCACGTTCCTACCACCCGCTCCCAATTTTCTTCCCAATTTAGATTATTATGATGTGCGAGGTGATGGTGATAATCAAAAACGAGAGGAATTCCTAGCTTTTCACATAAGTACAGAGTATCATCCAGGTTGAAGCTCGTATCATCATTTTCAAGCATAATCATTTTTTGTATCGATTTTGGAACCTCCATCCAATTGTCTACAAACCGCTCAAGGGAATGCACCGTTTCCTTATAGCTCCCTCCAACATGCATGACACATCGATGCGTGGGATCGATGCCCATTCCTTTCAACAAAAGATAATGCATTTTAAGCGTTTTTATCGAATTTTTCAAAACCTCCTCTTTATGAGAATTGATTAACACAAAATGATCGGGATGAAAATCAATCCTCATTTGATGCATTTTAGAAAAATCTCCAATTTCTTTTAGCAGTCCCTTAAGCGGCTTCATATAATTCCAATCAAGCAGTTCCTCATGATTAGCCAACGGAATCAGACGAGAGGTTAAGCGGTAAAAATGAATAGTAGACACTGCATTATGTCTCAGCAGCCTCAATGTATTTTCAAGATTCGATATCGATATTCTTTCTAATTTACGAATGGCCGCTTCACGATCTTCTATTTTTTGAAATTGAGCAAAAGTCATCGTTTGCGATGGGGACGCATTTTTCAACTCCATACTCATTGCAACATAGCCAAGTCTTACAATTGTCATTTCCCACATCCTTATAGAGGATGTTCAAAAAGTCCGGGAAAAATAGCTGTCGAATTTCTGCGTCAGTTTGCTTATCCGCTCCTCACGTACCAAAAACGTACGCTCCGGTGCTCTAAGCGGCACTTCCTTGAACTTCTCGGCTCTTTTTATCCTCCTTTTTAAACACACACTTATAGTCTATTTCTCTTTTTTCTTAGCGAGTTTTTCTTTGTCCGATGTGGTAGGCGGTTGTTCCATCCATTCATTCTTGATCATAATGTCAGCTCCATCTTTTGCATATAAAGCAACTTCAAGAGATAAACGCTCATAATTTAATACGAGATCGGTTCGTTGACTTGCAGCTGCTGAAGTTGCATAGTTTCCGGTTCCTGCTGCACTTAATAAGGACATATGAAACATTACAAGTTTATCTGAAAATGGCGGTGTGGTTGAATCGGTAATAGAGACATCTGCTGAAACAGGTGCTGGCACATCATTGCTAGTAAGAGCATCCGCGAATATTTTCATATGCTTTTGTGATATATCTTTTCCTCTTAACATCCATTTTTGAACATCTTTATTCGGGGATGTTTGGGCAAAACTAAGTGAAAGCTTACTTCCAATTTGGTTAGTTAAACCATTCATATATAGATGAGCTATTTCTACAGCATTTAATGGCCGCTGTTTGTTAAAAAGAGAAAAACCACTTAAAAACTGCTTACTATCTACAAAGTCTGTCTCCGTTGGATAGGGAATATAAGGAGCTCTAATATATAACCCTTTTGAAAGTAATACTTCTGTACTTTTGTCAAATAAATCAGCTGTCTCATGAAGCCCTGCCATGAAATGTGCTTTTATGTCTTTTCTTGCACCCATAGTAATAAAACCACTGTATCCAAGCATTCCGACCCTTGCCATATGAGTTATATACTGTAGCATAAACGAATCTGTATAAACCCGAGGCGCATTCAAATTCACGTCACTATCAGTAAATCCTGTTGGTAATGGAAGATTTTCCTTCCGAAAAATATGATTTAACTTTTCTAGATGAGCAAATGAAATATCATAAGCAAGTTGAATAATTGGGCGAATATCTTCGTCTTCTACAACATTAAGAAAATAACCTAAAACACATTTAGACATACTATCATTCATATAAGCAGTCCAAATACAAGCGATTTCAGCAGAAGTCAATTGAGGATGATGGACAGTCATAACCGTATTCCCTCCAAATAAAATTTTCTTAGAATATTATTTACCAATAAACGTATAATTATAACGCCCACATAAATGGGACAGAGGGACACGAACACTGTCCCTCTGTCCCGTTTACCACTCTAATGAGGAGCTTGTTAAGCGCCTGACTCCCCGGATAGAAGCAATTTCTTCTACGAGTTTTTGCATGGCAAGGTTTTTCTGTTTAGCCTCAATCATAATATCTATATCTGTATTAAGCTCCTTGGCCATTTTCAGAAAAGGAAGAACAAAATCTAAAGAAACAAAATCTGCATGAGAACGAAATGCCTTTTCTGACTTTGGAGATGAAAGATGCACTTTCGGTATCAGCCCGGAAACCTCCCACGTATTAAAAATTCGTTGCAAGTACTGTGAAAGGTCATTGTCATTTTTATTTGCCAAGTAATGATGATAATCTAGGATCATTGGCATATTCTCTTTCTCACAAGTTTGAAGTGTTTCCTCCACATTAAAAGTCTTATCATCATTTTCAAGTGTTGTTATCTTTTTTATATGGGTAGGCAAACTTTTTATATTTTGATGAAATCGGCTTAAAGCCATTTCTTTATCTCCATATGCTCCCCCAATATGAATATTAATGATCGCTTGATCAATAATGCCCATAGCTTCAAGCATTGTATAATGATATTGCATATCTTTAATTGAATTCGCAGTCACTTCTTCCCGAGGGCTTGTAAAAAGTGTGAATTGATTTGGATGGAAGCTTGCCCGTAACTTTTGATGTTTCACTAAATGTCCAAGTTCTTCCCATTCCGATTTAAAAGGTGTAATAAAATCCCACATTACTTCTGGATGAGTAGCTAGTGGAACAAGCGAGCTTGAGAATCGGTATAATTCTATTTCGTGTGCCAAGTTATAATAAAGAATTCTCTTTGTATGTTGTATGTTTTGTGCAGTCACAATTTTAAGCTTTTCCATCCGATCTTCTTTTGATAGAGCAGAATAACGAGTAAATGTCAATGATTTCGAAGGACTCGCATCCCATAATCCTATCGCATTCGCCACAAAACCAAACCGAATCTTCATCTATTGTCCCCTTTTTAATAGAAAAATTAGGATTTTTATGGGACAGATGATAAATCAATTGCACTGATTAATCCAAAACAGAAGGCTGTCCCAATCCCACACTTAAATTCCCAGCAAGCATTGCCGTCAATAAAATAATCAATAATTGTAATATAATCCCCCTAATTCCTATTTTCATTATCAAAAAACCAAAAAAGAGTCTGCTACCAAAGAATAATAATTCTAGGTGACAGACTCATCCACGTACAATCGATAATTTATTAATTTTAATAAAAACATATTATTTGTTGTAATGGGAGTAACTTTTATGTTTTTCAAAATTTAGTAATTATGGCGTTTATTCAATAGTAGCTTCTGAAGCTCATCAACCTTAATGCACTCTATTATTCTATATTAGAAAATTTCGCCAGATCTTCTCTCATCCCAATCATCACTAACAAATCTTTTTGGTAGATGGTTTGATCTGGGGATGGAGATATGATAATTTCCCCCTCTCTCACGATCGCAATGACACTGACATTATGTTTGGCACGTATATCAAGTTCCCGCAGATTCTTATTTGCCATTCTTGATGGAATAGCTACTTCCTCTATATTATAATCCTTCGACAGTTCAATATAATTCAACATATTTGGTGATAAAAGCTGATTTGCTACACGTTCCCCCATATCTCTTTCAGGATAAATAATCCAATCAGCCCCTATTTTGTCTAAGACCTTCCCATGGTGTTTGTCTTGCGCCTTCGCAATAACCTTCTTCACTCCCAATTCTTTTAAAAGTAAAACTGTTAAAATACTTGACTGCATATCGTTTCCAATTGCTACAATAACACAATCGAAATTACGAATTCCGACTGAAAGCAGTGCTTGCTCTTCAGTAGAATCTGCCACAATCGCATGTGTAACCGCTAATTCAGCATCCTCAACCCTTTGGACATTCATATCAATACCCAAGACCTCTTGCCCAGCCTCATGTAATTTTCGAGCTACACTTAAACCAAATCTCCCTAGACCTATAACTGAATATTGTTTTTTAGCCATTCTTTCTACACTCCTTTAGTTTCTTATTAACCGATCATTATTTTTCCCTCTGGATAATGGAAAGCATTTCGTTTGCGTCTCATCGCAATAGCAATGGCCATGGTTAATGGACCCAATCTTCCTGCAAACATCGTAAAGATAATTAGTAAACGTCCCATTGAAGAAAGTTCCGGGGTTAACCCCATTGATAGTCCAACCGTACCGAAAGCAGATGCAGCTTCAAAGAGATACATGATAAAATCGTGGCCCTTTTCAGTGATAGAGAGCAGCATCGTTATGACAAAAACAAGAAATAAGCCAATAATGGTGACAGTAAGTGCTTTTAGAATGGTTTCCATAACAATTTTACGTCTAAATAATACGACATCTTCTTTCCCTTTAATCTGAGACCAAACGGTAGCTACTAAAACGGCTAGCGTCGATATTTTTATTCCTCCAGCTGTTGACCCTGATCCTGCTCCAATAAACATCAGAAAAATAAGCAGGAATAAAGTTGATTGTGTTAAATCTCCTATCGGCAGTGTATTAGCACCAGCTGTCCTTGGGGTTACCGCCTGAAAAAGTGAGCCTAATCCCTTTCCCATGAAAGATAGAGGTTCTAGTGTTTTGGCATTTCCAAATTCAAATAGAAAAATGAGAATTGTTGCACCAATCGTTAAAATGAGTGTTGCAAGGATAACGACCTTCGAATGAGCGGATAAACGACGTGTATTTCTGTACTCGTATAAATCGTTCATGACAAGGAAACCTAATCCTCCTAAGGTAATAAGCGAGCAGATGGTAAGAACTACAGTCGGGTCATCTACATAAGAGGTCAGACTCTGAAATTCACCCATTAAATCAAAACCTGCATTATTAAAATTGGATATAGCGTGAAAAAAACCAAAGTAGACCGCCTTTCCAATCGGCATATCAAAAGAAAATCGTATCGATAAAATAATTCCTCCGGCTATCTCAATAACTGCGGTGAAAATCAAAATTCTTCGCACTAATCTTACGACCCCTGCAATTGAAAGGTTATTAATCGCCTCTTTTAATATCAGTCTATCTTTTAATGAGATTTTTTTTCCGAAAAGGAAAAATAAAAGCGAAGCAAATGTCATAAATCCCAATCCGCCAACCTGAATGAGAGACAATATCACTAATTCACCAAACATCGTAAATGTATCACCGGTATCCACAACAACGAGCCCTGTTACACAAGTTGCAGATGTAGCCGTAAATAATGCATTTAAGAACGAAAGACCTTTTCCATCCTCTGTGGCTATAGGTAGAGTCAAGAGAAAGGAGCCAATAAGAATAAGTATGGCAAAGCCCAAAACAATTATTTTTGGTGGATCTAGATTGAATTTTTGTTTTTTCATTGTTATCTCCCACCTATTCTGACCTTATATTTGTTCTAGTTGAACACAAAAAGACCATGATCACTTTTCTCCCAAATGCAGCATGCACGATCGATCAATGTCACTGTGGTGAATAATTAAAACTCACCTAACAGTTAATTGATAAATTTGCAAAACAAACATTTAATATGAAGAAAAAAGGGATCATGGTCTACTTAACGCCCAGCGAGTATATATACCCTCTCTGCGTTCCGTCATCCAAGAATCTTTTCAATTATACGCATAATAAAAAGACCTACGTATAGATCAGGCTGCCTTCTTGCATAGAAACACAACAAAAAAGCCCCCTGAATTAAGGCGGTCTTATGACCTCCTTCGCTTTAGCCGACGAAGTTAGCTGACGGGTAGGATGGCGAAAGAGTATCTCATCCCTTCTGCTTAGCAGAATTAACCCCAAAAAAATGGGTCCTCCGTTCTCAAATAATTGAGATTTGGCCGATATCGATTTGTTATTTATGGATGTATTGTACGCCTGCCAAGTAATCTTTGTAAACCCCTTTTATGGTTAAAAAAAAGGCAAAACGAACTAAAATTATTCGTTTTCTTAAGTAAACCCATAGAAAACTAAACCTTACTCATTAATACTCCGTTTTTTAATGAATATTATCAAATACAAATTTATCTTGACAAGAACAAAGCGTGGACTTTATGATAAATTCCATGAAATTCAGAAGAACTATGGAGGCATTATGTTAAATTCAAAAAAGAAATTAGAAGCTGAAATAAGTGCAGCATTTATTAAGTTCCAGCGTAATCTAATCGGTAGGGGGCCACAGGAGGCCAAAACTTATATTATCAATGACATGCTGATCATCCGTTTTAAAGGTGTCCTTACAGTTGAAGAAAAACATCTTGTCAACGATAATTCTGGAAAAAAGCTTGTCAAGCAAATGCGAACCCTTCTCCGTGAAATGTACAGTGAAGATTATGAAAAAATCGTTGAACATCATATTGGCTGCAAGGTTCTTTCCTCCCACAGCGATATTAGTACGAAAACAGGAGAAAGAATAGAAGTGTTTATCATGGATAAAGACTTAGAGAAATATTTAGAAACCAACCAATAAAGCTTTTCAATATTGAATTAACTAACCTAAATAGAACTAATAAAGGCGGGAAAACATGGGGAAATCCTCTTGTAGATTTATTGTAAGCGCTATAGGAAAAAGGGGACAAACTTACTTAACCCATTGTCAGGACAAACATGAACTGAAGAAATGGGTTGCAGAACATGAAGATGATTTATTAATGAGTGAGTTAAAGATTATTGATAGAAAAAGACATCCATTATTCATGTTATTCTCTAAAAAAAGATAAATCAAACAATACCAATAAGTACCCTATTGCAAATACCCATCTGTCATCATACGATTACTAAAGAATTATCTTTGACAGGCCAAGTTGGAATATATATTTGTAATGACTATATTCTAAGCAAATAGGAGTATTATTATGAAAAAAATATTATCAATCTCTTTACTACTATCTTTAAGTTTATTTCTATTACTCTATCCAATATTTATTCAATTAATAGCATTCCTGCATCCCATCGTTTTGGGAGTAGTATTTTTCTGTATAATTATTGTGGTTCTTTTTATTCTCTTATTCATGAAGAAGAAGACCATTCATCTTTCCTATTCGCTATTTTCATGGATTCTGATTTTTTACACGATCACACTGCTTATTCTGTTATTTTTACGCCCAAATCATCAAATCTATGACTCAATAAACCTTGTTCCATTTGCTACTATAAAATATTATCTTTCTGGGAAAGTGAATCTCCTCGTCTCTTTTTATAATCTTGCTGCGAACATCGGATTGTTTATTCCATATGGCATCTTTTTAATGACGAGAAACTATTCTAGTTTCATTCTGATATTTACACCCCTATTGTTCATTTCATTCATAGAACTAGGTCAATTTATTACTCATCGTGGCAGCTTGGATATAGATGATCTTATCTTAAATCTGTTAGGAATTTCAGTCGGTTATCTAATTTACCCTATGTTTAAGCGAGTTGTTAAAATCAAAAAAAGTGATGCTTAGCGAAAATAGGCATCACTTTTCTCTATGTTCAATAATCAAGCATTCGATTATTATTTTTCTGTACACAGGAAACCCATAGCATCACAATTCCAATCAATAATAGCCCGCTAGCTACTAGAAGTCCGTACCTTCCAAACTCACTTATTGAAAAATTCAACCACCCCAACAGTCCTTGACCAAATAATAAGAGTTCATTGAGGATAAACCCACTAATAAATATAGTGAGTCCAAGGACAGATAAGTATTTCGAAGTTATTATATTCAACATTTGATATTGAGCCAAAATAAAAATACTAACAAAGCCTAAAAGTGTAAAATGCAAATATCCAATGACAACACTTCTTGTTTCATAGATCTGAAATGCTAATTTGGGAGATATTAAACCTAGCTCCATTGTGCTTTTCAGCAATAGTAAGAAAAATGTTATGTAAAGGGAAATGAAAGTCAGCTTCGAGAAACGGGATGCAAGCTCTCTCCAAATCCCTTTACAAGCAAGTAACGTAAAAATGACCCCAATCCATTGTCCAATGACCCCTATAGCTGCAATGATCTCACCGAAGATTCCTAAATCCACCCACAAAATACTAGAAAAAAAGTTTGGGAACAAGGAAATGATATAGATCCAAAATCCATAGCTGATGAAAGGGCTTCGAATATAAATATTTTTGGAATGGACTAGAATGATAAACATTCCAAGCAAAAATAAATACAACCAGCCATTATATTGAAAATGCAAATAAAAATAGATGGCAACATCGAAGAAAATAGAATCTTTCAACCCATTCGCAGAAATATATCCAAGTGAAAATGGGCCAAAGGATGAAATAACTAAGGTTAATAATGAGGCTTTAATAAATAAAAGCCCTGACTTTGGCACATTACGCTGACTCTTTAATTGCCTGATAATAAAGATTGCAGCCCAATACTCTACAAAAATATGAAGTGTGGACATAATGATAGAGATCAAGCCATAGCCCTGGTATAAGAAAGCACCAAACATTGCAAATGAAATAATAAAAAGCATAATTGAAAGAAAAATTGCCTGCTTCTTTTGTTTAATCGATTGCCAATACAATGACAAAAAAACAACAAATACACCCAAAAATGCCCATCCTAAAATAGCGAGATGGGAATGCCCGTGCAACACATTCGTATACGGAATTGCGGTATTTGGTTTAAATGGAGCAAAGCGCATCCAAACGCCAGATAAAGCAGTTAGTGTGAAGAAGAAAAAAGTAAAATGAACAAAAATTCTCGGCACTGCTGACTCACTCCTTGAGGTTATTAGTAGCGATTTGTTTAAGCTTCTCCAATAATTCATCCGAATTGTCTGCTGCCACAAACTCACCATTCACCATCGCATAAGGAGACTTTTTACACAACTCACATTTACTTTGACAGCTGTATTCTTTAAATATAATACTTTTTTGATTCAAGAAGTCATTATAATTCGAACTATTTTCATCTGTAAGAAAACGATCAAGATTTTTTTCACAAAAATCGATTTGAGTTTTCTTTGTTTTACTAAATATCTTTGTCAATCGTTTCACGATTTTCACATTCCTTACTGTGTTAAAGTCTTTCCCAACAGTGAAAAAAATTATCACCTTTATCAAATATATCTCTTATTTAATTAGGCAATCAAATATTTCGTATTCTAAAACAAGTAAATTTAAAATAATACACAATAATTTCACAAAAAGTTCGGAATTACATTTTTCCAATACAAAAAAGGGCGCCAATCCATAAAGGAAAGCGCCTGATTAGAAAGGAAAAAACAACGGAATCACAACCATCATGATAATAAACATTACTATTTGTAATGGAATACCAATTTTTATAAAATCACTGAATTTATATCCCCCTGCTGTCATGACCATCGCATTTGTCGGGGATGCAACTGGGGTAGCAAATGCCATGCTCGCTGCAGCTGCAACCGTTATTAAGAATGGGTATGGGCTAACCCCAATATTGATTGCCGCATTCATCGCAATAGGCGCAAATAGGACAGCAGTTGCGGTATTACTTATAAATTGGCCGAATACCATTGTCACAAAATAAATACCTGCTAAAACACCAATCGAGCCATATTCACCGAGGAGATTAATAATTCCTTCCGATAGTAGCACCATGCCCCCTGTTTTTTCTAATGCCGTTGCCACCGGGAGCATACAGGCGATTAACACAATGCTTTCCCAATTCATATGGCCATAGGCATCATCCATATTTCGTAAGCATCCAGTGATAATCATAAGCACAGCACCGATTAATACAGAAATAACAGTCGGAAACACTTCCAATATCATCATAGCAATCATTAACAGCATGATTCCACCAGCGATTGGTGCTTTTCCATTTGCAGCTGCCATGCTTGCATGTTCCTTCGGCTGACCGACCACTACTACATTTTTTGTTTCTCTTGAAAGCAATTCGATTTCTTCCCATGAGCCTTGAACAAGAATCGCATCTCCAAAACGAAGCCGTACATTGGACATATCTTTTAAAATATAGGTCCCTTTACGATTAATACCGATAATATTCAAATTAAACTTTTTTCTAAAGCCAATATCCTGAATGGTTTCATTAATTAAACTTGAATGTGGTGTTAAAAGTACTTCAGCAATTCCAAGCTGACGTGAAACTAAATCATTTCTCGATTGATCGGTATCAAACACAAGCTGATAATCTGCGGCTAATTTCTGTACTTGGTTTTTCGATCCCTGAATATAAAGAATATCCTTGCCATGTATAACACTATTTGGTCCTGCCATTTCTTGATAGGTAATAGGCAAAAGATTCCTACCCTCCGCTGATTTTCGATCAATTTTCAATATACAAAGATGATAATCTGCTGGAATTTTCAATTCAGATAATGGACGATCCACCATTGGCGATTCATTTGATACTTGGACACGATGTAAATTCTCTTCTAAATGATAATGCTGAATGAGTTCCTTAGGAGACAATTGAGTATTACTAATTTGTTTCTTATTGTTACTATTTGGAAGCAGGACTTTTCTAACAATCAATAAATAAATAATTCCTGTTATGACTGCCGTAATACCGATTGGCGTAATATCAAAAAAACGAAGTCGCTCAAACCCATGGTCAACAAGAACTTGACTGACAATTAAATTGGGGGGTGAAGCAATTAGCGTTAATAATCCTGATAAGCTTGCAACATACGAAAGCGGAATCAAAAATTTAGAAGAACTCACCTTCATGCTTACCGCAATACTGATAACAACTGGCAGCATGATCGCTACCGTTCCCGTATTGCTCATAAAGGCTCCTACTGATGCAACAATGACTAGTAAGAGGAAAAATAATTTGTTCTCACTATTACCAGTCCAGCGTAAAAGCAAATTACTTGCCTTTTTTGCAAGCCCAGTTCGGAGAATTCCTGCTCCTACAACAAATAATGCGGCAATCATAATCACGACTGAATTCGAAAAACCAGCCAATGCCTCAGCCGGCTCTAATATACCTGTAATAACGAATGCAAGTAAGGCAAGAAGACTGACCAAATCTGCACGGATTCGATTACTCATAAAAAGAAAGATAGTAAGACCTAGAATGACAAATGTTAATATAAGCTGCATTTTGTAAGTAAACCCTTTCTGTGAAAATCATCTAATAAATAGGCTATTGTCTTTCCATTCTCTTCCCTATCTATCCATTCCATTATAAGTATTGTTCTAAGGAAAATCATTCTGCTTTTAGCAAAGTTCATAATTTGTTTACAAACGTCTACCGATGCAATTTGGAAAAAGAAAGCCATCATATACAAGTTGATGTCTGTATATGATGGCTTCAATTGATTCATTATTCTTCTATGATACAAATTCAAAAGCAGTAAATCAGTCTTAACCCATACCAAGATGGTTATTTTCTTCAGATGAAACCTCCATTGTACGAATTTCATAGTCTTCTAATCCTGATATTATAAATGGATCGGACTCAGCTATTGCTATTGCTTTTGCTTCATCCATTGATTTTGCCCGAATAATAATCATTCCGCCTTTATAATCAAGAAATGGCCCACATAGAACTAACTGATTCTTGTCCTCAAGCTTCCTTAAGAATGAAATATGTTCGCGGATGACTGACTCTGTTAATTGTTTACCCTTTTTAATAGATAATAAAATGATATAAAGAATATCATCATTCCGGCTATGTCCAGTCATCAGAACCACCCCTACCCTCATTTTCAATTTATAAATTATCTAGACTACATACTATTATTAAACTGTTTTCTTTATATTCTCAGCGCTTTCAAGCGTTTGTTCAATATAATCAGCAATTAAGCGACTATCTGCTGTTAACGTATCAATCGAAGCACTTACTTGCTCCAGGCTTGCAGTTGCTTCTTCAATAATTGCTGCAAATTCATTTGTAGACGATTCTACACTTTCACTATTTTCCCCAACTTCTTTAGAAAGAACTTCAAACTCTTGAAACTTTAAGTTTACCTTTTTTAGCATGGCATTTAATTCTGCGAACTTCACACCCACTTCATTTGAGGAGTCGACGCTCTGGTTTAAATTGATGCTGCTAGTATGCATATTTTCTTGTGCCAGTTCATTTGTTTTGTTAACCTCATTAAGGTTCTCGGTAATCTTGAATGTGATTCCTTTTGTCGTATCAGCTAAATTACGAATTTCCTCGGCCACAACAGAGAATCCCTTCCCTGCTTCTCCAGCCCGAGCTGCCTCAATAGAAGCATTTAGTGCAAGAAGATTTGTTTGCTCAGTAATTTGCTTTATTTGATTAGCGAATTGATTTGTTTCTTCAATTTTCTTCGTTAACAATAAAAAGTTCTCATTAAGGTTTCCAATAATAATCTGTAAATTGTCCATCTCTTTTTTAAGATCCATTGCCTTAATTTGACCTTCTTCAGCTAGAATACTTGATTGTATTGAATCCTCAATTAACTCCCTTGTTGAATGAAACATTTTATTTATTACAGCTAAATTATTATGCGCATTATGAGCAATACTTGAAATTTGTTCACTTTGCATTTGACTGCCTGCGGAAACTTCATTAATTGCAATTCTCATCTCATCTTGTGAATTAACACTGAATTGAATTTTTTCATTTACTTTGCTTATACTTTCGACAATATTCAATAATTCCCTTTCGAGATGATCTTTTTGTTCTTCCTTCGCTCTTGAATTAGATTCCGCCTGATTAATGAATTCTTGAAGTTTTTTGTATTGTTTATCATTTAAATGAATTAATACGGATAACAGCACAACTGAAAAAATATAAATCATCAAAAATGAAGAGAATTCTGCTTTCATGTAAGCATAGGGTTCTGTCGGAAAAAAGCTATTATAAAAAAGGATAATTAAACCAAAAACAACACCGATTCCAAAGATTCTTTTATTAAACTGAACCGCAGCAAAAATGGTAAAGAAATATACACTTATAACACCAGACAAATTACCACCCATTAAAAAGGTTGGTATTAAGGTACATACATTCATCCCTATAACCATGATGTATGCAAATAAAAACTCTTTCCCTGTTTTATTCACAAAAAAATAAGCAAGAGGGTAGATCAGTATTTGCATTATATATATGGTACTTTGTAATGAGTTTTGAGCTAAAGATAACATGCCAACCAGCCCAAGGATCGTTGAAATCAAATACGTAACGAGCATCAATTTATTCTTGCTTTTCAAATCCATTAATTTTAACTGTTGTATTGCATTCATGTTGTTTCCCCCATTTTTAGATCGTATACTTTATTATCGGTATTCCTGTGACTTTTTACATATGAACCATAGAAAAATAGATAACTAAGTTATTTTCATTTAATTATTTTACGGAAATTAAGAAACACTAACGATATGCTGTTCCATAGGAGGATGATTATTGATGGATAAGGAAATGAATTATGGAAGTGATTATAAATTTATTCCTGCCACTTCAATCGGCAGTGGCATTGGGTTTCAGCTATTGCCTGACGTATACGCTCATACAATCCAGATTGTTAACATTATCTTCGTCGGTGATCCAAAAACAAACGATTATATTCTAGTAGACGCCGGAATGCCTCATTCAGCAAATGAGATCATCTCAGTTGCCGAAGAACGTTATGGCCCAACTAGTCACCCAAAAGCAATTATCCTAACACATGGGCATTTCGATCATGTTGGAGCAATCATTGAATTAATCGAGCATTGGGACGTTCCCGTTTTTGCACATGAATTAGAAATTCCATTCTTAACTGGCCAATTTAGATATCCTGAACCAGACCCATCAGTTGAAGGTGGACTGGTCGCGAAGATGTCCCCCTTATTCCCTAATGAACCGATTAACTTAGGGAATCATATCGAAAAACTTCCAAGTGATGGAAGCATCCCATTTATGCCGGATTTTAAGTGGATACATACTCCTGGACATTCACCAGGACATGTTTCGCTTTTTAGGGAAAAAGATCGCACACTTATTGTTGGTGATGCCTTTGTAACAGTTAAGCAAGATTCACTATACAAAGTTTTTACCCAGGAACAGGAGATAAACGGACCGCCAAGATATCTGACAACCGATTGGAAATCAGCCAAAAATTCAGTAAGTAAATTAGCAGCTTTAAACCCGAATCTAGCAATTACTGGACATGGATTACCTATGTCAGGTGAAGAATTGTCAACGAATTTAAGAAAATTAGTTCAAGACTTTGATCAAATAGCAGTTCCAGACTATGGAAAATACGTGAGTAAAGACTTACACTAAAGTTTCCTCTTTACGGAAATTAAAAAGTTGTAAAAAATTCTAATCTAGCTTATAATCAATGAAAGTTACATATATAGTATTATCATTTCATTAATACTACAATATACAGTGATAAACCTATAAATATGGTGTCTATTAAGACTTAATAGGGAATCTGGTGTGACTCCAGAACTGTTCCCGCAACTGTAAGTGCCGTCGAAATAAGTGAACCACTGTCCACTCGGATGGGAAGGACTTAAAGTAGGTTAAGGCACAAGTCAGGAGACCTGCCATATTTAGAACGTGTTATCTTCTTCGGGAGCTGGGAAGGTAGAATGAGGGTATTTTTTATAGACCTTTTTTAAGTCTGTGACAATATCAGCGTTTGTTAAACCCATCCTCTTTCTTGAGCGATGGGTTTTTATTTTTCTTCAGAAATAAATAAAGCATTAAGCAAATTTATTTAAAAGTGCTCTTCTTTAGAAGATTGTAGTTCTTGAAAAGTTTCCTAGCGACAAAATCAACCTTTACCAACGTTGAACAATGTTATGAAAAAAGCCTAAAAAAGCATTTATAAAGGAGCGGTTTTTATGAAAACAACGATCCATTCAGAACTGGATAATGTATTACATACGATTAACAGAGCGTCAGACACATTCAATATTGATATTCGTGAACTTGAGCAAAAAATGTCAGAGCAAAACTTAACAGAAGAAGCAGCAAATGAACAAGCACTCCTCTATTCATTGAACAAAATATCAATGGATCAGCCACAATGGACCTTTCTTGCTGCTCATTTATATTTAAATGAGCTTTATTCTAAGGCCGCAACAAATAGAGGATATAACAAAGGATTGAAATATGGTGATTTCTTTGAGCTTATAAATGACCTAACCAAACTAGGAATCTATTCAAGAGATTTACTAGATTTATATACAAAGGACGAAATAATTGAATTAGGAAAAGAAATCGATCCTGAGAAAGATTATCTATTTAATTATGTTGGCTTATTCCTTCTTACTGACCGTTATCTTGCGAAAGATTATGAGAAAAACTTGTATGAATTGCCACAGGAACGATTCATGATTATTGCAATGACTTTGATGAAAAATGAAGATAAATCTAAGCGACTTTCACTTATTAAAGAAGCTTATTGGGCATTAAGTAACTTATACATGACAGTTGCTACCCCCACTCTTTCTAATGCTGGAAAAAGTTATGGACAGCTTTCCTCTTGTTTTATCGATACAGTAGACGATTCATTAGACAGTATTTATTTAAATAATTGGGACATAGCCCGATTAAGCAAAGATGGCGGTGGTATTGGGATCTATTACGGAAAGGTCCGTGCCCTAGGATCAGATATTAAGAAATTCAAAGGAAACTCTTCAGGTGTTGTCCCATGGATCAGACTAATTAATGACACAGCAGTCAGTGTTGACCAATTAGGGCAGAGACAAGGAGCTATCGCCATCTATCTAGATGTATTTCATAAAGATATCATGAATGGTTTTCTTGATTTAAAAACAAACAATGGTGATGAGCGCCGTAAAGCACATGATATTTTCACAGGAGTCTCCATTCCTGACTTATTCATGAAGAAACTAAGAGAGGTTGATCAGTCAGGCAGAGGCATTGGTGAATGGCATACCTTCTGTCCTCATCAGGTTAAGCAAATCATGAGCTGGAAAGATGATAATGGCGTCCCATTAGGTCTTGAGGATTTTTATGATGAGTCAGATAACAGCTACTTCACCCAAAAATATGAGGATGCTGTCAATCACCCTCTTCTACCGAGGAAGACATACCGTGCAATGGATATTATGGCGCGCATCATGGTTGCGCAGCTTGAATCTGGTACACCTTATATGTTCTATCGTGATGAAGCAAACCGACAAAATCCGAACAAACATGTTAGAGGCGAAGGTTACACCTCGATTTATTGCAGTAATTTATGTACAGAAATCATGCAAAATATGTCTGCAACAGTTATTCAGAAAGAGTATCTTGATGAAGACGGAAATATTGTCATTATTCGAAAGCCTGGTGACTTTGTCGTATGTAATCTTTCTTCTATTCACCTTCCAAATGCAGTTAGAGCAAATATATTAGAGCGACTGATCCGTATACAGATGCGAATGCTCGATAACACGATCGATTGTAATAATATTTCTGTTGGACAAGCAAAATGGACAAATGAAAAGTATCGTGCAGTTGGACTAGGTACCTTTGGCTGGCATCATCTACTTGCAATCAAGGAAATTCACTGGGAATCTGACCAGGCAGTTGACTTTGCAAATGAATTATATGAGGACATTGCTTACTATACGATTCTAGCTTCAATGGAATTAGCACAAGAAAAAGGAGCCTATCGACTATTTCCACATTCTGAATGGCAGACGGGAGCCTATTTTAAACGGAAGAATTATACTTCAGGTCGTTGGAGAAAGCTGCAAGAAAAAATACAGGCATGTGGTGTTCGAAATGGCTGGATGCTCGCTGTTGCACCAAATTCCTCGACAGCAAAAATTGGTGGTTCAACTGACGGAATTGACCCTCTTTATGCAGTGGAATATGCGGAGGAAAAGAAAAACTTTAAATTTAAAATCACTGCTCCTGATTTAAATCATCATACGTATAACTATTACCGTCGGGTTCGGCATGAATTAAGCCAGTTATGGAGCATTAAGCAAAATGCTGCTCGCCAGCGCCATATTGACCAATCAATAAGCTTCAACTTATATGTCCGTCACGATATTAAAGCAAGAGAACTATTACAGCTCCATTTAGCAGCTTGGGAGCAAGGTTTGAAAACCACTTATTATGTAAGAAGCACTTCACAAACAGAAATTGATGAATGTGAAGCTTGCCATAGCTAAATATGAACAAGGAGGATTCTTAATGACAAAATCACAAACTCTTACAAGAATTAAACTACTAAATCCGGAATTTCCAAATAAATCAACTCGTATTATTAACGGTCAATCTTCAGGCATCTTGAATTGGAATGATATCAAATATCCGCAAATGTACCGAATGTATCAGACACTATTGTCTAACTTTTGGAAGGCGCAAGAAATAAATATGCAGGACGATATTAAGCAATGGGATTTACTAAGTCCAACTGAGCAAGATGTCTTTTTACGCATTAATACACAGCTCGCTTCACTAGATAGCTTACAAACACCGACAATGACTCAAGTAATGGATTTTGTAACTGATCCAAGCTTTAAAGCCATTTTTGCTGTGATTTCACAACAGGAAGCCGTACACAATGAATCCTATTCCTATATTCTCAGTTCATTAGTGCCTCTTAGTGAACAAAATAGTCGTTTTAATCAAGCAAAGGATGATCCAATTGTCCGAAAAAGGAACCAATTAATCTTAGATGCTTACGAAAAGTTCCGCAACAATCCAACGCCACAGCATCTAATCGAGCTTGGAATTAACTCAATTAATTTAGAAGGAATATACTTTTATGCTGGATTTGCCTTCTTCTATCACTTAGCTCGGGAACAGAAAATGCTTAAGACAAGTACGATGATAAGCTATATTCAACGTGATGAAATGCAACATGCCTACTTTATTGCTCAATTTATTCGGATCTTGCTAACGGAAAATCCGGAATTACACACAGATGATAATATAAACTATGTGTACAATACCATTCATGAAGCTGTTCAATTAGAAAAGGAATGGGCACATTATATCTTGAAAGAAATTCAAGGGATTGATCTAGTTGAATTTGAAAGCTATGTAGAATATCTTGCTAATAAGCGTCTCCGGCAATTAGGGCTTCAAAACCTTTATGAAGATCGGGTAAATCCAATGCCTTGGATCCATGTTTTTAGCGATGAAATGATGAATGAAACAAAATCCGATTTTTTCGAGCAAAAATCACGCACTTATACAAAAGTTTCCCAAGATAATGGCTTTGATGAGCTATGAAAATTGGCATTATTTACACATCCGTTTCTGGTAATACGAAGGAATTAGCGCTATTAATTCATATGCTATTTAAAAAGGAAAACATTGCGGTTCATTTATATCGTGTAGAAGAATTTTCACTCAATTATCTAGATGAATATGACGCAATCGCAATTGGCACATACACATGGGGCGATGGAGAAATTCCATTTGAAATGGAGCCCCTATATAAAGCCTTTGAAAAACGGGAAAGAAAAACAGTGGTAACTGGCATATTCGGTACTGGTGATAGTTTCTATCCTCACTACTGTGGAGCAGTAGACAGATTTAGAGATCTATTAAAAGTAAATACAAACCTAGCAGTAACCTTAAAGGTTGAACTACTCCCACAAATCCAAGATATCGCACAATGTGAAAAGTTTGTTGATTTGTTCATTAAACGGATAAACTCTTCACTAAAAGATTATTGTTTTTGAATATGTTCTCAGTTAACGAAATTGTTTGTTGATTGGAGCGGAAGGTGCGAGACTCCTGCGGGAGTAGTGGGACAGCTGAGACCCCACAGGCGCATAGCGCCGAGGAGGCTCAGCGCCCACCCCGCGGAAAGCGAGCACCTGGAGCGCAAATCAACCTCTACAAATTAAATTTAATTTAGCAACAATGTCTGCAAAACAGCTAACGGATAAAAGAAATCATTTCTATCAATACTATGAAGGGATACTATTTCTGTTCATGGGGGTGAAATGTAATGAACCAGCTAACAACAAAAGAACTTGCCTTTATTGAAGATGAAATAAGAGCGGAAGAAATTACAGCCAAAACAATGAATTGGTGTGCTTCACTTTGCGAAGATCAAGAGCTCCGGAAGAATCTTGAGCAGCTAGCTGAACAGCACCAATTAAAAATTGCTGAACTAGCACAATATTTCAACCGTTCCAAGATGATTCAATAAGCTACTTTTAAAGGGGGTTCTATAAATGCCTAATAATATGGAGGGTCGCGGCCTTACTGACCGAGAAATGCTCCAGCTTTGTCTTGAGCTAGAAAAAGGCCGTTGCCGAAGTATTAGTAATACATTGTTAGAAACGAGCCATAACGGCTTACGTGAAATTTATTTAAATTGTTTTGAAAATGCCAGTGGTAATCAGTATAGGCTATATGAAATAATGAGCGACAAAGGCTGGTATAAAACAGACATTGCTTCGACAGCGGCAATTAACCAAGTTCAGGAGTTCATGCAACATAACCTACATCCTGATGATAGAATGTAACAACCCATTATAAACTTTAGTGACTGTTTTTTTCATTTTTTAACAGTTTTAGGCACAAAATTAAGATTTACTAACCCTTTTTCCCATAATTAGTAAAAGTAGGTCACTTAAATCAACTTTAGTGACCTACTTTTCAATTTTTTACCTTTTTTTAGCTCTAATTTATATGTTGAAACAAAAACAGACCTCTACTTTAATCGCAAAGGTCTGTTTTCTTTTTTATTCGCCTAAATCAACATTATGGTACACTTGTTGAACATCTTCTAAATCTTCAAGTGCATCAATCATTTTTTCGAATTTTGCTTGGGCATCTTCTGGAAGCTCAACATCGTTCTGTGCAAGCATTGTTAATTCAGCAACAGTAAATTCTGTAATTCCTGCGCTTTTGAATGCTTCTTGTACAGCATGGAATTGATCAGGATCAGCATAAACAATGACAGATCCATCCTCTTCTAAAATGTCACGAACATCTACATCCGCTTCCATTAAGATTTCAAGAGCTTCTTCCTCTGTTTTCCCATCTAATCCAATAACAGCAGTGGCATCAAACATATAAGCAACCGAGCCACTTACACCCATATTTCCGCCATTTTTACCGAAAGCTGCACGTACATCAGCAGCGGTACGGTTCACATTGTTCGTTAATGCATCAACAATAACCATTGATCCGTTTGGTCCGAAGCCCTCATAGCGAAGCTCATCATAGCTTTCCTCTGAACCGCCTTTTGCTTTTTCAATCGCACGGTCGATAATATGTTTTGGTACATTATATGTTTTTGCACGCTCTAACGTAAACTTTAACGCTTGATTTGCTTCTGGATCAGGTTCCCCTTGTCTTGCTACCACATAAATCTCACGGCCGAATTTTGCATAGATACGACTAGTATTCGCATCCTTTGCCGCCTTTTTCTCTTTAATATTATTCCACTTACGTCCCATAATGAACACTCACTTTCAACATTAAATCTAGGAAAAATAGTTATATAAAGTGAAACTCCAACAACCTTATTGAGAAATAATAATCATGAATTAAATATGATTTCAGATTATCAATAAATCAAATTAGTACAAGCTTGTACCCACTAAATTATATTATACCTATTCCGGCAATTTGTTAAGTTTTATATGAAAAAAAATTTAAGACAATAAAAATAGCACCAACTTATATAGAAGGTGCATTAAAGTTTATTTAACCTTGTTTCTTCCTATTTAATATGGATAATTCCCATAAGGGTAATAAGGCGTTGGATAAGGTACAGGTGCTGGATAAGCAGATGGATATGGTGCTGGGTATGGATACGGATACGGGTAACTACCATAGCCAATGCCTGGTGATGCCAACGCTCCTACAGTTAGTCCACCTAACACCCCGCCTAAAAATGGTGCTCCAATACCGCCAAACCCTTGGTTAATTCCGCCATGGTGACCCCCTCCGTGATGTCCTCCTCCATGATTTCCACCATGGTGACCTCCACCATGATTTCCACCATGATGACCTCCACCATGATTTCCGCCGTGGTGACCCCCTCCATGATGCCCGCCGTGATTGTTTCTATGATTCATCATCTTTGATTCATCCCCCCACTTTAATTATTCATTCTCTTGTAATGTATGCAGGATAGATGTCCAATGAATGGGCGAACTTAGTTAGGTTAAAAGCAAACGATGTAACAATTGCCACAAAAAGTAGAGCAATCGTTACATCTATATTAATAAATACTATTGTGATAACTGACTCATGCCATTAAAGGATTGACTCTTAGAAGAATCTAATTTTTCTTGATAATACATCCACATAACAATAATTAAGCTAGCCAATGCTACTTGTGATAATGCCATGAAGCCAATCGCATAATGGCCAGTCAGATTAAATAAGAATGAAAGCATCAGCGGTGGGAAGAACCCGCCTAAACCTCCCATTGCAGAAACAATTCCATTAACAATTCCTGCTTGTTTTGAAAAATACATCGGTACTAATTTAAAGATCGTTCCATTCCCAATGCCTGCACAGAAAGCGATAGTCAAGCATCCGATAGAATAAAACGTTAATGTAGGATTGAATGCCAATAAGATTCCTGATAGAGTTAACCCAGCAAACACAAGCATTAAAATCTTAAAGGAGTTAAACTTATCACCTAGCCAGCCGCCTAATGGACGGACAAAAGTTGCAATCGCAATGAATCCTGCTGTTCGTAATCCGGCATCTACCTTATCCAATTCAAAATGTGCCACGAGGAAATTTGGCAAATAGATTGTAAATGCAACAAATGCACCGAAAGTTAAGAAATAAAACAAGCTTAAACACCATAATTTTTCATTTTTATAAACACTTTTGATTTGATCCTTAAGCGGTGTAACAACTTTTGGTTCATTCTTATCCCCTAAGAAAAAGTTTATTACTGCTACAACTAATACAATAATTAAAAATAGCTGGACAGTTGTTTGCCATCCTATTTGAGTCGCAATCACCGGAGCAGCAAATGTTGTTAGCGCTGTTCCAACATTTCCAACACCATAAATCCCGTTAACAAAGCCATGGCGTTCCTTAGGATAATATTTTGGTAATGATGTAACTCCTACTGAAAACACAGCCCCGCTTATCCCCAAGAATAGTCCGCCTATAAGCAAGTCAGTGAATGAGTTCGAGATACTAATATAGTAGATTGGGAATAACAACAAGATAAAGCTGATTGAAAATAGTTTTCTCGCACCAAAACGATTGGTCCAGTAGCCAATTGGAATTCTTAACACGGAACCGAGTACAACAGGGATGGCTGTTACTAATGCTAATTGATTAGCGGATAATTGGATTTCCTCTTTAATAAATGGCATTAATGCTGACAAAATAACCCATACCATGAAGCCGCCAATTAAACTAAATGTTTGAAGAGGTAATTGTATCGCTTTCGCTTTCATTTGAAAGTTCCCCTTTCGACCCTACCTTTTTCCAAAGCAGGATACTTAAAATCCTTATTTGAGTACATAGTAAAAAAATTGAGGATTTAAAGATGTGAAGAGGTTCACATTTTATTTGATGTTCATAAATTCTTCACAGTTTTGTACAGACCGTTTTCACATCTATCTATGTTAATATATAGTTAACAACACGGATAGATTTATTATTAAAAGGTGGGAAGCATATGGCTCAACCAATGAAACCAACACACTCAATTGAGATAAAAGAACTTCTTCATCTTGCTGATCGTACAATTAAAACGGTTAAAGGCCAGTATTTATTTCAAGAAGGGGAAAAAGCAGAAGAATTATACTTGATTATTTCTGGAAAAATCCAAATAAGCAAGATCACGAAGGATGGACGGGAACTAGCCTTGCGAATATGCAGCGATAATGATCTTTGTGGTGAATTAACTTTATTTACCCATTCACCAAGATACCTTCTAAGCGCTCTTGTCCTTGAAGAGGGTGAAATCGCCGTAATTAAAAGTGAGGTTATTGAAAGGGAACTCTTTCAAAATAGTGCACTCGCATTTGAATTTATGAAATGGATGAGCGACCATTTCCGCAGGACACAAACCAAATTCCGTGACCTTGTACTAAATGGAAAAAAGGGTGCATTATACTCAACAATCATACGTATGACCAATAGCTACGGGATCAAAAAGAGTGACGGCAGCATATTGATTAATCTGCCTTTAACCAACCAGGAGCTTGGCAATTTTTGTGGAACATCAAGAGAAAGTACGAATCGACTTTTAAATGAGTTAAAGCGAGAGGGGATAATCTCCATAAAAAAGGGGAAAATTACCGTTCATGACCTTAAATTTTTGAAGGATGAAATTGGCTGTGAAAACTGTCCTATTGTTTATTGTAGTATAGAATAAAGTACAAATGACACAGATCGTTTATGGTGTTGATTTAGCAAATCACACCATAAACGATCTGCATTTTTTCAAACCAACTTTCGATTCCAAAAGCGATGAGCAGCTATAGCTTTAATAAATTCACTTGTAAACCATTCCATATCATCTGCCATGACCACACCTACGCCATCCCCAATGCCATCCGATTCCAGCCACTGCTTTCCTTCATGCGTGGCACCTAAAGGCTTATAATGGGTAAATGCTTCATATATGAAGTATGCAGCATCTTTATTAAACTTCTTACTATCACTACTGCCCCTGACAATATAAACTGCATCAAACAAAACCGAATCTGTCGTTAAGAAGGTATGGTCAACTGTCAGTTCTATTCCACCAGTACCTCTCACTTTCCCTTGCCTTTCACTTATGATTTCTGCCAACACTCCATTAGCTTTTAATTTTTCCAACACTAATTTCACGTCATGCCCATTAAATCCATTTGTAAGAATAACTGCAACCTTTCGTGTATCTGGCTTTTTCTTAGTATTTTCCTGACTAAGCGCTGGTGAAGTCTTTTTTATATCAGATCCACCACCTTTTGGCGGGACGGCTCCGATATTGATTGCAAATGCTGTTGCCAATTCCAGACTTACATTAGCAAACATATCGACAACTTGCTGCTTTACTGATTCATTTTTCACTTTTCCAAGTTCAAAGCTAAAAGCATCAATAATATGCATTTTTTCGGGTTTGCTCATACTGTTCCAGAATAGCGTAGCTTGTGAGAAGTGATCCTTAAAGCTTTCGCTTCTAGCGCGGATTTTCTTGCCCTCTACCTTTTCCTGATAATGGACATAGCCGCCTTCCTGTTCACTCGCTGTGCTTGGGGTATTTCCAGCTAATGAGTTTCTATGATAATTGACCTTCCCAATATTAATTGTTTGACGTCCATATCCATCACGCTGATTATTGTGGAAGGGACATACCGGTCTGTTAATTGGCAGCTCATGAAAATTCGGTCCGCCAAGACGAATGAGTTGCGTATCAGTATATGAAAATAAACGGGCTTGCAGTAAAGGGTCATTAGTAAAATCAATTCCTGGTACAACATGACCTGGATGAAAGGCAACTTGCTCTGTTTCAGCGAAAAAATTATCGACATTTCGATTTAATGTCATCTTGCCTATCAATTTTACTGGGATATCTTCCTCCGGCCAAAGCTTGGTTGAATCTAAAATATCAAATTCGAACTTAAATTCATCTTCTTCATCGAGGATTTGTACTCCTAATTCGAACTCAGGGTATACCCCTCTTTCAATTTCCTCCCATATTTCACGGCGGTGAAAGTCAGGGTCTTTCCCTGAAATTTTTTGTGCCTCATCCCACACAAGCGAATGAGTCCCAAGAGCTGGCTTCCAATGAAACTTCACGAAATAGGCCTTCCCCATCTCATTCACAAATCGGAAGGTGTGAACGCCAAACCCTTCCATCATACGGAAGCTTCTTGGTATTGCCCGATCAGACATAATCCACATAATCATATGAGCTGATTCCTGATTATTGGCAACAAAATCCCAAAATGTATCTTGGGCTGTTGATCCATTTGGAACCTCATTGTCTGGTTCAGGTTTGAAGGCATGCACAACATCCGGAAATTTAATTCCATCTTGAATAAAGAAAACTGGAATATTATTTCCTACTAAATCATAATTCCCTTCCTCCGTATAGAATTTCGTTGCAAAACCCCGGGCATCTCGAATGGTGTCTGCCGTTCCACGTGATCCATTCACAATAGAAAAACGGACAAATACTGGTGTTTTTACAGTTGGATTCTGTAAAAATTTTGCTTTTGTATATTTCTTCATACTTTCATATATTTGGAAATGACCGTGAGCAGCAAAGCCTCGTGCATGGACGACTCGCTCTGGAATTCGTTCATGATCAAAATGAGTTAGCTTTTCACGAAAATGGAAATCCTCCATTAAAGTGGGACCACGCTCACCTGCTTTTAATGAAAACTCATCTTCAGCCATCTTTAGCCCTTGATTCGTTGTCAGTTTTTTACCTTGATCATCGACCCTAAAAAACTCCAACTGCTCATCTTTGCTGTTTTCATTAATCTTACGCTTATCGCTCAAAATTCTCTCCTCCCCCTACTCATTACATACTATGAACATACAGAACATTTTATTTAGAAAAATGCTTCCTAGTAAGACTAGTTCAATTATTTGAAATTTCTTGGATATATTGTTATCCTAAAATGAATTTGTTTGTAAATAATGGAATGAAAAGGAGAATAAAAGATGAATTTTGTTACATTGAACAATGGATTACAAATGCCTCAGCTAGGGTTTGGTGTTTGGCAAGTAGAAGATGATCAGGCAGAAGTTGCCGTAGCAAAAGCCATTGAAGTAGGATACACATCCATTGATACAGCAATGATTTACAAAAATGAAAGTGGCGTTGGGAAAGCCATCGCAGCAGCATCCGTCCCTCGTGAAAAACTTTTTATTACAACAAAGGTTTGGAATAGTGACCAAGGCTATGAAAATACATTACAGGCATTTGATGCAAGCTTAGAAAGACTTGGCCTTGATTATGTTGATTTATATTTGATTCATTGGCCTACGCCAGAATTTGATCAATATGTTGATACATATAAAGCTTTAGAGAAACTTTATCATGATGGCCGTGTTAAAGCGATTGGGGTTTGCAACTTTGACATCGAGCATTTGGAACGTATTCTAAAAGAATGTGATGTCAAGCCTGTCCTAAACCAAATTGAATGCCATCCATATCTTGCTCAAAACGAGTTAAAAGATTTTTGTGCAAAGCATGAAATTTTTGTTGAGGCATGGAGCCCCTTACAACAAGGTGGCGCAGTCTTAAATGAAGAAATCATTCAAAAAATGGCAAAAGACCATGGCAAATCACCAGCACAAATCGTCCTGCGCTGGCATTTACAAAATAATTCGATCGTTATTCCGAAATCAGTTACGCCAGCCAGAATAGAAGAAAATTTCAATGTATTTGACTTTGAACTTTCTTCTATTGAAATGGAAGAGATTAACAAGCTTAATCGCAACGAACGTAAGGGTCCTAAACCAAGCGAAATGCATGTGAAATAAAGAAATAAAGTCGGTCCTTCTCCTATTTAAGGAAACTGGACTGACTTTTTTTACTTAACTCAAAAACGACTACTTTCAGTTCATTTAAAAGGATAATGTATTCAGCATATTTTACAGACTCGTCTTACTCATCAAGTACTTATTACATGCTAAAGCAGCCTCCCTCCCTTCTTTGATCGCCCAAACAACTAAGCTTTGTCCTCTGCGCACGTCTCCAGCAATAAATATACCTTCTATATTTGTTTCATACCTATCATTAGTTGCCTTTGTTTTCTGCTCTTTGTCTTGTTTGAGTGCAAATGCCTGAAGCACTTCCTCTTCTGGACCACTGAATCCAATGGCAATCAGCACAAGTTCAACGGGCCAGATTTTGTCCGTACCGGGGATTTCACGAATAAAAGTGTGTCCATGAGGGGCTGCTGTTTTTTCTATTTGAACTGTATGCAGTTCTTTCACATTTCCATTGCCATCACCTACAAATCGCTTTGTTAAAACGGAATATTCCCTTGGATCCTTACCTATCTGTACACTTGCTTCTTCGTATGCATAATCCAATGAGAAGGTATTTGGAAATTCCGGCCATGGGTTAGCAGTTGAACGCACCATCGGAAGCTGGGGGTGCTTCCCGAACTGCACGATACTTTTGCACTTATGTCGTAAGGCAGTTGCGATACAGTCTGCTCCTGTATCGCCTCCGCCAATAACGATGACATCCTTTCCCTCTGCAGAAAGATAAGCACGATCCATCAAGTTAGAATCTAGCAAACTCTTCGTGTTTGCTTTTAAATAATCCATTGCAAAATGAATTCCCTTTAACTCTCTTCCTTCTATAAATATATCTCTTGGCTTTTGTGCACCCGTACAAACAATGACTGCATCAAAACTCTCGCGTAATTGGTCTGCTTGAATGTCCTTTCCAATTTCCGTATTTGTAACAAACTGTATGCCCTCAGCTTCTAACAAACGTACTCTTCGCTCAACAATTCCTTTTTCAAGCTTCATATTTGGAATGCCATACATGAGCAGTCCGCCTATCCGATCAGAACGTTCATAGACAGTTACTAAATGCCCCATTTTATTCAGTTGGTCCGCACAAGCAAGTCCTGCTGGACCAGAACCAACGATAGCTACCGTCTTTCCGGTACGTAATGCAGGTAAGTTTGGAGTAATCCACCCTTCCTCGAACCCTTTATCAATAATGGCGCGTTCAATGCTTTTTATCGCAACTGCAGAATCATTAATTGCTGCTGTACAGGATCCTTCACATGGGGCTGGGCATACACGACCAGTGAACTCAGGGAAATTATTTGTTTTGACTAACCGCTCAAGTGCTTCTTTCCATCTCCCGCGGTAAATAAGATCATTCCATTCTGGAATTAAATTATTTGTTGGGCAGCCTATCATAGACCTCCCTAATTGAATCCCTGTATGACAAAACGGGGTCGCACAGTCCATACATCTTGCCCCTTGCTTTTCCAAGTTTTCTTTCGAAAGTGGCTGCTGATATTCACCCCAGTCCTTCAAACGGTCAGCAGGCTTCCTTTCCATTGGAGTTTCCCTATCATATTCCATAAAACCAGTATGCTTTCCCATCGATGCACTCCTTTCTTTATTTCATTAAGCTTAAAGTTTTTGACATTGGATCTGCTTGATCCGGGTTAAAAACATCTGCTATTGTTTCAATCTTTTTTGATTTTCGTTCCACTATCTGAACAGCATGTTTATATTCCTTCGGGATCACTTTTACCCATGTTTCTAACAGCTCATTCCAATTGTGAAGAATATCCTGTGCACGATTACTATTTGTATAATAATGATGTTTTTGAATAAGCTGTTTAATCTCCTCTGCCTCTGCTTCATCATTTACCGGCTCCAAATATACTAAATCCTGATTGCATTTTTTATGAAAGCTTTCATAATTCTCTGCAAAAACATAGGCTATTCCGCCAGACATCCCAGCTGCAAAGTTTTTGCCAACTAAACCAAGGATAACAACACGGCCACCTGTCATATATTCACAGCCATGATCACCGATCCCTTCTACCACAGCATGAACACCACTGTTTCTCACACAAAAACGTTCACCTGCCAAGCCGCGAATATAAGCTTCACCCGATGTCCCTCCATAGAAGGATACATTTCCAATGATCGTGTTCTCTTCGGGGACAAAAACAGATTTGGCTGATGGCTTTACAATGATTTTCCCTCCAGACAACCCTTTACCAACATAATCATTCGCTTCTCCTTCAAGGGTTAATGTCACTCCTTTCGGTAAAAAGGACCCAAAGCTTTGACCTGCTGACCCTAAAAATTGTAAGTCAATTGTATCTTCTGAAAGACCGGCCTGCCCAAAGTGCTTGGTTATTTCACTGCCCAAAATTGTGCCCACAGTCCGGTTAATATTTTGAATTGGAAAACTCGCTTTTACTTTCTTTTGCTGTGTAAGGGCAGGCTGGCAAACATCGAGAAGCTCTTTCTGGTCTAAAGAACGCTCAAGTCTATGATTCTGAGACTTTTGATTATACATTCCTCCACCGCTTTCAACAGTTGGCTTATATAATATCGCTGAAAGATCCAAGTCTCTTGTTTTCCAATGTGTTTTTGATTTATCTATTTGCAGCAGCCTATTTGTTTGACCCACCATTTCATTAATCGTTCGAAAACCCAGCTTCGCCATAATTTCACGAACATCTTGTGCAATAAAGCGCATGAAATTGACAATATATTCTGCTTCTCCATCAAATTTTTTGCGCAGCTCTGGGTCCTGTGTAGCAATACCAACAGGACAAGTATTTAAATGACAAGCACGTACGAGAACACAGCCTAAAACAACAAGCGGGGCAGTTCCAAAACCGTATTCTTCAGCCCCTAGAAGGGTTGCAATGACAATATCTCTTCCTGTCATCATTTTTCCATCCGCTTCTAATGCAACCCGGTCCCTAAGTCCATTGAGCATCAACGTCTGATGTGTTTCTGCAAGCCCAATCTCCCAAGGCATACCTGCATGTTTAATGCTCGTTTTCGGCGCTGCACCTGTACCACCTTCAGAGCCGCTTATTAATATAACATCTGCTAGACCTTTTGCCACACCTGCAGCAATCGTCCCGACACCCGCTTTCGCAACTAGTTTGACACTAATTCTTGCCTGTGGATTAACATTTTTTAAATCATGAATCAGCTGGGCGAGATCTTCTATTGAATAAATATCATGGTGCGGAGGTGGTGAGATTAGACCAACCCCTGGTGTAGAACCTCGTACTTCTGCTATCCAAGGATATACTTTGCTGCCTGGTAAATGGCCTCCTTCACCAGGTTTTGCTCCTTGAGCCATCTTGATTTGAATTTCATCGGCATGAACTAAATAATGACTAGACACACCGAATCGTCCTGATGCTACTTGCTTGATCGCACTTCCTCTTTGGTCACCATTTTCATCTTGAATGCAGCGGTCAGAATGTTCTCCCCCTTCTCCGCTGTTACTTTTTCCACCTATTCGATTCATGGCAATCGCTATGGTTTCATGTGCCTCCTGACTTAAAGAACCGTATGACATGGCCCCCGTTTTAAAACGTCTGCAAATCGAATCGATACTTTCGACTTCATCAAGTGGAATGGGTGTTGTTTGGCTAAATTCAAACATGCCGCGAAGGAAAATAAGTTGTTCTTCATTTGCTTTCTCAGCATATTTTTTATAAAGCTGATAATCATTCGTACGACAAGCATATTGCAGCATATGAATCGTTTCCGGGCGAAAAGCATGGGCTTCTCCTCCATGACGCCATTGAAAGCTGCTTCCACTCTCAAGTGATTCATCATGATTTTTTGAGTGAAATGCTTCATGATGTCTATTCAGTGTTTCCCTCGCTATTGCTTCAAGCTTCATTCCTCCCAATCTGGCTGGAGTGCCAGTGAAATATTGATCAATAACTGACGAATCGATCCCTACGGACTCAAAGATTTGTGCTCCACGGTAGCTTTGAATTGTGGAAATCCCCATTTTAGAGAGAACTTTGACCATTCCATTTGTTACAGCTTGAATATAGTTTTCAACAGCATCAGTAAACTCCAGTGGTTGAATTTGCTTGTTATTCAGCATCTCTTCAATTGTCGCAAACGCTAAATAGGGATTAATTGCATCTGCTCCATATCCAATCAGCATACATAATTGATGGACATCACGTGCCTCACCCGTTTCTACAATAATGCTAACTTTTGTTCTTGTACCCATCCTTACAAGATGATGATGAAGTCCGCTGACAGCAAGTAAGGCTGGGATAGCTGCAACATCCTTATTCATATTTAGATCAGACAAAATAATAAGTGTAACACCACTTTTGACTGCTTGATCAACTGAATAAAATAATTCATTTAATGCTTTTTCCAATACTCTTTCTCCATTTTTCACATGAAATAAAATCGGAAATGTTTTTGATTGAAAAGATGAATAGGGGTTTTGACGAAGCTTCGCCAACACGTCATCTGAACAAATTGGGGTTTTGAGTTGAATGCGCCGACAATTTTCTGGAGTTGGATTTAGCAAGTTACCTTCAGCACCAAGCATAGTTAATGTAGACATAACAAATTCCTCACGTATCGCATCAATTGGGGGATTTGTAACTTGTGCAAACAGCTGTCTAAAGTAATTGTACAAAAGCTGAGATTGATTCGAGAGTACAGCCAATGGTGTGTCATTACCCATGGAACCGACTGGCTCCTTCCCTTCTAATGCCATTGGTCCAATATGTTTTGTCAGTTCTTCATACGTAAATCCGAAAGCTCTTTGATATTGAGATATCTTAAAATCTCTTGCAATAGATGGCATTTTAGCTTCTGGCAACTCATTTATATGAACACTTTCCGCATTAAGCCACTTTCGATAAGGGCGTTTCCTTGAGACTCTTTGTTTCACTTCCTCATTTGTGATGATTCTCCCTTCCTCTAAATCAACGAGTAGCATTTTCCCTGGACTTAACCTGCCTTTTTCAATAATTTGATCGGCCTCAACATCAATCACTCCTGCTTCTGAAGAGAAAATGATTGTATCATCTGAAGCTATATAATATCGTGCTGGACGTAGGCCATTGCGATCAAGCATCGCTCCAATTTGCTTTCCGTCTGTAAAAGCTAAAGCCGATGGTCCGTCCCACGGCTCCATTAAATGGCTATGGTATTCATAGAATGCCTTTAACGAATCTTCCATTAATTCATCTTTCTCCCAAGGCTCTGGAACCATCATCATGGCTGCATGCGGAAGAGAATATCCAGCTAAAGTTAAAAATTCTAAACAATTATCAAATGACGATGAATCACTTCCATCTTGTTCAATAATGGGAGAAATTTCACTTATCTCTCTTCCAAAGGCGGAATATTCAATCATTCGTTCGCGTACTTTCATCCAATTTATGTTTCCTTTTAACGTATTTATTTCTCCATTATGAATTAAATAACGATTAGGATGGGCTCTTTCCCAGCTCGGGAATGTATTTGTACTAAATCTGGAATGAACAAGGGCAAAGGCTGAGTCATACAGTTGATCTTGTAAATCAACAAAATAAGCATCAAGCTGGTCGGGTTTCAACATCCCCTTGTAAACAATCGTCCTTGTAGAAAGACTTGCAATATAGAATGTTTCATTTCTAGCAATCTGATTGTCTCGAACGGCTTTTTCGGCCCGTTTTCGGATGACATAAAGCTTCCGTTCAAATGATTCTCCAGCTGATATCCCTTTCGCTTTCCCAATGAATACTTGACGAATAAATGGCTTGCTATTTTTAGCCGTTTCACCGAGTGCAGAATCATCTATTGGTACCGTTCGCCAGCCTAATAATTGCTGTCCCTCTTCTTCGACTATTTCTTTTAGTACACTTTCACATTTTTCCCGAAGTTTTGGGTCCTGAGGGAGGAAGATCATTCCGACACCGTAGTTTCCTGTTTCAGGTATATTCATGTTTCCACATTCCTTTAGAAAAAATTGGTGTGGAAGCTGAGTCATGATTCCTGCCCCGTCCCCTGTGTCTGGATCACTCCCTTGCCCGCCTCGATGCTCTAATCTAACTAGCATCGATAAGCCCTTTTTTACTATTTGATGTGAAGTGCCTCCTTTTATATTTGCAATAAAGCCAATCCCACAAGCATCATGTTCAAAACCAGGGTCATATAGTCCTTGTTTCACTGGGGGCTTGTTAGTTATCATCCTATCACCCTTCCTTAATCTGCGTATGACCGCATAAAAATAAGTTATCAACTTAAAATAGCGTAAATTTTCTTATTATTCATTCTATATTTAGATATCAATCTAATCAATATGTATTTTATATAAAAACAATCTAATTTTGAGATGAATCAAAAAGTACTGCTTTGTTTATACAAATAAAAAACTGCTATTTATGCTTCTTCTTCAAGAGCATAAGTAGCAGTTTTTTTTCGAGAAATTATTTATTCAATATCAAACACTTTATTTAATCGGGTTAATTCAAAAAGCTCCTTTATATTCCCACGAAGCCCATGAATCTTTACTGAGCCGCCTTTTTGTATACATCTTTTCTGAATAGCAATTAACACTCCTAATCCAGAGCTATCGATATAGTTCAATCCGCTTATTACAATATCTATGTTCTTAACCCCTTTAGCAATTTGCTGAAGAAGCCTTTCACGTAACTCTGTCGCTTCTTCAACATATAAATCCCCTTCCAATACGACCTTAATCTGGTTCGGATGGGTTGCTGAAATTTCTATATTATTGATCATGACTCGCAAACCCCCTTATATTTTAAATAGTTGAACAGATGTTTTAAGTTCCATAGCCATCGCACTTACTTCTTCTGCACTACCTGAAACAGTTTCGATTGATGCTGTTGATTCTTCTGTTGCTAAAGCAACTTCCTCCGTTTTGTCGGTCGTATTTTCCATGACAGTAGAGAGTTCATTAATCAATGAAACAATTTTCTCAGAACTTGCAACCTCTTCATCCGTTACATCTGTAATGCCGCTTACTTCTTTCGATGTTTCTGAAACAGCGGTAAGAATCCGATCTAATGCATGGCCTGCTCGTGCTACAATTTTCACACCTTGCTCAACTTCCATTCTATTCTCCTGCATTGCATGTACTGCCTCACCTGTACTACCCGATATTTTTCTAACAAGCTCAGAAACCTGATTGGCCCCATCATTGGATTGCTCTGCTAATTTACGTACTTCCTCAGCAACGACTGCGAAGCCTCGTCCATGTTCTCCCGCCCTTGCTGCCTCAATTGACGCATTCAAAGCAAGCAGATTCGTTTGATCGGCAATACTCGTAATCATTTGTGTTATTTGACCAATCTCATTTGAATATTGGTCTAGTGTCTGAATTAATTCCTCTGTTTGAGCCGTTCGGTTTCTAATCGTTTCCATTTTATTAATAGAATGATTCACAATTTCCTTGCCTTCATTTGCAGTTATATATGTCGTTTGTGAATTTTGTAGAGCTGAGGATGCTTTTCCTTTCGCAATTTGAATGAGAGACGAAAGCTCTAATAAAACCTTCGTTACATCCATCACCGATTGATTTCCCTTCTCGGTATTCTCTGCGACCTGATTCATTGAGAGTGATACTTCCGTAGCAGACGCTGTGACCTGCTCGCTTGAAGAAGCCAACTCTTCAGAAACAGCCGAAAGCTCTTCAGAAGATTGATAAACAGAAGAAACTAAATTTCTTAAACTTGTATTCATTTCATTAAATGAATTTGCTAGTTCACCAATTTCATCTTTATTTTTCACCTGAATGAGTTCACCTGTTAAATCACCTTTTGCAATTCTATGTGCCCTTGCTGAAAGTTTCATAACTGGCTGAGCAATCATTTTTCCTTCGAATAATCCAATACCAATGGAAAGAATCACAGCTCCTGCTATGATAATGAATAAAATCTGCCGTGATTGGTCGTACTCCTGTTGATTTTCTATTATTATATCTTCAGCAATTTGCTTTTTTATTTGAATCAATTCTTTTAAATTGTCACTCGCGCGATTAAAGGGCTCCTTCCCAAGTTTAATTCCCTTATTCGCTTCCTCATAATTCCCATTCCGAATGAGGTCAATATTTAGCGCTACACGTTCTGTGAAGACAGCCCAATTTTCTTGAAACTCCACAAATTTCGCCTTTTCTCCCTCATTCATTTTTCCTTTTGCATACTCTTTAATAAGCTCTTCTAAATATAAAATATTCTCCTCTGCTATCTTTGTTGGTGCAGGGTCTTTATTACTTTCTGCAGTAACCATTTGGACTCGGGTGTTTTCAGAGTACTTTGCAATTTCAGCAATCTGGCTTAAAGGTAGAACACTATCATTATGCATCTTAATTCCATTTTGATTGATAGAAGAAAGCGTTACTATTGCTGTAGTGCCAAGCCCTGCCATTATTATGACAATTATTAAATATGAAAATACCAACTTTTTTGTTAGTTTAGACATCTATCCAAACACCTCAACCCTTTTTGAGTCTATATTTTTTGCTAGATTTGAACCAATGCGTTTCATTAAAAGCAGTTCATTCCCCACACGATTATAGAACATCTTATCTGTAGCTAATTTAATAAGAGGAATTCCTCTCCCAGAATCACTCGAAAGCCTTTTCTCTAATAAAAGCTCTGGGCCATTAGCAATTCCCTTTAAAGCTTTACATACATTAAAACCCTTTCCTTGATCCTTGATTCGTATAATCAGCCGTTTGCCAGAGCTTACACGAATATTAATTGTAATCAATTTCATAGAATTGGAGCAAAGAGCATTATTAACCGCTTCATTAATGGCTATCTCCATAAGAAATGAATCACTTTCGCCTAGAATCTTATATATATCATTTTTAATTAAACCTCGTAGCTTGCGATATTCATCTTGTGTTTTAAATCTAAGCTGATATTCAATCATTTTACCCATCCTCCAACGTGTTTTAGAAAAATCCCGATTGCGGATGCATCATCTCTTAAATGATATGTACTTATTTCTCTTAACGAATTAATGTTCTTTTTTAAATCAATCGATTGAAAAGGATTCTCTATTTCAAATAAATCCATAAACCCATCAGTCATAAAATAAAATGATTCACCTGTTTCAATTGCGATTGTCTTTTCAGTAAAGATCGGCTCTTCAAAAATTCCCAAATATGGTCCTGCTTGTTTGATAATAGATATTTGTCCATTGATTGGCATTTTTATAAACTTGTTTATTCCAGCACAAGCATAGGTTAATAAACCATTTCGCATATCCACTCGAAAGCAAAGTGCTGCTGCGAAAGTATCTTCTAAAAAGTAATTCATTGATTCTCGATTAATATTTGAAAGCACATCCACAAGCGTGCTTCTATTATCAAAGTTTTGCTGAAATAAAACCCTCAATACAGAATTTTGAAAAGCCGCGGTCACACCGTGCCCCATAATATCAATGATATAACCTGAGAGAACACTCTTCTCTGAATCCCAATAATAATCAAAGAAATCTCCGCCAAGATATTTTAACGGAGTAAATACTGTGTCAATCTCGATCATTTGCAGATTAAGTGTTGAAGGCAGTAAGGTTCTTTGTAGGATTCCTGTTCTAATAATATCTTTTCGCAGCTTCTCTTCTTCTGAGATATCCGTTGCTACCCCGATATAGTTAATAATTTTGTCGTCTTCATCCCGTATAGCAATAATACTGAGCTTTTGGAGATACAAGCGCCCGTTCTTATGACGATTCCAAATTTCGCCTTTCCAATTCCCTACTGTAGTAATCCTATTCCATAATTGTTCGTAAAAAGTTTGATCGTGAAGATTAGATTTTATGACATTAAGGTTTTTCCCTAATAGTTCGGGTGCAGAATATCCTGTGATGGTACAAAATGCTTGATTGACATTGAGGATATTTCCATAAGTATTAGTGATAACTAAACCCTCATTCATATTTTGGAATATAGAATAAGTTAGTTTTGAAGAAGTGAACGGTGCTGATGATTGTTTCGCATTATTCCCACTATTCCTAATACTGCTATTTGCCACATGGCCCCACACCTTTTTATATCGTTATTCCTTATCCTAATTCCAATATTGTAATACTTTTTACCTATATATCCTATAATTGAAAATTAATGTTCACAATCATTTCATTTTTTTATGAATAATCAGTGAAAAAGTCAAAAGAAAAAACACTAACATCAGTCAGCGTCTTCATAGCGTCCATTCTTATTATCTTTCTATTTAGTCCATTGTTCTAGAAGTTGCTTTTTCTCTTGCTACCTCTTGTTTATCATACCAAAGCTTAATGTGGGTGAGGATTGAAAATAGAAGAAAAAAGTTCATCGCCCATACTGATATAAAAGGGCCAACTCCTCCAAATTCAATTGTTTGGTAGTTTTTAATAAACAAAACGATATAGGCTTCGATGAAAACAAGAATGAACCCTCCGATACCTGCTGCCGTTATCCTAACCAAGCCTCTCCCTCCCTTTTACTATTTATAATTATTATAATTTATTATTAGTAGTAATACCAATGATATTTATCACATTTTAGACATATTTTTTTGATAATTCCTATTGATTAATCAATTTCCTTCAAAATCAATAATTGTATTTTATTGTTCACAAATTTTCATCATTTGTGTGAATAACTTCACAACATTATTTTTTTCATGCGCATTCATGTTACTTTGTAAATATAGATATATAGAAATTAAATACTTCTTGAAAGGAAGCGAGATTTATGTTTATTAAATGGCTTAGAGAAAATCAAATTGCAGCTGGTTTACTAACAATTATTCGTCTTTATGTAGGTTATTCTTGGTTAACTGCAGGCTTTCATAAGGTAGCAGATGGATTTGATGCTTCTGGATTCTTACAGGGGGCCGTTGCCAAAGCATCAGGAGAAAATCCCGCCGTTCAAGGCTGGTGGGCAAGCTTTCTAGAAGGAGTCGCCGTTCCAAATGCTGGTTTATTCAGTTTTCTTGTTGCATGGGGTGAATTATTAGTTGGACTTGGATTAATACTCGGATGCTTAACAACAGCTGCTGCTTTCTTCGGAATGATGATGAATTTTGCATTTCTTTTCTCTGGAACAGTAAGTACAAATGCCCAAATGGTTTTACTAACAATTTTCATTCTAGTTGCAGGATATAACGCAGGGAAAATTGGTCTTGATCGCTTTGTCATTCCGTTTATCCGCAAGCTAACTAAGGGAAAAATGAATCCAAGGGACTCTATCGTATCTTAAGAAGAAAAGTGTAAGAACTTTTAAAAACTAAATATTTTATAAAGCAAAGGCTGTCGAGTAATCTCGACAGCCTTTGTTGTGTTAATTATTGCTTACTCGAAATATGCCCATTTGTATTGTGCATCTCCAAGTCCAGAAACAGTAACACCTTTTAAGTTTTCCACTTGTACCCAGTTGTTTGTATAGAAGTAAACTGGTGCAACTGGCATATCTGCCATGAACACTTTTTCAGCATCTTTTAACAGTTGTTGACGAGCATCATGATCGCCTTCAGTTGCTGATTTAGCAAGAAGATCTTGGAACTCTTTGCTTTCCCATCCAGTATCGTTATTACCGCCATCGGCATCACGGTACATTTCAAGGAAGTTGATAGCGTCGTTAAAGTCTCCTAACCAACCCATACGAGCAACTTCATAATCTAATGCGTGTACTTTATCAAGGTATACAGCCCATTCTGAGTTATCAAGAACAACTTCAATACCTAGGTTTTGCTTCCACATATCTTGGACTGCTTGAGCAATCTTTTGATGTGCTTCAGATGTGTTGTAAGAAAGAGAAATAGCAGGAAGTTCAGAAGGATCACTAAGTCCAAGCTCTTCTAAACCTTTTTGTAAAAATTCTTTTGCTGCTTCAACATCATTATCAGGGAAATGTCCTTTTTCATTCTCAGGGAACATAGACGGCGGTACGATACCCATTGCCGGTAATTGTTCACCTTGAAGGATATTATCAATTAATTCCTGACGATTAATTGCATGTGCAAGAGCTTTACGGATATTTAAATTACTTGTTGGACCGTCTGCTTTTGTATTGAATTTGTAATTATAAACACCAGCAATTGATTGAGTTGTCAAACGGCCAGAATCTTTTAAAGCTTGCATAGCATCTGTAGGAAGAGTACCAGTTGGTGCTCCAGCCCAATCAAGTTCACCGTTGTCAAACATAGATAATTCTGTATTTGGATCATTAATCATAATCATTTCAATCGTATCTAATTTTACTGTATCTGCATCCCAGTAATTTTCATTCTTTTTAAGAAGAATTTTGTCGCTGTGAGACCATTCAGACATAACGAAAGGTCCGTTAGATGTATAGTTATCACCAGCATCATGTGCCCAATCAGCATTCCCTTCAGCTATTTTGCTGTTAATTGGGAAATATGTGTAGAATGCTGTTAATTCTAAGAAGAAAGGAGTTGGGTTTTGAAGTGTTACTTCTAGCGTTTTCTCATCTAAAGCTTTCACACCAAGACTATCAGGTGATCCACCATTTAAATTAACATCTTCTGCACCTTGAATATAATAAAGCTGGTATGCATATTCAGATTGGTTGTTTGGATCTAACGCCCATTTCCATGCATATTCAAAGTCATTTGCTGTTACAGGATCTCCATTAGACCATTTCGCATCACGAATTGTGAATGTATAGACCTTCTGATCTTCTGAAACATCAATCTTTTCAGCCATCGCTTCTTCAGGTGTACCTTCTTGGTTAATTCTAGTTAATCCTTCAAATGTTTGAAGTAGTACTGCCCCAGAAGTAGTATCTTTTGCTAAAGCAGGGTGTAAAGAAGGTGGTTCAGTATTAATGTTAATTCTTAGATTCTGTGCAACATCTGGCTTTTCCTCAGCAGGTTCATTAGCTTCTGGCTTTTCTTCGTTATTAGATGCAGGCTCACTGCTGCTTCCACCGCCGCCACAAGCTGCAAGAAACATACTAAGCACTAGCAGCATACTAAAAAAGACCGATAATCTCTTATTCATGTTTTTCCCCCCTATTTTTTTCCCAAACAGTCTTTACTATTGCTACTAACTTAATAATGCAACCTTGTGCTCTATGTATTGTATTTAATAGCTAGTAATTATTTCTCATTAATTACATACTATATGCACTTTTGTAGATATATAGTTGCAGAATATTAAGGTTTGTAACAATTTTGTAAAAATCCATCTGTTAAGATTATTATAAATAGTCGGAAAACTTTATGCAAGTAGTTTTCTATTTTATCAAAAAGCAGTCAGTCCTAAATCATTCTTTTTGACTAGGACTGACAGTGTTTATTATTCAGTTTGTACTGCACAACGCTACTAAGCTATTGTTTATCCTTAAGGAGCATAGCCTTACTTTTTTTATAGTATTTCTTCAGAAAAAAATACACGAAAAAAATAAATACAAATGCAAGAATCCCAAGTACATATTCATTTATTTTTCCTGAAAGCAGACCTGCTGGAATCAATGATAATACAAAAAAGTAAACAAAATTCCCAATAATCGTTGCGAAAATAAAATCCTTTAATCTCATGGGACTTAGTCCAGCCGTAATATTAATCAAACTTGTCGGAATAAATGGAAATACTCTTGCTTGAAGCACATACAAGAAACCATGTTCCTTCCCTTTGTTCAACATTTCTGGTTTTACCTTCTTCAATATCCACTCTTGAAAGCCAAATCGAATTCCTATAAAGACGATCAAACTTGAGATAACACTTGTAATCCAGCTCCATATAAATCCATAGAAAAAGCCGTACAATGCAATATTTAAAGAAATAATCAATAGCAGGGGAATTAGTGTAAACGAATTTTGGATTATCATAATGATGAAGGTTATAGCAAGTGTATAAAATAAATTTTTGCCAAGAAAAGATGTAATTGAATCAATTTCACCAGCTTTTAACACTTCGTATAGCTCTGAGTTAAAAAAAACAATAATGGCGACGGCAATGATGGATAGCAGTATGAATACTTTTTGCCAAATTTTAATAATGCCACCCCCGCCTTCTTTGCATTACTTAATTACATCATATTATACTATCAAACTTGTATGAAACAAATATGAATAAATAAAACAATCATAAGCAGATTGACATACATGCTATTTTTTCAAATAGAAAAAAGCACTTGGTTCCCCAAGCACTTTCCTTTTCTATTTTTCTTTCGTAAATGTTAATAAGAAAAAGAATAAAAAGCTAAGTAATAGTATGGAGCCCCCTACAATATAGATCATTGTGTTTACTGCCTCAGGAAGAAATACTGGCTTGAAGATAAAAATAGCCATTCCCCCTGTTAAACCAATTGAACCAATAATTGCTGAGTAAACATGAAGCTTTGCAAGAATCCCCATCTTCGGTGTGAATACTTTATAATAAACTGCCCATGCAAATAGTGTTAACCAGCCAACAACTAATAAATGTGCATGGATCGGTCTAAAGGCATAACTGCCTGCACCTGCCATATGCGACCCTAAAAAAGCACCGATTAAAGCAAATAAAGCTGATAACCTTAATAAAAGTGTACTGTAATTATTCATCTAATCATTCTCCCTTTGTTATTTCATCTCTAAAGTGAATCACCTTGGTTTTCCCTATCACTATAATGTTAATTTAATGGATGAATATGAACAGAGGATGAATAAGTGTTTACAAGTTAAATTTTTCGCTCCTTATATTTTGCCTTTCTGCAAAAATATTGTAAATATCGTCCCTGCCCCTTTTTGGCTTTCTACATTGATTTCGCCCTTATGCATTTCAACTATAGATTGAACAATGGATAACCCCAGACCTGTACCTTCAACCGAGCGCGTTCTTGAGGAATCCACCCTGTAAAAGCGGTCATAAAGTCGGATAAGTTCTTCTTTTCCTACACCAATTCCAGTATCCTTAAATGAAATCGCAATGGTTGATGCTTCTTCCTTTATCTTAATTTCAATCTCACCGTTCTCCACATTATATTTAATTGCATTTGTTAAAAGGTTCTCCCAAACGGAATATAGCAGAGATGGATCTCCTTCAATATAGGTTTCTGGCAGCGAATAACTCATCATGATGCCCTTTTCACTTAGATTCCATTGATATTGCCGGACAACCGCTTTGATTTGCTCGCTCACATCAAAACGCTTCACATCCATTAAATCCTTTTTACTATCGATAGAGGACAATTGCAATAGCTGTTTTGTTAAATTAGATAAACGGTTCACCTCGGAATCCGCTACCTCAATATATTGTGCCTCCTCTTCTGCTAAGTTTCTGGTTTTCAGCAGTTCCATATATCCCTTTATATTTGAAAGTGGTGATTGAATATCATGTGAGATATTTGAGATAAATTCTTTACGCATATCATTTACTGATTCAAGTTTGTTTGCCATTTTTTTGAAACTTAAGGCAAGAGCACCAATCTCGTCACGCTGATGAATATTTAACTTTATCCCAAAATCTCCTTCAGCAATCAACCTGGTTGCATTGTTTAATTTACTGATCGGATTGACGAGAAATTTCGTACTTATCAAGACGAAAATCATGCTAAATAAAATCGTACCAACAACAATCCAGCCAAACATAATATGCATTTCACTAAATAAAAGCTTAATATCTGAACGGAGAAATAATGCGTATGTTTTGTTTTCATACTCTAATGCAACTCCGACCGTGTTTTTTAACTCATTAGCAAAGAAACCAGTAACAAAGGTTTTATGAGGAAAATGAACGATTCCATGATACACTTTGCCACTTAATACACTTTTCACAGCTTCCTTGGCTAGATCACGGTCTCTAAATTGTGCCCCAAAAAACTCATTCATTCCATCTCCATCTGTTATGTATATCTGATAGCCGATTGAACCTAGATGATTGAGGTATTCATTCATATCTATACCATCATGGGCATGAAGAAACCCAGAAATCTCCGCTGCTATATTTGTCATTTTTGAATCATTTTGCTCTTTTAACTTATACTGATAATAAATATTTGTAAGTAAAAATGAGAGCAGCCCACTGAAAAACATAATCAAAATCGTCGTTACTGCAAACTTAGAGTAGAGTGACCTCATTTTTGTACCTCAAGGGAATAGCCAATTCCTCTGATTGTTTTAATTGCAAAATCATTGGCCGCTTCGGAAAAGCGCTCCCTTAATCGTTTGATATGAACATCTACGGTTCTTTCGTCCCCTTCATAATCCATTCCCCACACTTGTTCAATCAGCTGTCCTCTGCTAAACACATGATTTGGACGTGATGCAAGATAAGATAATAACTCAAATTCCTTTAATGGCAATATGTATGTCTTTCCGTTCCATTCTACTTCATAGCTTTTTTTATTAATCAGCATCGAGCCTATTTTTATATTGGATTCTGTTAGCCTTCCATACCTTCTTAATAAAGCATTTACCCTAAATAAGAGCTCTTTCGGCTCAAATGGCTTCACCAAATAATCATCTGTCCCTGATAAATACCCTTTTTCTTTATCCTCAATTTGACTTTTGGCTGTCAGCAAAACAACGGGAATATCATAGCTCTTCCGAATTTCTTCTGTTAAAGTATATCCATCCATGTAGGGCATCATTATGTCAACAACAGCTAGAACGCATGAATGTATCTCCAGCAGGTCCAATGCTTCCTTACCGTTACTGGCCTCTATTACTTTAAAGCCTTCTCTCATTAAGAGCTCCTTCACCAAATACCGTACATATTGATCATCATCCGTTACAAGAACCGTTTGCATTTTCACACCTCTTTTACTATTTGTCTAGCTTCAGCACATTGAAACTAGACAGATTGGCATTTACATACTTGGTTGTGAGCAGCAGCTCATAAATGTATTCTACATGAATTTAATCTACAGAAAAAGAAGAAGGAAACCTCCTTCTTCTGACTACTTACATTATACTATCTACGCTATTTCACCTTTTAAAAAATAGAACGTGTAAATGAAACACGTTCCTTGTACCCAATAATCTTATTCAACATCATATCCTTGATCATCGATTGCTTCTTTAATTTCTTTAACTGACACAGATGTGGAATCAAATTGAACTTGAACATTGCCGCCCTCAAGATCTACAGTTACCTTATCTACTCCCTTTAATTCACCAACTGTACCTTCCACTGCTTTTACACAATGCCCACATGACATTCCACCGACTTTTAAAGTGATCGTTTCCATCTTCACATCTCCTATTTCTTCATTAATTTTTGGATCGTTATGAGAAATTCATCAAGTACTTCCTGATCGCCCTCTTGAATCCTTTCCACAATACAAGTTTTCAAATGGCCCTCAAGAAGCAGCTTTGCTACACTGTTTAATGCTGACTGAGTAGCAGAAATTTGGGTAATGATATCATCACAATACGTATCTTTTTCAATTAGTCCTTTTATGCCGCGGATTTGTCCTTCAATCCGGTTTAATCGAGTAACTAAATTCTTTTTGACTCTTTCAGAATGATGACTTTTTCGATCTGAATGGGTAGAACAACAGGTATCAAATAGAGCTTCTTCCTTTTCATTGTTAGAAGTCATTCATTCACCTCCTAAGTTAATTATATTATACCCCTGTATGGTATGTAAATACTTGATTGATAATATTCTTTTCCAATTAATAAATAAAATCAAAAAAAAATAAGAGGGCGCTTGAAATCTCCGCCCTCCCCTTGTATATTAACTATTGGAATAAATACTGTTATTATTAACAACTTGCAATTCTTTAACCGCCTCTGCCATCTCACTCTTACAGATCGGACATGTTGGCGTTTGGCTGCTCTTGAAATTATCCCTTACCCAGCAATTACATTTTTCTGAAGTACACTCCCAAACCTTTACCTCTTCTAACTTAATTTCTTCTGTATTTTTTCTCCCAAAACCCATTGCCATATGAAGGCACCTCCTAAAGAGTAGAACCCTTTTTTTCAATAAAAATAAAAACACTTGTTAAATAAAGGGACATAGAAATATCAACTCTAAATAACAAGTGAATTATGGGCAACTTATTTTCAATGAACAACTCAATTATTAGTATAACATAAATTTCCTAAATCGTCAAAATCTCAATTTAAATATGTTATATATATCTAAAAATGGAGGCATCCCTTCATTAGTCGCTAAAATTTAATGCAAAAGGATGAAAACTTTTTGATAGATGTGTAATACTATTCCTTCTTAAAGGGAAAGGTGTATAATGTTTTAGTTAGTAATGTTTATGTTTGAACATGGAAGGATGAAAAAAATGAAGATAACAGGCTACTCTGTTGAACAATTAAATGACCCTACTGGCATTTTGATGGGAGAGCGTTTTGAATTCTTTTTAGATATCGAAGTGGATGAAGAAGATGAATTATTTTCAGAAAATGGAGTACAGCTTCGAGTTCTTTTTTATAAACACGAAGATGATAGTCGGATGTTAAACTATCACTTCCTAGTTTCAGAAAAAATACAAGAATTTGCTTTAGATGAAGAAGAAGAAAAAATAGTGACTAAATTTTGCGATGAGCACCTAAAGGACGCAGAAGAGTAAGAAAAAGAGCAGGTCTACCCTGCTCTTTTTCAATTTCTCACTTTTAAACTTCAATATTTTTCCCATCTTCAGCAATATGGAACATTAAGTGTGCAAGATGATGAATAGGACTATAAGCTTCTTCCTCATCTTCCTCTTCATCCATATTTTCTTCATTAAACTCAAGATCATTTAAATGAAGGGCTGCAAATTGATAGAAATCTTTCAATTCAAATGCGTAACACGCACTAGGATCTTCATTTTCTTCCTCATATTGAAGAACCATATAAGATTCTTTTCCACTTTCATCCACTGCATCAAAAAAGATAAAAAAGCCAATATTCGTATCTAATTCGAATAAATGTCTTGTTCCACCCTCTGTTTTTCGCTCAAAATCCTCTTCACTTAATTTCTGCACCTTCATCGCTTCTACTTGATCCTCTTTATGAAACTGAACTGTAAATTCCTTCATCGCTACATTCCCCCTTATCTTAATTAATCTAACACAACTGCCTTGATATTCATATGATTACCTATTTAATATTAATGAATGCAGGTCTTCTAAAATAGAAAAGAGCCCTATTCGGGCTCTTTTCTATTGTTCATACCTTCGTTACATTTACAGCTTGAGGGCCGCGCTGGCCATCCTCTATGTCAAAATTAACTTCTTGGCCTTCATCAAGTGATTTAAAGCCTTCGCTTTGAATAGCTGAAAAGTGTACAAATACATCCTCTCCACCTTCAACTTCAATAAATCCAAAGCCCTTTTCTGAATTAAACCATTTTACTTTACCTGTTGCCATTTCAAATCCTCCTAAATATGAATCACTAACAGAATATATATATTATCCTGCATCTATTAGTATGGGTAATTATTTAGGAATTTATCCGTATTTATTGAATAAAGAAAGAAATTAAATAGCAGAATCGAATTATTTGCTGCGTGTACGGTTTCTGCTTCTATCTCTTCTATCTCTGCCATCTCTATCTCTATTATCTCTGCTGTCTCTTCCGCCGCCACTGTTGCTGCCGCCTGATCTTCCGCGATCTCTTCCACGGTCACCACCGTAGCGTTTGCGATCACCGCCGCCACTACCGCCGCCTCTTGGTTTTCTCACACGAATTGGTTCAACAGCCGTTAATTTAACTGGAGTAACGTCTGGATCTTTTGTAAGTAATTTTAAAGCAGCTGCGAGTAATGAAACAGAATCTGTATCTTCTAAAAGTGATTCTGCTGTTCTCTTATAATCATTATGTTCATTATTTTCTATAACAGCCATGATCTTATTAATTGTTGCCTGTTGATTTCCAATAAGCACATCTTTAAAAGAAGGGACTGGCATTTTTGCCATTTTGCTTTTTGTCATATTTTCAATAATTTTTAAATGATCAATTTCTCTTGGAGATACAAAAGTAACAGCTATTCCTTTATTTCCAGCACGTCCAGTTCTTCCGATACGATGAACATAGCTTTCTGGATCTTGAGGAATATCAAAGTTGTAAACATGGGATACGCCACTAATATCAAGGCCCCTTGCTGCTACATCAGTTGCAACCATAATATCAATCGTTTGTTCTTTAAAACGACGAATTACTTGATCACGTTTTGATTGAGGGATATCGCCATGGATTCCTTCAGCTGAGTAGCCACGCTTGATTAAGCCTTCAACCACTTCATCAACCCGTCTTTTTGTCCGGCCAAATACGATAGCAAGCTCTGGAGATTGGATATCCAAAAGACTGCAAAGTACATCAAATTTTTGTTTTTCATGTACTTCCATATAATGTTGTTCAATATTTGTAACTGTCATTTCTTTTGCTTTAATCTTAATTAATTCTGGTTCCTGCATAAACTTTTCTGCAAGTGTTTGAATTCTTCTCGGCATTGTTGCTGAGAAAAGCAAGGTTTGGCGTTCCCCTTTAATTTCACTTAGAATTCTTTCAATATCTTCAATGAAGCCCATATTTAACATTTCATCCGCTTCATCTAGAACAACCATTTTGATATTGCTAAGACGAATCGTTTTACGTTCAATATGGTCAATTAGTCTACCAGGAGTTGCCGCAATAATTTGTGGTCTATTTTTTAGACCGCGGATTTGACGATTAATATCCTGTCCGCCGTAAATTGGCAAAGTTCTAATCCCTTTTACCTGACCAATACGGTTCAATTCTTCCGCAACTTGAACAGCAAGCTCACGTGTAGGTGCGAGTACAAGGCCTTGAATACCTTCTTCTCTGCTAATTTTTTCTAACAAAGGAACACCAAATGCCGTCGTTTTCCCTGTTCCCGTTTGCGCTTGTCCAATCATGTCTTTCCCTTGCATACCAATAGGAATCGCCTGCGCCTGAATCGGTGTCGGTTCCTCAAATCCCATATTTGATAATGCTTTTACTAGTTCATTACTTAGACCAAAATCTGAAAAAGTTGTCAAAGTATTAGTTCCTCCTTATTATATAACCTTTATCAAAGGTTCTCCTATATTTCAAAAAAATCAATATCTACGTTACTAGGTTTTCCAGTTTGCATCTCTTTTTTACATATCAAAAGGAATAAATTAATTTTCCAATTAAATATATTTCATTAGAGCCTTGTTTCCAAATCGCTCCCGAGGAAAAGTGAAAATATTATTCCGAAAAAGCAAACAATGGATGGATTCTCTTTTGAGGAATGAATGAAGCATACAAAGTGGAGAAAAAATAACGTAAAAAAGTGATGCATGACTGACATGCATCACCGAAACTTTAGCATGATTATGCTTTTTCTACGTTAGCAGCTTGTGGTCCACGGTTACCTTCAACGATTTCAAAAGTTACAGCTTGACCTTCTTCTAAAGTTTTGAATCCTTCAGATTGGATAGCTGAGAAATGTACGAATACATCTTGACCTTCTGAAGATTCGATGAAACCGAAACCTTTTTCTGCATTAAACCATTTTACTTTACCTGTGTTCATGAGATTACCTCCAAAAATGTGTTCACTATAAGTCTTTATTATATAAACTTAAACATAAAAAAGTCGTGCAACAATAAAATGAGGATTAAAAATCGCCTACATTTCATTGCAGCTACGACCACTTATCCATAAAATATATAACGAACTTTAGCGTTACCCTAATCATAAGGGGATATCCCTCATTTGTCAAATCTTTTTTGATATCTGACTAATGGGTTAGTATATTGATATATTCGAGCGCTTGCACCTAAAACAATGAAAGCCCTGCCTCTCTTCCATCCTTACGGCTCCTAGGCCGTGCCAGTGGGATCAGGTATGACAAATAATACTATTGGGAATGGTTACTCTCCAGAGATCGTTCACGTTGTGTATAAAAATGAAGTGTTAAAGCGAGGTCGTCTTCGTTCTTACAGAAGATGACTTAAGAAGAAATTCAACATGATCTGTTGTCCACAAATTATTCTTAATTCAAAACCTATTGCTCACTTATTAATCTTAAGAGCATAATATTACACAATAAAAAAATAAAAAGTCGCAATCTCAACAAAATGATAGGCTAGCGCACTCACATTTTGTCTAAATTCTCGACTTTGCTATTGCACATCAAATACATCGAGATTAATCATAACTGAAAAACATTGTAAAGTCAAGCTTCCTTTTCTTACTCCTTTTTTGAAACATTTTTCCAGATTGTTTCGTATAATAGGAAACATACAGAGGGGGAACAATTATGGGGTTTGATCAAGGATTTGGATTTGATATGTTTTCACTTATTTCAGTTATTTTTCCGTTTTTTTTCATTCTTGTTTTTGGCCTTATTCTATTTACTATATTTAAAGGAATTAAACTGTGGAGTCATAACAATAAGCAGCCTGTATTGGATGTTTCTGCAAAACTTGTGGCAAAAAGAACCGAGGTAAGCAGAAATTCCCACAACCATAACAATCATGTTCATCACCATTCATCAACTACTTATTATACAACTTTTGAAGTAGACAGTGGAGATAGAATGGAGTTTGTGGTAACTGGCAGTGAATATGGTCAGCTTGCAGAGGGAGACTTTGGGAAACTGAAATTTCAAGGAACTCGTTATCTTGGATTTGAACGTTGGCAATGAAGGCTCATCAGAATTGATGAGCTTTTTGCTTTTAAAGAGTAAGGGAAGCAGATTTAAAAAGGAATAGGGCTGCCAATTTATTTAATGTTTTTACATAAAAAATGAAACCAAATCGCTCGTTGATTTGGTTTCATTTTTCTTATCCATATATACGCAGAACTTATTATTGATCAAACGGGACAGTTGCATCCTGTAGCTCTTTCTCTAGTTGTTCGTTGAATTTTTCCTTTGTAGCCTGATCCCAGTTAAAATAGTCAGCCATTAAATGCAGGACCTGATCACGGTACTCTCTTACAGTATGAATATCGAACAATAGCGCACCTGTTCTGCGAATAAAAAAGTCGGTCGGTGTGGCGGCCATTTCATTTTCTAAAGCATATTTTAGTTTCCCCCATAATAACAGCGGTAATTGATAATGCTTTGCCTCTGTATGACCATTCTCTTCAATCATTTTAAATAAAGTCGGTGTGTTGGAACCATACATGGCCGCTAGATGTACAGCGTCCTCTCTCGATAAGCCTATTTCCATCCCCATCTGAGATTGTTTGGTAATAAAATCAGCAAATTGACTTGAACCGCCTACGTCCCCACCAGAGATCGGCATCTTTTTCGTTTGACAGCCTGGAAAATCTCGATCTCTTTCCTCACTAAATTTCTTAGCAAGAACATCAACAATGGTTTGAGCCATTTTTCGATACCCAGTTAATTTTCCGCCAGCGATCGTAATCAGTCCTGAATCTGATTCCCAAATTTCATCCTTACGCGAAATTTCTGATGGATCCTTTCCTTCTTCCAAAATGAGTGGACGGACTCCTGCCCAGCTAGACTCGATATCCTTTTCAGTAAGCAGCACATCAGGGAACATATACTGAATCGCTTGAATAATATATGCCCGATCTTCAGCAGTCATTTTCGGAGAAACTGGATCTTCTCCATAAAAGGTGTCTGTTGTACCTACATATGCCTTGCCCTCCCGCGGAATAGCAAATACCATTCGCTTATCTGGTGTATCAAAATACACAGCCTGCTTTAATGGAAATTTAGATTGATCAATCACTAAGTGGACACCTTTTGTCAGTCGCAATGTCTTCCCTTTTTTCGAACCATCCTTCTCACGGATGGAATCCACCCAAGGACCAGCAGCATTGACAATCTTCTCTGCCTTAATTTCATATTTCTCTCCGCTTAGCTGATCGGTTGCAAGAACACCAACTACCTTCTGATTTTCATATAGAAGCTGATCAACCTTCGTATAATTAAGCGCAGTTGCTCCTTTTTCGGCTGCTGCCTTCATCACTTCAATAGTCAAACGCGCATCATCCGTACGGTATTCAACATAATAGCCCCCGCCTCTTAAACCATCCTTCTTAACAAGTGGTTCTTTATTTATTGTTTCCTGCACACTGAGCATGGATCGGCGCTCTTCTTTCTTCACTCCGGCTAAAAAGTCATACATCTTAAGTCCAATTGATGTGCTGAATTTACCAAAGGTTCCTCCTTTATGCATCGGCAGCAGCATCCACTCTGGGGTTGTTACATGCGGGCCATTCTCATACACAATGGCCCGTTCTTTTCCAACCTCGGCAACCATTTGTACTTCAAATTGCTTTAAATAGCGCAGACCTCCATGGACAAGCTTTGTCGACCGGCTGGACGTACCTCCTGCAAAATCCTGCATTTCTACAAGCGCTATTTTCATCCCTCTCATAGAAGCATCCAGAGCAATTCCTGCTCCAGTAATTCCTCCGCCAATTACGAGTACATCAAATTTTTCACTCTTAAGTTTATTGATCATTTCATTACGATTTTGATTTGAGAAGTTCATTCTATTGTCCTCCTTTTTGTAAAAGGGTCTATAATCCTGTTATACCCTTAATGAACAGAAGGCATAAAAAAGACCACAAAATACACTATCGATATCGTCGATAATGATTTTGTGGTCTCTCCAAATCTCCTGCCGAGCTATTAACTTACTTCTATTCTAGCATAGATAGCCTTAATTGCAAATAAGGATCTTCGCCTTTTTCTTATTTAAAAGCCATTGCTGCATGTACGGCCTTTTTCCAGCCAGTATATAATGTTTCGCGATCTTTTTCCTCCATTGCAGGAGCAAATGACTTATCGATCGCCCATTGCTTTGAAATTTCCTCTCTGTTATCCCAGTAGCCGACAGCAAGCCCTGCAAGATAGGCAGCACCAAGAGCAGTTGTTTCATTTACCATGGGTCTTTCTACAGGTACATTTAATATATCGCTCTGAAATTCCATTAAGAAATTATTCTTCACCGCTCCACCATCAACTCTTAACGTTTTCAATTGAATACCTGAGTCTGCTTCCATTGCAGACAGCACATCTTTCGTCTGATAGGCAAGCGATTCTAGCGTTGCACGAATAAAATGCTCCTTAGATGTACCTCTTGTCAGTCCGAATACAGCTCCGCGAACATCACTATCCCAATAAGGTGTCCCTAATCCAACAAATGCCGGAACCACATAAACACCATCAGTTGAAACTACCTTTTTCGCATAACCCTCACTATCCCTAGCATCCTTCAGCATTCTCATCCCATCACGGAGCCATTGAATAGCAGACCCCGCAACAAAAATACTGCCTTCAAGTGCATACTCCACTTTCCCATCTATTCCCCAAGCAATTGTTGTAAGAAGCCCATGGTTAGAACGCACTGCATTTTCACCCGTATTCATCAACATGAAGCAGCCTGTTCCATAAGTATTTTTGGCCATTCCTTTTTCAAAGCATGCTTGACCAAATAAAGCTGCTTGCTGATCACCAGCTGCTCCTGCAATTGGGATATTCTTTCCAAAAAAATGATAATCAACCGTATGTCCATAAATCGCGGAAGAAGGTTTGACTTCAGGAAGCATGGATGCAGGAATGCCAAGGATATTCAGTAACTCTTCATCCCATTTTAAATCGTAGATATTAAACATCAGGGTACGGGAAGCATTTGAGTAATCAGTTACATGTGTTTTCCCGCCTGAAAGCTTCCAAATTAACCAAGTATCAATTGTCCCAAACAATAATTTGCCTTGTTCAGCCTTTTCACGTGCACCTTCCACATGATCTAATATCCATTTCACCTTTGTTCCGGAAAAATACGCATCAATAAGAAGGCCAGTTTTTTCACGGAATACATCATTATGGCCATTCTCCTTTAATTCTTCACAAATTTCACTCGTCTGCCTGGATTGCCAAACAATCGCATTATAAACCGGGAGACTCGTTTCTTTATCCCAGACAACTGTAGTTTCACGCTGATTGGTTATTCCAATTCCTGCTATTTGTTCTGGCTTTACACCAGATTCAGAAAGGACTCCGGCAATCACAGAGAGAATTGATCCCCAAATTTCATTTGCATTATGCTCCACCCAACCCGGCTTCGGAAAATATTGAGTAAATTCCTTTTGGGCTATATGTACGATCTCCCCTTTTTTATTAAATAAAATCGCACGTGAACTGGTTGTCCCTTGATCTAAAGATAAAATATATTTTTCCATCCTGATCTCCCCCATTCAATATTTATGTTATATTAAGCAGCCACATTTGAAGATACGACTGAAGTCTGTTTTTTTCCAAATACATATACCAGGATTAGTATCACTATATTAACAGCTAATACTCCCCATAACATATTTGTCATATTTTCTTTAAATATCCCTTGATAGAATACAGTACCTAGTGAGCCGCCCATAATTGGGCCGACCACCGGAATCCACGCATATCCCCAGTTAGAGCTGCCCTTTCTGTGGATCGGCAAGAGAAAATGAGCAATCCGCGGGCCAAGATCACGTGCAGGATTAATTGCATAGCCTGTTGTACCGCCTAGAGACATCCCAATAACAACGATCAATAGACCTACCGCAATCGGATTTAAACCTTCCGTAAAATTATTTGCACCTATAAATAATAATCCTAGAACAAGGATAAAGGTACCAATCAATTCACTTAAAAGGTTTGAAAAGGTATGCGGAATCGCTGGACTTGTTGAGAAAACAGCCAATTTCGCACCTTGATCCTCCGTTTCTTTCCAATGTGGCAAGTAATGAAGGAATACAAGCACGCCTCCTAAAAACCCACCGATTAACTGAGCAGTGATATACCCTGGAACGTCCCCCCATGGAAAATCACCGTTTAGTGCTAAACCAATCGTAACAGCTGGATTTAGATGGGCACCACTAATAGAACCCACAGCAAAGACGCCCATTGTTACCGCAAGTCCCCATGCAAGTGTAACAACAATCCATCCGCCATTAAAAGAAAATGTTTTCTTCAAGTTTGCCCCAGCGACGACTCCTCCCCCGAATAAGATAAGAATCATCGTCCCGACAACTTCTCCCATAAAAGCTGACATACTTTTTCCCCCTCCATATGAATAAAATACTAGACGAAAAAAAAGAGACCCACAACAGAATAAACCTTAAAAAGGTTACACTGTGTGAATCTCCTTGTCTCCGACACAAATCAAATTAACTTGTACTCGAAGTATACAATCGATTGAAAACGCTGTCAACGTTATTGTGAATATTTTTTCTATTATCTGTCTATTTTCTCAAACATGTCCCATAACTCAACTTTCGAAGTGGTAATTGCTGAAGCTCCTGCATCTAAAGCATTTTGCACTTCTTCCTTCGTCCGAATAAGTCCACCCGCAAAAATAGGTGTATTGACTCTCTCAAATACTTCCTTGATCATCCATGGCATAGCACCTGGCAATACTTCTATATAATCTGGTCTTGTCTTTTCAATTAGCTTATAGCTTTTTTCAAGTGCATGATTATCCAGAAGAAATATTCTCTGTACAGCCACTACTCCTTTTTGCTTCGCTTTTAGAATAACACTAGATTTTGTGGAAATTAAACCGTATGGCTTAAATTCCTGACAAATATATTCCACTGCAAAATCATCACTTTTTAATCCGTGGATCATATCCACATGATAGATCATCTTTTTCCCCTGTTCTTTTGCCATCTGGTTAATATGTTTCAATTGGGCAATATGCATTCCCAGGAATACACCTATTTGATATGGACTATCTAAAAATTGCTCAAACTCTTTCATAGTTGATGAAGCTGGCAGTATTTTTTGTTCCATTTTTTTCACTCCGACTAATTGGTTTCCCTTAATCATATGCTGAAATAGCTGCCATAACAAGAATAAAAAGACAATGTACTAGAATCCAATTAGCTGCTTATCGTTCGAGTCTGCCCTATTATGCTTCCTTCTTCTCTTTCGTTTTCGCTGTTGCCCGTTTCTTCTTAGCTGCAGGCTTTTTCGGCTTCGTATTATCAATTGATGCTTGTAGCGCCGCCATTAAATCGGTCACGTTTGAAGCAGGCGCATTCTCAACAGGTGTAACCATTTCCTTGCCCGTTCGTTTCGATTCGATTAGTTCAAGCAATGCTGTCCGGTAGTCATCCGTATATTTCTCAGGCTCAAAGTCTGTTGTTAATTGGTCAATCAACAGAATGGCTGTATCAATTTCCTTTTTCGTTACTTTATCAACTTCAGGGACATTCGGCACATCTTCAGAATTTCGAACCTCGTCTGGATAATGAATGGTTTCCATCACAAGCGTATTTTTATAAACGCGAAGGACAGCCAGCTGCTCCTTTGAGCGGATAATTATTTTTGCAAGCCCCACTTTTTCAGACTCTTCTAATGCCTTCCTTAATAAAGAATAAGCCTTTCCTCCGCCATCACCAGGAGACATATAATAGGTACGATCATAATAAATCGGATCAATCTGCCCCATCTTTACAAAGTCAATGATTTCAACTGCCTTATCCTCTTTTTCCTTTTTCAACTTTTCCAATTCCTCATCGTCGAGAACAACAAATTTCCCTTTTGTGTATTCATAAGCTTTAACAATGTCTTCTGTCTTAACCTCCACATCACAAATAGGACAGACCTTTTCATATTTAATTGGGGAATGGCATTCTTTATGAAGATTTCTAAGCTTAATGTCCTTATCCTCTGTAGCTGCATGTAGCTTAATCGGGATATTCACGAGACCAAAGCTAATGCTTCCTTTCCATATGGTATGCATAGTGATTCTCCAATCTTTTTGTTTATAATTTATGAGATTTGATAGGATGCATACGTAAAAACATTTGGTAAATCAGTATCCGTCATTATCACGCAGATATTGAGTAGTTTAAATGGAATTGGAAAAAATAATCATAGTATGCTTCGAAAGGAAGGATAAAAATATGAAGCCCATGTTGCCCAGCCTAACCTTTGAGGTTCCCAAAGGGGAGGATTGGCTGTACGAGGTTAAGTATGATGGCTTTAGGGCCATTTTGCATTGGAACAAAAATGAAATGAAACTGGAGAGCAGAAATGGCAAGTCATTATCTGAATTATTCCCTGAAATAATTTCATACCTTGAAACAAACAAATCGAAATTCGCCCCGTTCCTTCCACTTACTTTAGATGGAGAATTGGTTCTTCTAGAAAATGCATATAAAGCAAACTTTGGATCGATTCAAGTCAGGGGAAGGATGCGGTCAAAAGATCGAATAGCAGAGAAAGCTACTGCTTCCCCATGCAGATTTCTCATATTTGATGTAATTGAACTGAGAGGAAAGACAATCATAAATAAACAATACGAATGGAGAAAAGCACAATTAACTTCTTTTTTTAACAGATGTTCCCTCCCTCTTCAACCAAATGAAGATAGTTCTGAGTTAATACAATTCCTCCCTTCTTATAAAAGCTTCAATGATGTATGGGAAAAGGTTGTTCTATACGATGGGGAAGGGATTGTCGCCAAACAAGTAAATAACAAATGGGAAGAAGGAAAAAGAACAACATCATGGTTAAAATACAAAAACTGGAAATATGTAACTTGTTTTATCACAGCCTACGAAAAGTCAAATAGTTATTTCTATACTGGGGTTTTTCAAAATGAAGAAATTATCTCAATTGGCCATTTTATCTTTGGATTAAAGCCTGAAGAAAAAAATGCCCTTTTTAAAATTATTAAAGATAATAAAACAGAAGAAGACAGTCGCTTTATAAAAGTCGATCCGGCCATTTGTATTGAAGTAAAATATTTAGAATTATATGAGGGGCAGATGAGGGAACCGCACTTTCACCAGTTCAGATTTGATTTAAAACCTGAAGCATGTACCATGAACCAATTTATTCATGGACAAAGGAATCTCCCTCCTGGCATAGAAATTACCCACCCAAATAAACCGTTATGGGAATCTCCAGCCATTCAGAAGATTGATTTCATTCACTATTTAAGTGAGATTTCACCTTATATTCTGCCTTTTTTAAAGGATCGATTATTGACAGTCATTCGCTATCCACACGGGGTTTTTGGAGAGTCATTTTATCAAAAAAGCTGCCCTGATTATGCACCAGATTTTGTTGAAACAATAATGGCGGAAGGAATCGAATACATTGTCTGCAATCAATTAAAAACTTTTCTTTGGCTTGGAAATCAGCTTGCCTTCGAATACCATATTCCATTTCAAACGATAAATAATCATAAACCAAGTGAAATTGTGTTTGATCTCGACCCTCCATCAAGAGATGACTTTGGACTTGCCGTTAAAGCAGCAGGCTATATCAAGGAAATTCTCGATCAGCTGAATTTAATCGGCTTTGTAAAAACATCAGGGAATAAAGGGCTGCAAATATATCTCCCCCTGCCTGAGAATACATATTCTTATGAGGAGACAAGATTATTCACCACTTTTATTGCGAATTATTTAGTTTCGAAAGATCCCGATTCTTTTACAATTGAACGAATGAAAAAAAAACGCGGAGACCGGCTATATATTGATTATATTCAGCATGCTGAGGGGAAAACAATCATTGCACCTTACTCGCCACGGGGAACAAAAGAGGCTACTGTCGCCACACCACTTTACTGGGAGGAAGTGAATGAGCAGTTATCAATCGTTGATTTTCAAATTCCCGATATCATTCAAAGAATAAATAGGATCGGTGATCCATTTCAGCGTTTTTTTGAGGCAAAGGCTAATCAGAAGTTTGGCCCAGTGTTGGATTTCTTGAAAAATAAATAAACCTGCCATCTAAAATAGCAGGTTTGTTTATTTAAATTAATTTTTCTACTTCAACAAGCTCATTTGCCCAGTTTAATGATTCTGCATAGATCTTAAATAAATCCTTCTCATCAATATTTAATTCTCTGCATTTCTCGCTGATTACAGTCCACTCCGCCTTTTCAACAGCTAGAACAAGGTCTAAAACTTTCTTTAGCGGATTATCCTTTCCTACTAAAGCTTCACAAATCTCTTCATCAAGTGGCAGCTCCTGCAAAATCACATCCATCGGAACACTTAAAAGGGTATCAACCATCGAAAACATACCAGTCATAAAATTACTAGGCGATGAAATTTGATTAAATCTGATTTTTTCAATCTCCTCACACATCTTTGCCCTTGTAAGACTGATTTGAATCATTTCCTGAGAGATTACTTTTTTTCCAATCGTTGATTCTCGAACAGCAAGAACATAAATCCACTTTTGCAGCTCAATTAATCCTAGAAGGACGACAGCTTGCCGAATGGAATTAATCTTTTGTTTCGGCCTATAGGCAGGGGAGTTGATTAATTTTAGCAATTTATATGATAATGAAATATCCCTTTCGATCAACTCAGTAATTCGGTCGATACTCGGTTCTGTCATCGATAAATTCTGAATCATTTCATAATAGGAATGAAAATAGGCTGGTACATCATGTGTAGACATAATCATCGGCTTAGCAAAGAAATAGCCTTGAAAATAATGATAGCCTCGCCTTTTGGCTTCTTCAAATCCCTCTCTCGTTTCGACCTTTTCTGCTACCAATTCCAACGCTAATGATCTAACAATCGCTTCAATTTTCTCCCGCATTTCAATTGGTGTATTCAGAAAATCCACCTTAATGATATCTGCGTATTTCAATAAATCATAAGTATATGGGTTTAATTCATTCAGTACAAAATCATCAAGTGCAATCTGGTAGCCCAGCACCTTTAGTTCCTTACATATCTCAATTAACTCTGGACTGGGTTCAACCGTTTCTAGTATTTCTACCACTATTTCACGTGGTCTAAAATAAGTCGGAAGCCTTAGCTTAAGTAAATTTTCAGTAAAATTAATGAAACAAGGCTTACCACTTGAAAGTTTATCAATCCCAATGTTCAAGAAACTATTGATAATGAGTTCAGTGGTTGCCTGATCTCCATCTATCTCTGGGAAAGCATTCTCTTTTTGATTGCTGCGGTAAAGAAGCTCATAGCCAAACACTTCTTCCTTCACATTAAAAATCGGCTGCCTTGCAACAAAAACCTCCATATTGTTATACCTCCGACAAAAGATTAGCAAATTTCTTATATTTCTTTATTATATATGAATTATAGCATTAAGGGGGGCGAAATAAGAAATACTTTCACAAGTAATGTAATAGCTAGAGTTGAATAACCATAGATTAAAAAAAGGAATAGGATCACTCTCCTATTCCCTATTACAATATAAAATTACTTAATTAACCTATTACATGAAAAACAAAATTGAAAAGAAAGAGTCCTGCAATCACATATAATGATAATGAAACTTCCTTTGCTTTGCCGATCGCAATTTTGAGTATCGGATAAAGAATAAAGCCAACTGCTATTCCATCGGCGATACTGTACGTAAATGGAATCATTGCGATAATGAAAAATGCCGGAAAGCTTTCACTTAAGTCTTTCAAATCTAGATTACGAATATTTTGCAGCATTAATCCGCCAATAATCATTAAGATCGGTGCAATCGCACTGTTTGGGATCAGTTTAATGACTGGGATAAAAAAAGCTGAAACTACGAACAGCAAGCCTGTTATGATTGTCGTCAGACCTGTTCTTCCCCCAGCAGCCATGCCCGCAGTACTTTCCACCGTTGCCACCGTTGGACTAGTTCCAAACACACCAGACAGCATAGCTGATATGGAGTTTGCTTGAAAGGCACGAGGAAACTGTTCAGAACGATTAATGAATGAAACATGTCCATGAACGAGTCCAATATTTTCAAATACAAGGACCATCGTTAATGAAAAGACCGCAATCCAGAAAGTAATCGATAAGATATTATCAAATGACATCGCACCGAAAACGTCCATGTAATCAGACAACATAAATGCTTTCTCTTGTGAAGGTGTAAAATCGATCAAGCCAAATAGCCATGCAATTACTGAACCCGCAATAACGGTAATCAAAAAGTTGCCTGGTGTATTGCGCATGAAAAGAACGATCGCTATGAGGAAGGTAAGGACAGTCGCAAGTACTTGCGGATCCCCAAGATCACCAAGTGCAATGATTGAGTTTGTCCCTTTCTCAACGATTCCACCCTTCTCCAATCCGATCAACATTAAAAATAAACCTAGTCCCACTGTGATTGCTTCCTTCAATGACTGTGGAATGGATTCACTTAAAACGGTCGAAAAACGAGAAAACGCAACAAAAGTAAAGATTAAACCAGAAACAAAGACCACTGCTAATGCTTCCTGCCATGTCATCCCCATTGATTGAACAATGGTGTAAGAGAATAATGCATTAATCCCCATACCTGGCACAAGGAGAATCGGTACATTTGCCCAAAATCCCATTAATAAACAGCCAACAACAGATGTAATGATTGTTGCAAAAATAGCTGCTTCAATTGGAATTCCAGCTTCTGATAAAATAAGTGAATTAACGGCAATAATATACACGATTGTAAAGAAACCAATCATTCCTGCCAGTACCTCACGTTTAATCGAAGTCTGATTTTCTTCAAGCTGAAAGAAATGGTTAAACCAGTTTTTCTTCATGATGAAACGACCTAACTATTCAATTAGCCCTCTCCCTACCCGCTCCCCCTGAAAAATTCAGGTGAGCCACAAAGAATTATTTTAGCAAAAATTTATTACTTTGCCAATAGGTATGAATCTTTTTTGTATGCTGTCACGTATAGAAATATATCTTAGAAATGGAAGGATACATGCACTGTGACTGAAACAAGAGAACAATTGCTTACAGAATTGAAAAAGAGCGAGGATTGGGAAAAAGACCAAAGTGATTTATGGTTTTGGGAGAAGATTGGCCGTCTTCCTTTTAAATTATTGGACAAGTTCACTCCAGCTTTTTTACAAAATAAGATCGGTGTTATCTTAGACGAACTAGGACAGTATGTACAATCCGGGGGGAGATATTTAAGCTCCGTTTCTTCCATAAAGTCATATTACCCAAATCGTGAAGTGGAAAATTTAGAGGACGTTGCTTCGATTCCGATTACGGAAATGGATCAGGCGGTAACAAAGCTAACAAGCAATCGGAAAAGATTGGCAACGGTACAAGGAGCAAGCACAGGAATTGGCGGAATCTTTACTTTAACCATTGATATCCCACTGCTGCTTGGCATGCAGTTAAAAACTCTTCAAGATATTGCGATTTGCTATGGCTATAATCCAAATGATAAAAAAGAAAGAATGTATATTGTCAAAGTTCTCCAGTTTGTCTCTTCAGATATTGTTGGGAAGAAGGCAATCTTGAACCAGCTTTCCCTTATCGATTCACCTGATGAAGGGGCAAAAAGAGAAGTTGCTTCAGAAATTCAAGGCTGGCGCGAAGTCGTATTTACCTATCGAGATCAGGTTGGCTGGAAAAAACTCTTTCAAATGATTCCAATTGCAGGTTTGCTCTTTGGCGCTTTCATCAATCGTTCTGCTGTTAATGATATCGCCGAGGCAGGCATGATGCTGTACCGAAAGAGAAGAATTAAAGAACGGTTAACTGATTAAAATAACAGGGTCGTAACCAACATTTTGCCGAACCCTATTCAGAACAAACTACCCCTCCATTATCTAATTGAGTGGGGCATTCATTCCATTGATGAAGGACATTTTTCTAGTTAGCTGAATGAGATTTGTCCTTCATACCATTGATGAAGGACATTTTTTTGTTAACCGAACATACTTTGTCCTTCATACCATCGATGAAGGACATTTTTTTGTTAATCGAACGTACTTTGTCCTTCATACCATCGATGAAGGACATTTTTTTGTTAATCGAACGTACTTTGTCCTTCATACCATCGATGAAGGACTGTCCTCCCGTTTTCCAACCTACTTTTGTCCTTCATCGTTTATTCTTTAAAGTAGTTTCAGAATTTCTTTTTCCAACTCTTCCTCTATTACCGGCCCCATTACTTTTCTCCGAATCACTCCATCAGAATCTATAAAAAAACTTGTTGGATAGCCAATTATGGCATACTCATGAAAAACAGTCCCTTTTTCATCTAATGGAATGGGAAAAGTTAGTTTATATTCATCTACAAACTGCCCCACATGTTTTGGATCCTTTTCAGATGTTGTCACATTGACAGCAAGGATTTCAAATCCCTCTTTATTGTATTTTTTATAGAGCTTTTCCATATGGGGCATTTCATCCATGCAAGGCGGACACCAGGTTGCCCAGAAATTCAGAAGAACAGGCTTCCCATTATATTCACTTAACTTCACTGACCTTCCATTTAAATCAACCAATTCAAAATCAGGTGCTCTTTTGCCTTCATTTAAACCAATCGGCAGTTCCCCAGCATTCTCTATTTTCTCGTATTTTTCTACTTGTTCAACTTGATTACTGGTATCTTTTAAAATAAATTTATCAGCAATGAATAAGAGAACGACGGCAATCGCTACTCCCGCTGCCCATTTTTTCATGCATACACCCTCTTTAGATTAAATCCTATATGCCTTATCATACATAATAATTCATCTAAAGACTATAATCGTGCATGCTTCTGTACCCCTTTAACCATATTCCATTCTGACATCACTAATTAATGGAGGATTTTTGAAAGGATAGCAAGGATAGTTATCTTTAGTCCTTCATCCTCTTTCGTTTCAAAGGAGAGGACAGGGGTATTCGGGTCTTTAATCTTTCTTTCCCATTCCACAGGCATCATGCCCTTTTGCAGTCTGCCGACTCTTTTTTGATTATGGAAAAATTGATAATCCATAAATAATAACGAACGTTTAACAACAATCTCTTCCCTGCTGCTTTCAAAGATAGATTCCGACCGTCTTTCACTCTCCATATGATTTATTAAGTTTACTATTTTCTTATTCTTATCCATTACATTTATCTGACTCTTATTTACTATATAGGTGGCTATCAAATTGTTTGTTTCATCGTAAAGTCCATATCTTTTTTCGAAAAACTTGTCCAAGAAACGAGGCAAAAACCATTTAAAAGATAGCTGTTTCATTTCTTTGAGCTCTCCTAATAATTGTCCCTCATGACTAAAAAATAGCAGTCTTAATGAGGGTGCTGGCAGAAAATGAATAAGGAGATGATCTGCATTCAATAATGTCTGATTCATCTTTATATGTTCAGTCGGGTTTTCTATAATTGATTTTGAACGCCGATCACAAACCAAATAATATTGATAACAAAAAAAGCTATATACGAGAAATGGGAGAACAATCAGGACCATTCTTCCATCTCTTGCAATCATGATTCCATAAATAATGAGAAAGAACGGAGGAATAAGTGAAGCAAGACTGGCACTCAATGAAATGGAGGCTGTTTTTTTGTAATACTGTTTAATATTCATGAAAAAACTCCTTATTATATTAAAAGGGAAATCCTTCCTAATCGGCTGAGAATATGCTATTAATTAATAGAGTCTCTTTTATTCTATTAATCAACTTCCCAAAACATGATTTTTAGGAGGGAAAACATGAAAAAATTCATATTTTTAGGTGTATTAATAATCGTTCCCGTTATCATCATTTCGGTTATTCATATACAGATAATTAAGACCGCCAATCAGTCTCCTCCTGCCAATATTCCTTATCTCATCGTTCTCGGAGCAAAAGTAAATGGAGAAGAAATGTCTCTAAGCTTGCTTTACCGGGCAAAAATGGCCCTTTCTTATTTAGAAGACAATCCCAAGACCGTTGTTATTGTTACTGGCGGCCAAGGAAAAGGAGAAAATATAACAGAAGCAGAGGCCCTCCGGCGATTCTTCGTTGAGAATCATATTGATGAAACACGTATCCTGATTGAAGATCGTTCTACTTCCACATATGAAAATGTAAAATTCACAAAGGAGCTTTATGATATTGATGAAGCCGTCATTGTCAGTAATAATTTCCATCTATATCGGGCAGCCACTCTTGCAAATAAAGTTGGAATTAACGGATACCCTTTAGCGGCTGAAACACCAAAAGTTGTAAAGGCGACGCTATTTATCCGCGAATATGCAGCAGTCTTAAAGATGAAGCTCCTCGGCACATAAATAATAATAGGGGCAGCCCAATTCGTCGTTTTCTAGACTTTTGGACTGCCCCTATTTTGTCAAATGACTATCATTGCTTACCAATTGCAAATCCTATCTTTATACTTTTTCGCATCTTCAAACCCTTTTAAATATAGCTTTTCAAGTTTACGTGGATCTCTTTCCATTCTTCCTACTTCTAATGGTTCTTGTGGCTGAATGATTAACACCCTGCCATTTCTCTCTTCTTCTTCAAGATAGCGGATTGTATCATTGTACTTTTGATAACGGCTTGCTAATGCTCGCTGCAGACCGTCATACTGCGAGTATTTCCTTTTGACAAGGAAATGAAATTTCGAAGGCTTCTTTCTGTACCCTTTATTTCTAGTTAAAATCACTACTGATTTATCAAACCCATCATTCTGAGCCTTTTTAATTGGAATGGGATCACTAATTCCTCCATCAAGTAAGGTCCGATTATGAAAATGGACTTCAGGAGCAATAAAAGGCAAAGAACTTGATGCTCTAACAATTTTAAGCATTTCTTCTCCATAATCATTTTTTCCAAAATAGACAGGTTCCCCCGTTTGACAATCGGTCGTTCCGATAACAAATTCGGCGTTGTTACTGTAAAAATCATCAAAATGATAGGGAACATATTTGTTCGGAATCTCATCAAAAATAAAATCCATTCCAAAAAGCTGCCTTGACTTCATGAAGTTTCGCCATGATATATAGCGAGGATCTGTTACATAATCAATATTTACAATTTTGTTCCGACCCTTCTGTTTGGATAAATAGGAGGCAGCGACACCAGCACCAGCGGAAACACCTATCACATAAGGGAAATTTATTTCCTGCTCCAAGAAATATTCTAGGACGCCAGCCGTATAGACGCCGCGCATGCCTCCTCCCTCCAAAACAAGTCCAATATTGTTCATCACCGTTCGTCTTCCTCCCATAATGATTATCATTATTATCTTACCAAATCTTCTAAGGAGGAGGGAATGAATTTGCTTCTGCTCATTTACATGCTCAAGCTAGCTCTCTTCTGCGGAATACAGCAATGCTTCCGACCAATAGAATGATCATTCCAACTACAGACAAAATGATTGCTGACCACGCATCTGATGGAAACTCCTGATTAATAATAAACTGACTCACATACGAAGGCAAAACCGATGGACTCCATTCAAACCATCTTGAAAACATACTGCTGAAAAGGCTTAATACGATCACAACTGCCATTGAAATAAAGCCGACAGCCCCTGGCGATTTGAGAAATGAGTTAAAGAAAACCGTAATTGTAAGTACAAATGATAGCCAAATCCCATATATAAGGAAGGACCAGATAAAATCCGAGAATGCAATAGGTTCAAAAAGAATAACAACATAATACCAGGAAACAAGATACCCAATGAAATATGCAATCCAAAGCAACAGCATTGCACCAGCCCATTTTGCTGTTACAAATGCAGCGTAAGAAACTGGCTTAACCAGAATAAGTCCTGCTACTCCACTCTTTCTTTCTCCAGCAATTATACCCATTGAGGTTAATATAATGACTAGTACGCCTAATGTATTATATTGGTTCAAAGATGCTACTAATACTTCAGGTGCAGATGGAACTGGCAATTCAATAACCGCACCTTCTGGCAAATCACCTAGAGAATCAATGATTTGCGGCATATAATAGGCTGTTAATGGTTCTGTTACTGCGATTAGAATAAAGACAATCGGAACCCATATCCATTTAAAATTACGCGACATCTCTAAGATTTCTTTATTTAATAATGTAATCCACTGGCTCATTTCTCCACCACCTTCATAAAAACATCCTCCAGACTTGTTCTGCTAATCTCAAATTTGACAAGCGGCCAGTTCAATTCTGCCAGTTCCTTCAAAAACACAGTTCTCGCTTGCTCGATATCTGTAACAAAAAAACTAATTTTGCTCCCCTCTATGGTGACAGATTGAACCTTTACAAGTGATGATAAATGCTCGATATACTTATCTTCCTTCCCTTTAAATACGAGGTCAATTTTTGCCTGCTGATGTTTATCACGCAGCTGTTCCATTGTTCCTGATTCTACTAATCTTCCATTATGAAGGAATAAGATTTCATCACATACTTCTTCCGCATCATTCAAAATATGAGTCGAAAAAAGTATTGTCGTAGTCTTTTTCAAACGTTCCAACAGTTCCAGAACTTCTCTGCGCCCAAAAGGATCCAATGCTGAAACCGGTTCATCTAGCATAACCAATTGGGGACGGTGAATGAGAGCTTGTGCGATCCCTAATCGTTGCTTCATTCCACCGGAGTATTTCCCAATTCGGCGATTCTTCGCTTCCATAATGCCAACAAGTTCAAGTAACTCTTCTGTTCTTACTTTTGAATCTTGTTTTGATAATCCCGCAATTTTTCCGGCATATTCCAAAAACTCTCGACCTGTCATCCACTCATAAAAAACAGGATGTTGTGGGAGATAACCAATTAACTTTCGAAAATCCTCACCTTCTTCAATCCCAGTAAATGAGATATTGCCTGATGAGACCTTTATTAATCCAGAAAGCATTTGCAAGATTGTTGTTTTCCCTGCACCATTTGCCCCAAGCAATGCAATACATTTCTCTTTCCTTATTTCAAAATCCAGTCCTTTAATTACTTCATGTTTTTGATAGCTTTTCTTGAGCCCTTTTACTTTTACAACAACCATTAATTGTTTCTCCTTCCGACCACAAAGTAAAGAATCGGGCCAATAATATTCACAAATAGAATTAATAAAATCCACAGCCATTTCGGACCGTTTGTTTTATCATTACGGACTAAATCAATGATGGCAATTAACATAAGGATTAATTGAATAAGAATAATGGGAGCAATAATTGGAACAATAACTGCCCAGTTGATTTCAGACATTTTATGATTCCTCCTTTTTTATTTCATCTACACCTATATGACGCATAAGAATGAATTTCGTTCAAAAGAAAATAAAAAAATCCTAGAGTATACAAACTCTAGGACTTTCCTATTATCGAATAAGCCTAAATACAAGCGGAAATCGGTATTCCTTGCCTTCATATGCTTTCACCGCTGCAATAATTGTAAAAACAAAAGCAGCAACACCGACAATCCAAATCGTAATAAAACCAATTAATACAATCATTAATATCATGCTGATGATTGAGTACACTGCATACGAAATGATGAAGTTAAAATACTCTTTTCCATGACTATCAATATACGCTGATTCATCTTTCTTTAAAAGCCAGATCACAAGCGGACCAATAATCGTTGTGAAAAAACTTGATACATAAATAGCTGCAGCCAGCAATCTTTCATCATTGGATGGCATTTGTCATTCCCCCTATTTATTTATGAACTCTTTTTTCGGAAACTTCCTCTATTAGTAAGTGTTCGTTTAATTATAAACGGATGAGTTCTCCTATGATATTATGTACGCTTGAAACTCGATAAAGTTTCGTACATTTTGACGGATATCTAAAAATACTTCCTTTTATTCTTTACCTATTTTCAGTTCTTGAATAGGACAACTTGAATAAACTTGGTAAAGACAACCTTAATTATCATTATATTTTTTCATAAAGGATGATGTGATTTGATGTCTAAATTAGAAGCATTTATTCTCGGAATTATTCAAGGCCTTACCGAATTTCTCCCCATTTCCAGTACAGGTCATTTGTATTTAGGCCGGCATTTATTCGGTCTGGATGATGCTGGGCTGTTTTTAGATACTATGCTTCATGTTGGTACATTGCTCGCTGTTCTTGTTATTTATAAAAATGAACTGCTGCAAGTCTTGAAGAACCCATTTGGAAAGCTCTCGATGCTGCTGGTGATTGGAACCATCCCTGCTGTAATCGTTGGATATCTTTTTAGCGACATGTTTGACTCAATTTCAAAAACAGGGGTTACGATCGGATGGGAGTTCTTAATTACCGGATTCATTCTTTGGATGGCAGACAGCATTAAAAACGGAGCAAAGAAAATGGACAAGATTAGTTATGGTGATGCATTATTTATCGGAACTTTTCAAGCTGCCGCAATATTTCCAGCAATATCAAGATCTGGGCTTACGATTGCTGCAGGGCTCTTCCGCAAGCTGGACAGGGAAACTGCCGCTTATTTCTCCTTTCTGCTTTCAATTCCTGCCATTGCGGGCGGAATCATCCTTCAATTTGGAGAAATGGTATCAGGCCATACAGAAGCTATTTCCCTCAGCAGTTTATTTATCGCTACCTTGTCTTCCGCATTATTTGGCTATATGGCTGTTGTCTGGATGATCAACTACCTAAAGAAAAATTCATTGAGAATTTTTGCTATATACGTTTGGATTCTTGGTATTTCCATACTCGTGCTACAAATAACAGGAGTTTTTTAATTAAGTAAATGATACCTAAAGTAAGGGGGCTTTTTAATTGAAAGAATGGATCCTTTCTTTTTTCGAGATCTTGTCACAGCTTGGCTATTTGGGCATTGCCTTAGGGTTAATGGCTGAAATCATTCCAAGTGAAGTTGTTTTGAGCTACGGAGGCTATTTAGTTAGTACAGGGAAAATCCATTTTTGGGGCGCACTAATTGCTGGGGTGGCTGGTGGAACAATTGCTCAGCTTTTCCTATATTGGATTGGACTTTATGGCGGCAGACCTTTTCTTGATAAATATGGGAAATTCCTATTAATTAAGCATTCTCATTTAGACGCATCCGAACGATGGTTTCAGAAATATGGAACAGGAGTCATTTTTACTGCTCGCTTTGTTCCTATCATTCGCCATGCCATTTCTATCCCCGCAGGAATATCAAAAATGCCGCTTTCCACATTTAGCATTTATACAATAGCGGCCATGATCCCATGGACCGTTTTATTTTTACTACTTGGAATTGAACTTGGGGATCATTGGCGAGAGATTAAAGAATATGCAGAACCCGTCATTATCCCAATCATTCTTCTTGCCTTTGCTTCAATCATTATTTACTTTCTATATAAAAAAAGACAGTAAGCAAAATTTGTATTCCTTATCCACTTATACCCTGTTAAAATATGAGAAACACTCAAACATAGAATGATTCTACTAACACTTAGTGTAGATGAAGGGAGACTTTCGATGATTAAAGTTTCACTTTATCTTAGGTAGGGGAAAGGATTGTTATGACAAAAATTTTATTAAAAAATGCTTACATCCATCCAATAACAACTGCACCCTTTCATGGTGATGTATTAGTAGATGCAGGAAAAATTGTAAAGACAGGAAAATTCATCATGGCCGACCCGAATGTAAGAATAATAGATTGCAGCTACAATTTTTTAATGCCAGGATTTATTGATGTCCATACCCATTTGGGATTATATGATGAAGGGACAGGCTGGGCTGGCAATGACGCGAATGAAACCGCTGAAGCAATGAGCCCCCATGTTCGTGCGATGGATGGTGTTCATCCACTCGACCCAGCATTTACTGACGCTGTAAGACACGGGATTACAACAACTCATATTATGCCTGGCAGCGCCAATGTAATTGGCGGGACAACATCCGTCATCAAAACAGCTGGAAAAAACATCAAAAAAATGCTCGTTCAAGAAACAGCAGGATTAAAGATTGCTCTCGGCGAAAATCCAAAGCGAATACATAGCCAAGGAAATAAAGACTCAATTACCCGAATGGGAATCATGGGGATGCTTAGAGAAGCATTCTATGAAGCTAGTCATTTATATCACCCGGATTCACTAAGAACAGCTGCCATTATGCAAGCATTAAAAAGAGAAATCCCCGTTCGAATACATGCTCATCGTGCAGATGATATCATATCAGCCATTCGATTTGCTGAGGAATTCAATCTTGATCTGCGTATCGAACATTGCACAGAGGGGCACCTCATTGCTGAAGAATTAGCCGGGCTTAACCTAAAAGTTTCGGTCGGTCCCACATTAACAAGAAGGTCTAAAGTTGAATTAAAAAATAAAACGTGGAAAACCTATCAGGAACTTACCAATCATGGGGTGGAAGTTTCAATCACGACCGATCATCCATATACACCAATCCAGTATCTAAATCTATGTGCTTCCATCGCTGTTCGTGAGGGGTTAAATGAACAAAAGGCACTAGAGGGCATTACTATTCTACCAGCTAAGAACCTTCGGATCGATCATCAACTTGGAAGTATTGAAGCAGGAAAGGATGCTGATTTAGTGCTTTGGAGTCATCACCCCTTCCATTATCTTGCAAAGCCAAAATGGACGATGATAAATGGAGATTTTGCATACGAAGAATCCTGAATTTTGTAGAAATTCGCTGTTGATAATTGACACAAAATCGCTAAAAAAATAAGTTAAAAAACTATTTCCTTTTTTATTGTTTTTTAGTATTATACGAATGTGAAATCATTTTTTTAGCGAAAATAAAAAATTTAATATCAGAAACGATAGAAATAGGGAAGGCAAATGGTGCGCCACCAGTCATACTGGTTCTAGTGGGTTCGATTCCCACCCCGAAATTTTTTAGCAACATACAAAAAATTTCGAGGGTGGACCGAAAGACTCTATTTGGCATGGAGTAGGAACGTCCTCAAGCTTGGAGGGATAACCTATGCTCAAGAAACGTGATTTCCATGAATGCCATGTACTGTACGATTTAATGACACACCCAGATGTCTTCCCTTTTGTGCGCCATAAAGCCTATTCATATGATGAATTTATATTTATGACTAAACAAACCATTGAAGCCGAAGAACGTGGAGAGCTTATTTCACGCACGATTCTTGATGAATGGGGAGCCCCGATCGGGACCATTAATTTATTTGATATTCAGGATCATGCAGGATTTTTAGGTACTTGGCTTGGGAAGCCATTTCATGGGAAAGGCTATAATAAGATTGCAAAAGATGCTTTTTTTGAAGAACTTTTTTACGATGCTGGAATTGAAACGATTTTTATGAAAATAAGAAAAGAAAATATTCGTTCACAAAAAGCGGCAGAGAAGCTGCCTTATGTCGTTCTAGCAAATGAATCAAGAAAATCCATTTATGAGCAATTAAATGTAAATGGCCCGATATATAATTTATATGAGATTCCGAAGGATTTATACACCCTTCATGTTTTACGAAGTGGTGCTGCCGATATCCAAGAGGCTTCTCATTTATTAGAAGCATGAAAGTTAGCAGAAGCCAATTATTTAATTGGCTTCTTTTATTTTGGGAAAATTTCGCACAACCATTAATCTGTTACATTCGCTTCAAACTCATCTGGTTTATCACTTATACCGAACTGCCCCATTAACTCCTCCAACTCTTCATTCGTAAGTGTTTCAAAGCGGCCATCGTGAAATAAAACTTGGGTCTGATTCGGATTAATCCTGTTTAAATTAAAATTCATGATTCTCGCTCCTTTGTTATTTTTGTACGTCATACCGTGGATAAATTTCTTTACTACCTATATTTCACATAAGAATTTAATTTCATTCATGATTTTTAAAAGTTCACATAATTGCAAAATTGTTATGACAAATTTAATACTTTTTAAAAAATAAAGAAAAACCCCCTTCAGAAAGGGAGTTTTTCTTTACTTTTCGTTCTTATCTATAAGTTCAAGATATAAATTTCTAACGATAAATGTTTTGTACAGCTCAAGTTTTCTTAGCTCGATTGGGTGTTTACTAATACCAGTTTCCTTCAGTTTCTGGATATACCATCCCTTTGACCCTTTATAAGCCATTCCAATTTCCCTCCTAATACTTGTCCGATTTACAACAATATATGCTGGGAGAAAAATATTCATGACATCATTATTTCAGATCTCTGAATGCCTTTCCTAAGACATCTTTACCACCTGTAATAGAAATAACACTGCCGGTTATGAAATCCGACTTTTCGTCAACAAGAAAGGTGATAACCCTTGCAATGTCTTCTCCTGTTCCAGGTCTGCCAACTGGCGAATCACTATCAATTCTTTCTACCGCTTGAATAATTTCCTTCTCTTTCCATTCTCCGGTGATATCCCCAGGACAAACCATATTAGCAGTAATCCCATTTTCAGCTTCTTCGAGTGCCATTGTTTTTGTTAAGGAGACTACTCCACTTTTTGCAGCAGCAAATGCGGAGCGGTAAATCCAGCCTGGAGCTGTCTCTACTCGATCAAAACCAATGGTTATTATTCGGCCCCACTTTTTCTCGCGCATTTTTGGAATCAATAATTTTGATAAATAGAACACTGCATTTAGGTTTCCATTGATCAATTCATTCCACTTTTCAAATGGATAATCGGTCATTACTATTCTTTCATGTATGTAAGGGCCTGCATTATGAACAAGAATATCGATCGTTGAGAAGGTTGAAAGTGCTTTTTGGACAATATTACGGCAGTCATCTAATGAAGTAATATCACCTTTAATACAAATATTCTTTGTCCCGAACCTATTCGTTAACTCACTAGCTAGAGATTCGGCTTTCTCCTTGCTTTCTCGGTAATTAATTGCTAAATGAATTCCGTTTTCAGCTAGAAGAAAGGCTGTCTTTCTTCCGATTCCAGCTGCCCCTCCCGTTATTAAGGCTGTTTTCTCTCTCACAGACATACCCCACAGTAATTGCATTTTATTTAATGTATTATTACCAATATATTATTAAGAACCTTATCGTTATGCAAATGAAATGTATTACTGCATCATTATTCCTTGCGTCATCTCTTGAACTTTTCTTAACGGTTGCAGCCTTCTCCGCATATTATGAATGGAAGCTTTGATTTTTTTAAAATTTTCCTGTATTTGAAAGGATGATGCCTCATGTTTCCTTGGAATCTCTTCCCTTTTCATAAGGATACGAAGCAAAAAATGCAACAAATGAATCCTGAAGATATCAATAAATATATCCAAAACATGATGGGACAAATGATCCCCGAACAAATGCAGGGGATGATGAACCCGCAAGATTTAGCAAAGGGCTTCCAGACAGGGCAAAAACCCCAAGGCCAAGCTTCTTCTCTCCCTTCTTCTGTATTTGAGACACATGATTCTGTTTATGTAAGGGTGCCGATTAAGAATGAGGAATGGCGGAAGGATATGAAGCTCTATCATACATCAAATCAGATGATTATTGAGCATATTCCAGAATACGATGATAAGCACATCATCACACTCCCTGCTCTTGTGAAAAAAAAGGGAACGACTGCACAAATAAAAGATGGAATACTCGAAGTAAAAATCCCTAAAAATATTGATATGCAGTTTTCAGAAATTGATGTCACAGATATAGATTAACATAAATCTATCCATAAAAAAGAACAGTCCCAATTACTTGGAACTGCTCGTTTTGTCTACTCTAATTTATTTACCAATAAACATTTGAGTCCAGTAGTTGCCATCTGCTACATGACCTACTCCTAGATGTGTGTAGCTAGCATTTAAGATATTTTTACGGTGGCCTTCACTATTCATCCATGCAGTTACTACTTCTTCAGGTGAACGCTGACCCATAGCAATATTTTCGCCTGCAGACTTATATGTGATACCAAATTGTTTCATCATATCAAATGGAGATCCGTAAGTTGGGCTGTTATGATCAAAGTATCCTTTAGCCTTCATATCAGCTGATTTTGTACGTGCAACCTTGCTTAATTCTACATCAAGCTGTAAAGCAGGTACGCCATTTTTTGCACGTTCTTGGTTTGTTAATTCTAATACTTTTTGCTCATAAGCACTTACTGCTGATGATGCAGATGTTGATGGTTTAGATTGATCTGTTTGTACAGGTGTCTTTTCAGCTGGTTGCTGTACTGGCTTCTCTGCCGGCTTTTGTACTGGCTTTTCTGCTGGTTGCTGTACTGGTTTCTCAGCTGGCTTTTGTACCGGCTTTTCAGCTGGCTTCTGTACTGGCTTTTCTGCCGGCTTCTGTACTGGTTTTTGTACTGGTTGTTTATTTACTTGATTAAAATTCCAATTAATATTGTATTCTTTCATCAATTTTTGAAGTGTGCTATTTAATTGATCATTATTAATAATAGTAGCTTGATTGAATTGAACCTTAACTTGTTTTGGCGTCGGGCAATTAGAAGCTGCGTCTGCCTTGTTAACCACTGGATTTGAAACTAATAATGCTGCTGCGGCTGCTACTGAAAAAATCACTTTTTTATTCATTTATGAAAATCCTCCCTGATGTATGTTTTTGAATTTTGTGTTGCTGTGTAACTTGTACACACATCATAACATGGGGTTTCTAGTAATATTTCAGGAAGGGATTTACATTTACCTATTTTACTAGTTATTATTAGAAAATTTAAAGAATGGAAATCTGCTAGAATTGGAATAAACCCTTTATTTATTTGGCTTTTCCCTTCTACAGCTTGGAAGAAACCGGAAATGATAATTTTGGTATTTTTGGAGAGCTATTGAGGGTACTTCCATATTAAAACTACTAAATGACTATTGACAGGTTTTTGGATAGCCTTCTTCTTTTACTTATATTACGAGGATGTTACATATGTGAATATTAAATGATAGAAAATCAGGAGAGATATGGGCAGATCTTTAAACTGAAAAAGCAGCCAGCTGGCTGCTTTTTCTTAATGACTGCCGTGTTCGCCTTCATTCTCATCCATATCCATAGATGAGGAATCTTCTTCTGGTTCACTTGGCTGTCCGATAATGAACTCTTTTTTAGGCATACTATGCATGCTTTTAGCTGTCACATGTGAATAAATATAATAGGTGCCTTCTTCCGTAAAGCTTTTTTCCAAGCGATAAATGCCATCTTCCGCATGTTCAACCACTACTTTCTCGTGATGCTCATCATTTGCCCGCCAAATTTCAAAATTAACATCCTCTGCATCTGTTACCTTTTCATCCCCATATGTAACCTTTGCTTCAAAAGTAACTGGCTCATTTACTTCTGCTTTCTCAGGATTGATGGTTAAATCTACTTCAAGAAATGCAACCTCTTCTTCTTTACTTTCAGAAGAACATGCCGCTACAAATAAAACAGTCCCCAGCAGAAATAGAATGAATAGCAATTTTCTCATATGAATAATCTCCTTTAGTATGATTCACTTAATAATTGACCGAAATTGTGTGAGGAATGTGAAAGTTTCTTTAAATATCTAGGACTGGAAGATGTATTTGAACAATTGTCCCCTTACCAAGTTTACTATCAATTTGCAGATTGCCCCCATGCAGATTAACTAGTTTCTCAGCAATAGCAAGTCCTAAACCCGTTCCCCCATCTTTTCTCGTTCTTGCCTTATTGACTCGGAAGAATCGCTGTTTGATTTTATCCAAATCTTCAGCAGGTATTCCAATACCCGTATCTTTAATTTCAATACAACAGCCATCTATTGTCTTAAACATTTTGAGATGAATTGTTCCTGTATCCGTATAGCGAATAGAATTATCGATTATATTTTGAAGCACCTGCTCAATCCTGCCTTCATCCCCATTAATAATAATGTCGGGATCTAATTCTAAATGAAGAGATACATTTTTCTTCTTCATTATAAGCATATACTTTTGGAGTGCATCTTCAATTAATTGAGCAAGAGGGAGTGGGGTCTTCACCATTTTGTATTCATCTGAATCGAGCTTAGATAGATCAAGAAGGTCATCCACAAGCCGCTCCATTCTACCTGCTTCTCTATGTATGAGCGTTAAGTATTTATTCCTCTCATCCTGCTGTACAATACCTGAGTGTAATGCATCACTATACCCTTTAACATAACTAATCGGTGTTCTTAGTTCATGAGAGACATTTGCTAGAAATTCCTTCTTACGCTCATCTTCCTTTTGAATCGAGAGAGACATTTGGTTAAACGCACGGGCGAGCTGGCCAATCTCATCCATTGATTCATTGGCAATTTTCACTGAATAGTCTCCCTTAGATACTCTTCCTGCTGCCAGCTTCATATCCAGAAGCGGCTTTGTCAGCCTCTTAACGAGCATCGTCCCTAAGAATATAGCAATAATCAAAAATACAATAGCTGCAATCAGCCACAAGTAAGCAAAGTCCGTCGTCACCTCAGAAATCTTTGCTAATGGGATATATAAATAAATAATTCCTTCCAATCTATTTTCATCTAATAAGGGAATTACAACAGCCATTATCTTCCGGTCAAATCTCTCCTCAAACCCTACCTTTTGAACAGGCAGACCATTAAGCAACTTCTCTCTTTCTTCCCCGCTAATTAATGTTTCATAATCAATATCAAAAGGCAAGCAGGCACTTAACTCACGGGGATTACTGACGATGAATATTTCCGTTTCCGATTTAGAACTGTACCAATCAATTTTATCCTTCAGTTCATTCGTCAATGGGCCACCTTCATAATCAAGAGCTAGACGGTTCCCTTCTTCAAGCAATGCTTTCTCCACATTTTCAACATATAGCTTTTCATAAAAGAGGTAGGATAAAAAATAGGAGTACACGATGGTCACAACTATGGCAGCTGTTATCGTCAGCCACAGCTTCTTGGCAAGACTGTCCATGAAGAACTTCATTCCGCTGGCACCTCTAGTTTATAGCCGATTCCCCATACAGTTTGAATATAATCTCCAACACCAAGCTTCATCCTCAATGTCTTTATATGCGTATCCACAGTGCGTAAACTGCCTAAATAGTCCATCCCCCATATATGTTCCAGGAGCTGTTCTCTGCTTAAAGCATGGGCATAGTGATCGGTTAAAAAAATCAGTAATTCGAACTCTTTAAGTGTTAGAGCAATGACTTCTCCTTCAACAACAACTGTTCTTGCCATACGATCGATAAAGATTTTTCCTATATGTATTTGTGACTGAGCTTCATTACTTACCATTCCTGTTCTTCTCAATACAGCACTTATTCTTGCTATTAGTTCACCAGGGCTAAATGGCTTTACGATATAATCGTCTCCACCGAGCTTTAAGCCCTTCACCTTATCCCACTCTTCCCCTTTGGCTGACAAAAAGATAATGGGCGTATTGTATTTCTCTCTAATTCTTGCGCAAACCTGAAAACCATCCTCATTAGGCATCATAATATCAAGAATGATTAGATCAATGGGTGTATGTTTCAAAAGCTCATAAGCTTCTTTTCCACTTGCAGCAAGATGGCAGCGATAGCCTGAGTTTTCAAGATACATTTCGGTGAGATGCCTCATATCTTCCTCATCATCGATTATTAAGATAGTAGATTGCATCATGATTTCCTCTCCCTCAGCACAATTTGAAATGGCCCGCTTCCAACTGGAATAGTTTTAATGATCTCTAAAGTTTCTGGGTTAACAATATGAAGATCATTACTGTCATAGCCTGCAATTAATAATTGACCATTGATATATACACAATCAAACGGATTGGCCCCAATAATGACAGAATTGATCACCTCTCCCATTTCATTCAGCTTATAAAGCATGCTTGTTCCATGGCTAAGGACGAAAACTTGATTGTTAATCCCTAAGAAGTTAACTGGCATGGATGGAGCAGGAATCTTCCTTTTAAATTGGCCAGATAGTGAATCATACACATGAATATCCTTTTCAATTTCTGCCCCTGATCCATGTCCGCCAATCCAGATCTCATTCAAGTTTTCATTCAGCCATGCACCAGCAGCAGATGGATGGATTGGGTACCCATTTAACTTTTCTTTTTTATCTAAATCAATAACAGTCAACTTCTCTCTGTTAAAACTGAGAACAAATAGATGTTTGCTCTTTTCAGCTTCTAAGATCGTCAACGGGTCCCGCTCTGTACTCATTTGCCACTGTTCTTCTCCATCGATATTAAAGAAGCGGATTTTATCTAAATTTTGGTCAACTAACGCAATTTCTGCATTGGTTTGCAGCATTTTTCCGTTAATAATTCCCTCGCCTGTTTCCCAGGTATCAATTAGTTTCCCCATTTTTAATGAATAGAGATCAGCTGTTTCAACATGCTTACCATATAATAAAATCGTATCCTTGTCAGGTAAAATAACAGCTCCTGTGTATGGCTTCTCCATTTCCCATTCTGCAAGCTTCTCTTGGGAATCAATATCAATGAAAGTAATGGACTTATCCTTAATATTTACTGTTGCTGCAATGGAGACATTCTCTTGAATAGGCGGGTAGCTTTTCATCGAACAAGCGGAAAGTAAAGTAGCTGCTATCAAGAAAATCACTATTCTATGTGAAATTGACATTTTTTCAACAAATCCCCTTCTTACACTCTAGTTTCTATTATTTTATACTTGATTTGTGATAAAACTGTGAAAGGAGTGTGGAGGATTTATTTTTCTATTCGTTTCATTTCGGCTAGATGAATTTGAATCAATTGCTGTTTATCCATCTCTAGTAAATTTGATTCCATTATTCTATTCACAGCTAAATAAAATTTTTCATATGAGGATTTTCGTACTCTTGGATGGGAGTTTTCATCTTTCAACTCTCTTGCAATTGCTTCATTAAGAATCATTTTGGCATCCTCGTCAGCAGGAAGTAAGCGATTATTCCACAGTGTTCGATATTCATTTAATAAGTAATTATAATTAACTTCTGTACTCAATTTATCTTTCCTCCATTAATCAATTCTTTCATCTAACCCATTTTTACATAAATAGAAACATTTGTACAAAGAATAGAGATAATTATTGTGAAAGGAGACCTATTTTGTATGAGCACACCTTATTGCTGTCCCAATTGTAAAACAAACAAAAGTCGGTTTAACCTTATTAAGCAAATTCCACAATCAGTTAAAATGGATCCTCATTCAGGGGTAATTATCGAAGAGTATACAAGTGAAAACTTAAGCCCTTTCCATATGGCCTATAGGGGACCAGAATATAAAGTGCAATGCGGTGCATGTGGGTTAGTAGAGGATGAAAAGACATTCATAAAGTTTGGCGAAAAGAATTAAAGCTTGAGAAGTTTTTTCTCAAGCTTTTTTCAATGCTTATCTTTAAAAATCTTACTATCCTTTAGGAATTGAATATGATCTACTTTCCATGCATCAGCAGGTGAGAATCTGATTAAATAAATATTTCCTTTATAAAACACTCTCCCATAATTTTCAATTTGAATATCAAATTCTACTGGCACCTCTAAACTTAGTTCCCCAGAAAGATCTTCAACAGGAAGAACAGCCATTCGATTCAGATGAATATTTTCAATCGTTTGAAGATCCTGTTTCCATTTGCGCTGCTGTAAAGAGATCGCAGAAATTATTCGATTGTCCTGCTGCTTTAATCCAGCTACGTATGCACGAATGATTTCAAACGGATCTGCCTTATTTACATACGACTGAAGTTTCCCCGCCGACTTAAGAATCATTAATTTATGCGATAAATCCATAAAGTTTGTCCGATGTGTTGTACTTCCATAAAAGTGAATGCAAAAGTGTCCCGGAAAATTATTTTCTAAAGCACCAGCTCCATGAGGCATCCCATGCATAGAACCCGCAATCCACTGATTATGATGGATGACAATAATTGCTCGCCTCTTCCAGCTCCATTTCCCGCTATATATTTCTTTCATGATCTTTGTATCTTTCGAAGTTAATGGCTGTACATCTGCATGATTACTTCCTGCACGTCTTTGCACCTTAAATTTCTTACCGGTTTCTACATCCATAACAGTAAATTTGCTGTATTTCGGAAGCACTTGGTTAACCTTATCCCATTCGAGCATTTCAATCTGTATACCTACCCCATCTTCTTTAGCAAAAGTAATTGCTCCATTCGAAAGGATAATAATTGATAGTAGTATTGCAAGACAAGATTTCATTTCGTCCACTCAATTTCATCATTTATTTTCTTGAAAAAAACTCCACCCTCTCTCCAAAAAGTTTTCCAAAAAGCCAGCCATAGTATTCATCAAAAAAACGTGTTCAATTGAACACGTTTTTCATCATGTAATATGAAATTAATGGTTTTCCAAAGCACTAAGCTGAGCATCTACATGATTCCAATCAATATTTTCCCCAATAAATACCATATTTAGCGGCATATTCATGTTTTCCTTCATAAATAATGGCATCCCATAGGAAAACTGAAAAAGATCAGGATATCTAGAGGAATGGAATTTCACATAGCCTTTGATCCGATAAATCGTATCTGGCAGATTTCTTAAAAAAGATTCAAAGTCTGTTTGGTCAATTGGGTGTTTAAATTGATAAACAAAGGTGCTTAATTTCAGGTCAATACCCACATGAGAGCGTACTTGATCTGTTTTTGCACTTAAAGATAACTTTCGAATCTGCTGAATAGGCACTTTCGCATAGGAGGTTAATATTGAAAAAGCATGGGCATTTATCGCCTGTATTTCCATTGTCAGCCTCGCTTGCTCCCCTTCTGTTAATTCATCTATTTTATTGAGTACGATTAAATCAGCATGCCGAATTTGCTCAATTAACAGCTGCTGTACCTGAGGGCTGAGTAATTTCCGATCAAGCCAGCGTTTTCCATCAACAATAGAAAGAATTCCTTTAACAATCATCCGATCTGCAAAAAGCGGAGACAAAACTGCATCCAATACTTCGACAGGATGAGCAGCACCGGTTGCTTCGATGTAAATAACATCAGGCTTCTCCATCACTAGCAAGCCTTGAAGTTGGGCCTCTAATTTATCTTGAATCGTACAGCAAATGCATCCATCAAGCAATTCCTTTAGTGGGACATCCTCATCAACAGCATCTGAATCAATAGATACTTTTCCTAGTTCATTCATCATGACTGCCACTTTTCGGCCCTGTTTCTTTTCGTCAGTAAGCAGTTGTTTAAGTAATGTCGTTTTCCCGCTGCCTAAGAAACCGGCCAGAATATAGATTTCTGTTTTAATCATTTAAGACTCCTTTCTCTCTTGTGATCTTCACACATTTCGGAAATAATTTTCTGTATTTTCTTTTCTAAGGCTTGAATATTTCCTTCCATTAACAGACCTATATTGTGGAACATTTCATTTTTGCATTTCCAAACTGGAATATATACATTAGGAAAATACATATTTTCTTTTTCAACACCTAATTCGAGATAGGATTCATAGTTAACGATAAATATATCATCCCTCGCTGCTGCTTTTCCTTTTATTTCCCGAATTAATTCAATCACAATTCGTTCATTTATTATTTCAAAATCATTTTTGTATTTTTCTTTAAGCTTTTCTCCTAAACGCTCGCATTCTGCTTCAATGGAGATAATCTCTTGTCTTATTTGTTCATTCAGGTGAATGATTTGTTTCAAGGTAACACCTCTTTTGCTTCAACTATTCTAGAATGATTTCTTTCAGCAATTAAACAAAAGCACTCACCTTGATTTAGGAGAGCGCTTCTGTACTTGCGTGCAAGTTACTTATCTATCTTAAGAACCCATTTCCTGCTTTAGAATCTCTGCCGCTTTTTTGATTTGTGTATCGTCTTTATCTAGCTTCTCGCGCAATCTTTCCATAAGAACAAGCGTAGATTTACCCGTTAGCACACCATTAACATCGAGTTTTTCTGCTGCTTGGAACTTTTCAACTATTTGTTTCGTTTTTTCATCAAAGAAACCGTCTTCTCTTCCTGGATCATAACCAATTGCCTTAAGCATTTGCTGTGCTGTTTTTACTTGATTTGAAGAAGAAGAAAGCTTTAATTCCAAATCTGGATTAATAAATGGCAAAGAAGCATATTCTGGCAATGCCACTTCATAATCAGGAACAATGCCTTTTTCATGAATCCAATTGGCATTTGGCGTTAGCCATTTTTCCGTTGTGAACTTCATATTTGAACCATCTGAAAAATCCTGTGCTCTCTGAACAGTTCCTTTTCCAAATGATTTTTCTCCTACTAGTGAAATATTAGCCGATTCTTTTACAGCACCAGCAAGAATCTCTGATGCACTTGCACTTCCTTTGTCAATGACAACAACGAGTGGAATATTGGGGTTATTTGACCCTTTTGATTTAAATTCTTCCCTTTTTCCATTGCGATCCTCAATTTGGAAGATAATCTCACCTTTAGGTACAAACATACTTGAGATATCAACTGCCTGATTCAATAAACCGCCCGGATTTTGTCTTAAATCAAGGATCAGTCCCTTCATCCCTTTTCCCTGCATGTCATTTAACACTTTCACAAGTTCTTCGGAAGTATGTTCCGAGAAAGAAGTAATTTGTACTTTAGCAATCCCATCTTCAAGCATTTCACCATAGACCGTTTCGATTGGAATAGTATCACGTATAATCGGAACAGTCATTTCTTCTTCCACCCCTGGTCTTTGAATGGATAACTCTACCTTTGTTCCCTTTTCTCCTCTAATTAATAGAACAGCCTCAGTCGAACTCATTCCTTGAAGGCTTTTCCCATCAACTGCTAACACCTTATCATTTGGTTTTAACCCAGCCTCTTCAGCTGGAGAGCCTTTTAAAGGCGAAACAATCACAATGAAGCCTTCTTGTTCCTGAATTTCTGCTCCAATTCCTTGAAATGAAGAAGAGATACTTTGATGGAAGCTTTCCGCCTCATCTACACTCATATAATCTGAATATGGATCTTCAAGTGCGTCAACCATACCATTGATCGCACCATTTATGAGCTTATCCTGATCGACTTCCTTGAAATAGGAGTCTTTTAATGAATCAAACGCCGCATATAATTTTTGGAATTCGCTTCGTTCTCCATCATTTCCTACTGCTTTTTCGTTACCAAACATAAATACAAAAGTTGGTACCCCTGCAGAAATAATGACAACTGCAAACAGTAAGATAATAAATTGCAGCTTTTTCATACGGATTAATCTCGGCTGCTTTTCAGGCTTATCCTGATTTGTTTCCTCGCTTTGCAAAATCCTCACCACTTTCGTCTACCGTATAACTCCTCAAATCCTTACTGTTTAGAATACCATTTTTATTATCAAAAGAACAAAGAAAAGCGCAGGCACCTGTTCATTCCTACAAAGTCTAAAACCCCTATATTTTCTTCACTGTTCCAAAGTATTCTTCTAATGTCCACTTATTTTCATAGATAACTGCTGCAGCCTCTTTACCTACATATCTGAAATGCCATGGCTCATATTTATAGCCTGTTATTCCTTCCTTGCCTTTCGGGTAGCGCAGAATAAAACCGTAATGGTGGGCATTTTCTGCCATCCACTTCCCTTCAGTCGTTTCACCAAATTGTTCAGATAGTTCAAATTGTGCACTTTGGCTGGATAAATCCATCGATAAGCCTGTCTGATGCTCACTGGTCCCAGGAATTGCAACAGACAAAGATGCATTTTCTTCACCAAATTTACTTACCTCTGCACTAAATACTTGCGATTGCCTAGTATAAGAGCGGTATCCAGAAACAGCAAATAGATGAATTCCTGCCTTTTTTGCTTCTTCAAACATTATTTCAAGTGCTGTGGCAGCATCTTGACGCATATAGCTTTTTTCAATATCTTGATCCCCAAAGGAGAATAACACATTTGGCCTAACTAGATCTTCCGGTATATAGCCATCAGGAAGGCTTAATTCCTTATTAACCAAAACCAAAAAGTTTGTTGGGTTTTGGATTACATTTTTTCCATCAACCACTTTCACTTCATTAAAGAATTTTGCATCAAGGGTTGGTACATCTTCCTCAGCCTGATCTGTTTCTTGATTTAGATCTTGTTGCTCTTTATTAGCATCAGTTTTATCTATTGTACTCTCAGACTCGTTATCTTTTTGTAAAAACGGAACTTTTTCTAATAAAGAGTCCACCTGACTGCATCCTGAAAGCAGTAAACATAGAGTTGCTGATACAGCAATAACTTTTTTCATCTTTCCCACCTATTTCTATCAAACTATGAAGCATAAATATTTTAACACGAATAGAAATTTTTTTCAGAGTTAAAAACTTTCCTGAGGATCAACGATTTTTTTACACAGAAAAGAATAAAACTGGTTCAAATTACTGAACCAGTTCACCCACTCAAAATCACTCTTTAATTGCTGCTTCTAGTGCAACCTCGATCATTTCATTAAATGTAGATTGTCTTTCATCAGCTGTTGTTTCTTCGCCTGTTAGGATATGGTCGCTTACAGTTAAGACTGATAATGCTTTTCTATCATACTTAGCAGCTAAAGTATATAGTGCGGCCGTTTCCATTTCAATTGCCAAAATCTGATAGCTTGCCCATTTTTCTAATTCGGAATTATCATTATAGAACATATCTGCTGTAAAGACATTTCCTACTTTTAGATTTAGCCCCTTCTCTGTACCTGTATCATAAGCTTTTTTCAATAAGTCAAAGTTCGCTGTTGGTGCGAAGTCAACACCTCCAAATGTCAAACGATTCATTTGCGAGTCTGTTGATGCTGTCATAGCAAGAATAACATCACGTACCTTCACATCTTTTTGGATTGCACCGCATGTTCCTACGCGAATCAGATTCTGCACGTTATAGCTGTTCATTAACTCATTAATATAGATGGAGATTGAAGGAACACCCATCCCTGTACCTTGAACAGAAATTGGTTTCCCTTTATATGTACCCGTATATCCAAACATATTACGTACTTCGTTATAGCATGTTGCATTTTCCAAGAAAGTTTCTGCAATATATTTAGCTCTAAGTGGATCTCCTGGTAAGAGAACCGTTTCAGCTATTTCATTTTCCTTTGCACCTATATGAATACTCATTTGTCTAACCTCCAATATTTTCTCCAGCCATTATACCATAATATCCATTTCCCTAGATACGTTCAAGTTCTAGCATGAATTTTCGTTTACACGGGTATGCTATCAATAGCTTTTCCAAAGGAGGGTGTAATCATGCCACAGGAAAGAATGAGCAAGAAGTTACGTCAGGCAGTGCAGCATGCGAATGAAACAAATCCAACAGCAAGCTCTGATGGTAATCCACCTAATACCTCAAAAGCGCTAAAAACGAAGAATAAAAAACAGTAAGTAAGAGGAGGATGCATATGGGTAAAAAACATCGAAATCGAATCAATTCGCCGAAAAAAAATAATCACATTCCACCAGAAGCAATTATTGCTGAACAGGAAGCCCATGGAAAAGAGTTTTCTGCACAAGGTGGCAGAAAAGGAAATCCTGGTTCCAACACTGAATAAGGGGAGCATACCGCTCTCCTTTCTCTTACACATTTGTTATCTAATGAGAACTCGATTAACAGGTTTCCAGCCACCAGGCTTCAATTGGTAATAATATTGGCCCCCACGTCCTTCATCGATGAATAGAATGTCTCCAGTCGTAATATAACGCCCCTTAAAATCATCAGGGATGAGGTCATTAACATTGAATATTGCAAACACTGAATACATACATTCTTCATGGTCAGTTCCTTCAATCGACAATCGATACACTTCACGAAATCCTTTGTTCTGCCGAAATTCTGGCGTTTGAAAAATAGTCACATCATACTCTTTTTTCTTAGTCTTGGTTAGCTCTTTCAGCAATTTGCAATCCCTCCTTAAGACATTTTAATTCAATTGACAAAATTGACATTAGTTCTTCTCTTTCGTGTTCTCCTATGTTATTTCCTTCAATGAAAAACAACGATTTTTGTCGAAATTTGAGGTTTTTATAATGATAGCGCTTACATTTCGTTCGATCTCTCATATACTATAAAAAACAATCTAATGGAGGGATGGATATTGTGGGTTTCAACTTCTTTCAAAAAACCCTTTTTGTTATCACTTGCCATTTGGTTTATGATCTCTAGCCTAACTTATTTCTTCCACCCGCTTCAGCCTTTCCAATCTATTGCCCATAGAGGCGCTTCTTTATATGCTCCAGAAAACACAATTGCTTCTTTCCAAAAAGCAATTGATCTTGGTTTTGATTATATTGAACTTGATGTAAGAGTCAGTAAGGATGGACATTTAGTTGTCATTCATGATGCAGATGTAAGAAGAACGACAAATGGGGAGGGTTATATCGGTGATCTAACGATTCAGGAAATAAAAATGCTCGATGCAGGCTCCTGGTTTTCTCCAGAGTTCAGCAATGAAAAAGTACCATTACTCGAAGAAATACTCCTTCAATTCGGTGGAAAGATCGGATTACTAATTGAAATGAAGTCACCTGAAAATCAACCAGAAATGACTGAATTATTATCTAGCATCCTGAAATCCTATATTGAAATTGGACTCAAGCCAAGCTCACTAAAGGTGCAATCCTTTAATACAAATGAGATGGAAAAGTTTCATACGATAACACCAAATATTTCAACTGGACTCCTATTAAACGAACCGCTCGACCTTTTTCATTTAGACTCCTACCGTTCATTCGCCTCCTTCCTTTCCATTCATCATCAGTTACTCACACAGCCATTTATCCGCTATGCAAAAAAATACGGTTTTGAAATTTTTTCGTGGACGATTAAAGATGCATATGTATTACAGGCCATGCAACGGCTTGGTGTGCACGGCATCATCTCAGATGAAGACTTTAGATCCACAGATACTGCTCTTTATACATTTATTCCTCCTTTCATTTACAGATAATCCACTTGCCGGTTCAATTCAAAAAAAATAAGCCCATGACAGGCTTATTTTTTTAGGAATAAAAGGATATCATGCATAACTTTGAATAATGGACTGGATTTTTTGCTGCATATATGGAATATCTCCTCGATTAACAGTGAAACGAATATTGGATTCATCCATATTAAGAGCCTCAGAGAATAAACTTCCTAAGCCTCTTACTTTTCTATCGACTTGCATCCATATTTCCGTATCCGTGTTAGAAATCGGGAGGAAGGTAATTTCTAATTCATCCAAGCGGCCGCGGTAAGGCCCTGATGTTGGAATAAATTCGAATTCCTGTATAAACGGAAGCCGGCGGCGCAGGCGATGTGGTGCTTGTTCACATTCAGCTTCCCTTAATCTAAAGCCTAGTCCACCCATCGCCTGCAAAACGGAATCCATCAGTTCATTCGGCACTACGCGAAGATAATCTTTATCTGTTGGATCCACCGCATTTTTAATATCTAAGCCTGTTGCAATCCATACCTTTGTTTTTCCAATGGAAATTGGTGTATCAATAGGCAGAAGAAATGAGAAAGGAATTACTTTTTTCTCATTGGCCATAAGAACAAATGACTCTGTTAAACGAAAACGGTCAATTAAGCCTGAAACTGTATATTTTTTATCATCCGATTCTTTCACATACGTTGTATTTAGGGATAAATATATATCGTCAATTCGTTGTTCTACATTGCCACCTTGAATTTCAACGACACCACGAATTTCTCCTCCCGGTGCCACCGTATCACTTTCAAGTTTCGTATCCACCTTTGCAGAACCAATTCCAACACTAGCTAACATCTTATTAAAAAATGACATAAGATAATCCTCCCATTACATCTTTTTTTCTTTATAAAAACTATACGAGCCATATATTTTAAAAGTTTCATTATTTATATATTTTTATTTTTGTTAGAACTAAAAAATGACGAGCGCAGCCTCGTCATTTTTCTATATTATTCCTCTTCAATTTCTTCATCAATAATACATTTTTGCAATAAGTATTCGAATGTAATATCTGCGAGCTCATCTAATTCCCCTTCAGCAGGCACATATCCTCGTTTTGTCAGCTCATGAAAGAAAAATTCTGCAATTTCTTCTGTATCAATAAAAACCTCAATTTCCCTCACTGCACCGCCCCCTTTGTAGAGAATGTATGATGTCTTGCACCTTTTCATGCAGACCATCTAATAAAACAGAAATTCTTTGGCTATCTGCCCAAAATTCTATTTCTTTCGAGGCATTAAATTTGTGGACGAGCATACATATGAACATAAGAAAATATTTATCTGAGTGGAGGAGAAGAAATGACTGGTATCTCTAGACTAGTAGCAGAATTCAAAGAAGATGTGAATAAGGATGAGAGTATGGTCCTTGACATATATAGCCGATTTTTATCCAGCTTATTTAAGCTTATATTATGGTTGGGAATACCTTTCATCGCATATATAATGATACAGTTTATTGGCCTTATTTAAACCATACTTTTTCCGTCATTATTAACAATTTGTTTCAGCTTTCTTACAATCACACGCATAATATGCTTATATTCCTCATCATGAAACATTTCATATAAAATTCGGTAGTCATTATATATATCTAGCAACCCATCAATTAATAATCTTTTTTCTTTTAAACTTGAAAGCAATTCCTTTTCTGCCCTCCGGAAAGTGTTTCCTTTTTGTTCTTTTGATTCCTTCCGTTCAGTAAGCTTTTCCTTTTTATTGATCAAATAAAGGAGACCAAGCTTTTTGATAAAGGCATCAGCACTTTCCGCATCAGCAACAAGGGTTAATTCTTCTTCTCCAGCTTCTAGCCATTCTGCATCATTAATTCTTGAAAGCTCGTAAATCACATCTTCCCAAGCATCCTCTTTATAACGCCAAATTTCAGTTCTAAATCCAATAATCTTGAAAAGATCCGAACCATAGCCCTTCACTTGCACTAAATCACCGAAGAAGTATTTATATTCTATATCAATATGTTCTTTCTCCAGTACTTCCCCTTCATATTCAGATAACATTTGAAGACTGGATTCCATATATAGCCCTTCACTTTTATTTACCTCATATACGTACATACCATCTAGCCATTTTACATCCGTGATTTTCCCAACTGTCCCATACATCGTGATCACGACTGTATCACCGATATTATACTTTGATTTTTTTCGATCGCTCATTTCCTCCATCCTCTCAAGAATTCAGTCGTGAGTTCTTTTATACATTAGTATATGCAGGCAAACGAAAAATCGCTCCGGTGTAGGGGATTCAGTTTTTAAAAAGAAGAATGAATGCATCTTACCCTTCAGTCATTAAATAAATATCCCAAGCCTCATCAAATACGGCCATATTCTCCATATAAGAGCCGTTTAACTCTAAATACGAGCTGATTTCATGGTAATCTATTGAAATCTTTGGAAAGCTGTGGTCTTCGTATGCATGATTAGCAAACATACTGATAGAGTCTTTCGGATTGGGATGACGAAATTTCATCAAGAAGTGGTAGAAGGTCTTTGCCATAAATATCCCTGCCTTTATTAGAATGATCGTTAATTAACGATTGATCGGTTCAATTGAAATTATTTTATATCGTATACTATAGCGGTAACTAATGTATTCGTCCATAGCAACGCTTCAACCATTATGTCCTCTAAATCTAATATGTAGAGCTTGCACTATTTTCTAATTAAAATTTTCCCGCCAAAAAAACTGCCTCCTATGTAGGAGGCAGTTCGCTGTTCTCAACTATTTTAATTACCACTCACCGTAGCAGCTTGCACCAATAATAATTAACAGAATAAACAACACGACGATCAAAGCAAAACCATTTGAGAATCCGCCAGTTCCTCCACAAGTTCCAGCTACCGGATAACTATAACCTGAAAAGCAAGGATCAAAACCACAGCCATATCCATATTGCATCATAAAAAATTCACTCCTCATCATTTTTAGGGCATTTTCCATATTAAATTATGTAATAGGTGCTTGACCTGTACGGGTATTTGCCCATTTAAATTGGAAAAGTTCAATTTGCGGAGAAGTGATTTGTAGGAATAAAGGAATTAAAGCTGAGTATTGAAAGCGAATGTAATGCACTAATTCTTAACATTAATTGAGCCTCTTCAGGTCGAAGAGGCTCCAAATCTAAATCTATACTTTTTTGTATTTTTGTTTCATTTCAACACTTATATTCTTCCAGCGTTTTTTCTCCTCTGTCTGCGCACGTTTATCCTGTTTTCTCTCAAGATAAGCAAGCTCTCTTTGGAGCTTTTTATAGCTAGTTAGACGATTTTTGTCAAACAGCCCATTTTCAATGGCTTGAATAATTGCACAGCCAGGCTCATTATCATGTCCACAATCCCTAAATTTACACTCATCAGCCAGTGCTTCAATATCTGTGAAACTTTCAGCCAGCCCGTTATCGCTATCCCATAGCTGAAGCTCTCGCATTCCTGGAGTATCAATCAAAACTGTTCCTTGAGGCAGCAATATTAATTCCCGATGTGTCGTTGTATGTCTTCCCTTGGCATCATCTTCACGAATGGTCTGAACCTTTTGCTTCTCATCCCCTAGAAGGTAATTAGTCATTGTTGATTTTCCAACACCTGAAGAACCAAGAAGTGCTATTGTTTTTCCTGGCAGAAGAAATGGCTGTAGTCCATCAAGCCCGCCTTCACCAAGAACACTGACAGAAATAACGGGTACTCCCATCGCAATCGCTTCAACCTCAGCTACTTTCGCTTCTAACTCACTGCATAGATCAGCTTTTGTTAGGACGATTACTGGATTTGCACCACTTTCCCAAGAAAGGAGCAAATATCTCTCTATTCGACGTAAATTTAGATCATCATTAAGAGAATTGACGAGAAAAATAGTATCCACATTTGCTGCAACAATTTGTTCTTCTGTATTTGTCCCTGCTGCCTTTCTCGAGAACTTACTCTTTCTAGGCAGGACAGCATGAATAGTACCGCGGTTCTCTCCTTCTCTCGTCTTAATCACAACCCAATCCCCTACTGCTGGGTAATCATCTCTTGAAGCAGCTATAAAGGAAAACTTACCGGACACTTCACACAATAGTTCATCCTCTTCTGTCCAGACCCGATACATTCTTTTATGTTCAAGGGCAATACGACCAACCGTGTACCCTAATTCTTTATATTGTTCAAATGCTTTTTCAAAAAAATCGTTATAACCAAATGATTGTAAATTCAATGTTTGTTCCTCCATGCTATATTTTATTATTTTTGAATACAACAAAAAAACCATAGGCTACACAGCCCATGGTTTAATAAGCATAGAAAACAAACAGAATTCTACAATATCAAACGGAATGGATTTGGGCTGTGCAAGTGTTATCTACAATTAACGTATAAACAATTAATGAAATACTCATTACACTTCACCCACCTTCCAATGATTTAATTATATTATATGGAATATACAGCCAAAAGTAAAGCCTTTTTAAATACTCATGACACCGACCTATATCTGGATGCATATGTTACTAAAGTATACCATCTAGATAGGAGCGAGAGGTATGTCTGAAAATAAAGATCAGCACCATCACTTTCAGAAAGCAGGGATATATGACTTATTAGCTAATTACTATAAGTATTCAGATCCTAATAAACATATCGCTTATTATCAAAAACACTTAAAATACATCCATTTAGCTGCACATTCCATGCGGACAAATTCGCTGCCGCAGCCTAACGGGGCTATGTACCCTGCTAAAGTACGCTTCATTCATGCTTCCACTGATGCATCAAATGTTGATATTTATGTTAATAGCATAAAAGTGTTAAAGGACTTGCCCTATAAAGAAGTAAGCGACTACTTAACACTTCCAACTGGAAAATACCAAGTCGATATCTATCCAGCTGGTACAATGGTTTCAACTATTCTTAGTAGAAAAATAATCATTGCACAAGGGAAGTGTTATACATTCATCGCCACGGGAGTTGTAAAAAATCTAAAATGGGTCGTACTTGAAGACGAACCGCATGTACCACATGGGGAAACAAAGATAAGATTTATTCATTTATCAAGTGACACTCCTGCAGTTGACATTGCTGTAAAAAATAGAGATATCATCTTTTCAAATATCTCATTTAGAAAATTCACTAGTTATCTTGGGCTTTTTCCAATGACCGTCGATCTTGAAGCTAGAGTGGCAGGATCCAATAATATCGCACTTTCCATACCTCAATTGAAATTAGAGAAAAACAAAATTTATTCTATTCTAATCGTAGGTTCTGTGACAGATGACCCTGAGCTTGAAGCCATATTAATATTAGGATGAAAGGCTTGACTTTCGTCACGCCTTTTTCAATCCTTTACAGGAACAAATAAACTAAAGCGAATATCATCCGTCTTTAAATTGAATTCATCAACCTTCACCTTGACATCACTTTTCAACTTCATTTTTTGTAGTGAAACATAGATTCTTTCTTCACCAGGGTGAATAGTCACCCCTTCTGGAAGTTTATATTTATCCTCAATTAATTTTAGAACAAACGATACAGGCAATTGAAGCTGTCCAACTGAAATGGATTTCTGCTGAAGTTCAATATCTCCATTATCTAGAATTCGAGGTTCAAAAGTAAGCTTTAGCTGGATATCCTGACTGAATACTGGTATCAAACCATAAAGCTCTACTTCTTCATTTAAAATAACTTGATAGTCAATTCCACCTGTCAATCCTTCCTTCTTCAAGTAATGATTGATCAGTTTGTTCAAATCCTGTTTGTCAGTTTGTATCTTAAAAGGGACGTAATTCTCTTCTTTAATATTTTCTAAAATATACTCTTTATCTGTTGCTGGGATATTCATTAATACAAATAACACCACTATACAAGCAACAATTACCCCTAACAAGAGGAAAAATAGCTTTTTCCATTTTTGATCCTTCAATTTTAATTCTCCTTGTTTTTAGCTGTAAGCTGATTTGCTGAATGCTGTTCTAGCTCTTCCTCATTTATTGTTTCAAATACCCGATTGGCGATTAGCTCATAGCCTTTATCATTGGGATGAAAATAATCAGTAAAAAGCAGATTCTCGCTGCTCTTATTAAAGAGATCAGCCACTTCTACAAAATAAGTATTTGGATATTTCATTAAAGTGTCCTGGCTTGTTTGATTCCAATCATTAATAATTTCATTAATTTCTCTTACATCAGCAAACCATTTGAAAAATGGATTGTACAAGCCTACTAGTACGATGCTGCTATTTGGATTTAGGTCACGGACTTTCTTTAATACAGCTTTTAAATTCTTTTCATAGACTTTTTTCTGTTGAGCAAATGCTTTAAGATTTAAGTTTGAGAAATGATCTCGTACGACCTTCATGACATCATTCCCGCCAATTGTTACAATGACAAACTCTGCTTCTTTAACTGCTGCCTTAACCTTTTTAGATTCCAGTTTATCAAGAAGCTGGTCTGATCGATTCCCTTTTATCCCAAAATTATAAAAAGTCGCATCATTTATCCCTTTATCTTCTTCAAGTAACGCTTCAAGATATGGCACATAGCCACCTCGATTCGTACTATCTCCAACCCCTTGCGTTAATGAATCACCCACAGAAACAATGGTGATATCTTTTGGAATAAAGTCCTCTGGCACCATCTCTTTTGCCATCAATGCGACTTCCTTCGGTTGGTTAATGCTCTCGCTAATAGAGGCCTGTGTACTGCATGATGCTAATAATATGGTACATAGTACGGATATCGAGAGTATCTTTTTCATTGTTTTTCACCCGCCTTTTTCAAAAAAATGAGCACTCTTGCTGTGGGGGTTATTTCACTCTTTGTATAGATTATTATAACACGTTCACCTAATAACATGACGATTCGATCTACATCCGTATAATTAGTTAACAATAATCCGCATTGTTAGGAAAAAAAATAGACCTATAAAAACGGTCTATTGTAATGTTTTAATATCATCGATTATTTCTTCATATGGGACATCTTCAAATCCACTATATATCTCTTGAATTTTCCCTTCTTGATTAACTAAATAAAAATAAGATTGATGGATCACATAGTCATCATTTTCAGGTTTTTGTACAATAGTTTTGAAATGTTCCATAGCAAACGTTTCAATTTCCTTCTGCTCATATCCCGTTAGAAAATGCCAGTTCTTTAAATCCGCATGATTGTACTCACTGTACTTTGTTAACACTTCGGGAGTATCAACAGTTGGATCAACACTAAATGAAACAAATTCAATATTTTCAATCTCTTCGTCCTTCGCCATCTTTTGTAATTTGGCCATATTAAATGTCATTGGCATACATACGTCTGGACAATTTGTCCAGATGAAGTCTGCTACCCAAACCTTGCCTTTAAGATCTGACAAACCAAATGATTTATTATTTTGGTCAGTATAGTTAAAGTCAGGGACCGGCCAATTTTTTGCATCCTTTAATTCACCCTTGCTGCATGCTGATAGAAGAAGTACTGTAAGGATACTTATTATTATGATCATTCGTGTTTTCATTTTTATCATCCGCTCCTATTCATATACGTCACTAATTTTAGCAGACGTATAAGAAAGAAGAAAGAAAAAACGGTGACAAACTTGTGAACACCCTTTCAATTCATAAACGAATGATTAATGCTTATTATTATTCATATTTTTCATAATATCATAAAAAGACTTAATGAATGTGGCATAATTAAACTGAATAGCCACTTTGTGAATTCGGTAATCTTTTGATTCTAAATCAGGTGCCTTTCTGAAATCGCCAATGCTTTCTCCAAAAGCAATTCCCTGATCCACAACAACCTGAACGGGAACTTCCTTATATACAACATCAGCTTCATCCAATAGAGCCCATAACGTAAATACATCATGTAAAGGACTGCCACTAATCCCTGGATTCGTTTTTTGATAAAACGAATAGTAATAATCAACCATTGGCTTAACAATTAAACCTATTTTGTTTTGTGTTGATTCATAAAGTGTTTGAAGAGATTCGAGAATAGCTGGGGTAATGATGGCGGACATTGTTACATCTAACGGAATAATATGAATTTTCTTCGGCGCCTCATTAATGAGGATTTTTGCTGCATACGGATCCCCATAAAAATTAGCCTCGGCAATAGGCGTCACATTTCCTGGAACATTAAATGCACCACCCATAATGTAAAAGTCACTCACTTTTTTCATTAGATTAGGATATAAAATAAACGCCGTTGCTAAAGAAGATAGCCTTCCTATATTTACAATGATTAAATTATCTTCATATTGTTCAATCAAATCTTTAATCTCGTTAAAATTCTCAAATAGATCAGGATTCACTTCAAGACTAGGATCGATTGGGCCAAGCCCTTCAAACCCATGAACTTCAGGGTAATAAATAGGCTTTTCACCTGTCAAAGGCAGTTCAGCACCGCCAAAAGTTGGAATATTCTTTACTCCAATGATCTCCTGTAAGAAAGCTGCATTCCTTAATGCATCCTCCTTTGATACATTGCCATAGTCCGCGACAATGCCCACTGTATTTATTTCTTTGGCAAAGAGTGCGAAAATAACCGCAACAACATCATCAATGCCAAAGTCGCTGAAAATAAGGACATTTTTCATTTTCATCTTCTACCATCCTCCCTAATATATCCTATTCAAGGTAGAATAAGGAAATGGCATATTTTACGAATTAGAAGCAATCAAATTTCAGCTAATGGAACATAAATTTTAAATATCGTTCCTCTTCCGACTTGGCTCTTCACTTCAATTTTCCCTTTCATTCTCTCAATGATCTGATAGCAGACCATCATCCCCATGCCTGTCCCTTTTTCTTTTAAGGAATAGAAGGCAGTTCCAAGCCTTTCTAGCTCTACATCAGACATTCCAATGCCTGTATCACCTATTTCAATAACCCCATATCCCTTTTCCTTATAGATGTAGATACTTAAATTTCCGCCATCTCTCATTGCTTCAATTCCATTTTTCACGATATTTATTAAAACTTGCTTTAATTCACTTGGATTGCATTTAATATGCACTCCTTTATGTAAAACGGTCTCTAATTTAATATTCTTCGACATCATCGCATATGAATTCATTAAATCCATTACTTTTGAAGCTAGTTCACTAGCATCCACCATCTCTAAATGCTCAATGTCAGGCTTTGCTAGTGACAGATAATCATTAATGATTGTTTCTGCTCTATTCATTTCTTCAATCATGAGTCGAATATACATGCGCTCTTCATCACTCATCTGTTCCTTTGCCAAGAAGATTTGCAGAAATCCTTTTACAACAGTCATTGGATTTCTAATTTCATGGGCAACAGAAGCAGCCAATTGCCCAATCGCATTCATTTTCTCAGCTCTTTGCAGCTCACGTTGAACTTTTGACTTCTGTAGGATTTGTTCCATTTCACCAATCGCATCTTCAAACCTATGTATTGGAGCCACCTTCCCATTCCCTGTTCCAAATTCTTCAGAGGTTGCTGATAATCGCTCAAACAGCACTGACAGCTTATCTGTCATATTATTAAAACGTTCAACCAAAATACCCAGCTCATTCTGATCAGAGGACTTTAAACGCACAGAAAAATTCCCATTACTAACTTCATTAAATCCAGAAATAATCTCATTAACCGGATTTAATACCTTCTCCAACCCTCTTCTTAAAATAAAATAAACAAAAATAATTATGATCAAAAAAATGCCAATGAGATATAGAGTAATCTCATTTTGATATTTTTCAATAATTTTCGCATCAATATTTAAACTTAGTATGCCTGCAATCTTGCCTTCATGATCCATAATCGGAACAAAAGCGGCAATCCATAGACCTGATTTCCCGCGGTATATGCTGCTTGACGTTACACTCTGTTTAAAAATTGCTTCATTAAATCCTTTTAAGAATGTATTCTCGGTTTGGAAGGTAGAAAAGGATTCAATCCCTAACTCTTTCTGGTTGTCTGAGCTAACAAGAATAAAGACTTCATCCTCTTTAGAAATCTCTGGAGCAATGATGGAACCGTTAGTATATGGAGCCTTTTCACTTAATAGTGTAAGACTTTGTTTTAATTTTTGAAAAGAAGGATTGCTGTGTTCTTTGTTCATACTTACTTTTTTGATGTCCTCCACATCAATGGTTGTCCCCCATACTGAAGAAAGTTCAATGATGCGGAATCTTAGCTGCTGTTCCATTTGCTTTGTTTGAATGATAAGGCTGATCCCAGCAGTAGAGACAACAAGTATTAAGCTAATAAAAAAGGAGAATAATAATATCTTTCTGAACAAAGGCAAGTTGTTAAATTGTTCCATCATCTTCCATTCACCGTATCCTTTTTCCTCTTTTTAGACTTTTCATTCGACAACAATGGACAAAATTCCTTCAAATGCATAAATTTTTACGATTTTAGCACATTTGCTACTATCCCTTTCCATTTGTGATCCATTTTACAAAATGAAAAGCTATAATTATGCTATTATATTTATGAAGCAAATATTATTTAGAAAACAGGTGATTGAATGAAGAAAACGATAAGCATGTATTTCCTTTCTATTGCTACAATATTACTATTGTTATCTGCTTGTTCTTCTGCAGAGAAGGAAACAGCCAACCCTGGAAATGAAGAAAATGAACATTCCTTCCATGCAGAAAATGGTGATTTAAGAGAGTTAACAGCTTCACTTGAAACAGCACCAACATTTTTAAATGACAAACACGAACAAATACAAATGGTTTACGCAGCTGTCGGTGACTATCAGGACCTTTTAGAATATATTCCTTGTTATTGTGGCTGTAAAGACTCTGCTGCACATAAAGATAATTATGATTGCTTTATTTATGAGAACAAAGAAAATGGGGAAGTCGTCTGGGATGACCACGGAACAAGATGTGGTACATGTCTAGATACTGCAGCAGAAAGTATCAATTTATATAATGAAGGAAAATCAATGAAAGAAATACGACAATATATTGATGAGAAATATAAAGAAGGATATGCAGATCCAACAAGCACACCTTTTCCTGCATAAGATTCTTTGTAAGCCTGAGCGAAAAACAGCTCAGGCTTATTTTGTTTATTGCCAGCAAAAAAAAGTACCGGTAATTAACCGATACTTTAAGCGTTGTTCTTTAATTCAGGAGTCTTAAATAACTGTATATAGTCAGGCCATTTTAAAACCTGCTTAAGATACTCCCTAAATGAGTAGCTTCTGTTACTTTTTTTGTCCTCATTAACTATTCTAATAAAGACACGCAAACGGACTTGAATCATGAAATAATATGGGCTATTTTTGTTCAATACAGGAATTTCTGTAATCTTTACCTTCTGTCCAACAGCATTTTTGAACTCTAGGCTTTTGAATAGCAAAATATCAATCCTCTTTTTCACCCGATTGACTATAGTATAACCCAAATAAAGATAGAAAAGTGTCTGAAAATGTAGCTGATAAAAATTTTTTCTAATCTTCTTCCACTAAATCATACTCGCCGCTCTCTTGCCATTCCTTTTCTTTCTTCAATTTACGTCGGTAGACAATCTTCGATAAATTAATACTGATTTCATATAAAAACAGCAATGGAATAGCGACTAAAATATCTGACATAAAGTCTGGCGGTGAGATGACAATAGAAATAACAATCAGAACAAAATATGCATATTTTCTAATTTTCTGCAGTGCATATGGATTAACTATCCCTAGAGATGTTAAGAACATAATAACCACTGGCAATTCAAATAGGACACCAAATGGAATTGTCATATTCATGATAAAACGGAAATATTTATCTGCTGTAAAATTCGTTGCTAACATTTGTCCGCCCAATTCAACAAGAAAGCCTAGAACGGTTGGAAAAATAACAAAATAGCCAAAACATAAACCAATAATAAATAAGATAAAAAGGGCTGGAATATAAGATAGTGAAATCCTTCGCTCAATTGGTTTTAATGCAGGCTTTACAAATAACCAAATCTGTATCGCTAGAACCGGTATTGTCCCTGCAATGGCAATTACAGATGCAATCATAAAGTATACCCAAATAATATCGCTCGGACCAAGTACGATTAATTTAACATCGAGATCACGAACAAACCATTTGTAGATATCTTCTACATAAATAAATCCTACTACAAAAAATACTAAAAAAGCACCTACTGATATAATAAGCCTTTTCCTTAATTCATCTAAATGGTCAATTAAATTCAGTTCTTTATCTCCCATAATTTTCTCCTGCCAATTTCAAGTCAAAAATATAGTTCAAACTACAAACGATAAAAAAAGGGCAAGACATATATCTTGCACCTTATTTAATAGTTTTTTTCTTATCGTCCTCTTCAAATTCTTCCATGACATCACTTGTTAATTCACGTGTAGATTTTTTGAATTCCCTAAGTGTTTGCCCAAAAGCACGACCAATTTCAGGTAATTTTTTTGGACCAAATATAATTAATGCTAATACAAGAATTAATATTAATCCAGGAACACCGATGTTTGAAAGCATAAAAACATCCTCCTCAAAGTACTTACTAGTAAATCTAGTTTCATTATAATGGTTTAAATGCTCCTTGTGGGAAAAGAATAATAAAATTCATACTAAGTTCACAAAAAAAACATTTTTTATATTATGTGACTTTTTTCATTTCTAATGTGAAATATCGTAATTCCCCCGCCAATTCACAATAAACCCTACTTACAAATACAATATTACCCCTAATCACCCTAAACAAGCAAATGGAAAAGGTTACTGTCTTTATTTATTTCAGTATAGGAAAATCCCTTTTTGTCCATACGTTGAATGAGACTTGCGTGATCCTCTCTATTTTTCAATTCAATTCCTACCAAAGCTGGGCCATTTTCTTTATTATTCTTTTTCGTATATTCGAAACGGATAATATCATCTGTTTGCCCGAGCACTTCATCAAGAAACTCGCGCAATGCCCCTGCACGCTGTGGAAAATTAACAATAAAATAACAAAGAAGTCCTTCATATAATAAGGAGCGCTCCTTCATTTCCTGCATCCGTCCAATATCATTATTTCCACCGCTTATGACACATACAATATTTTTCCCTTTGATTTCATTCTTATAAAAATCTAATGCAGCAATTGGCAATGCACCTGCAGGCTCTGCAACAATTGCGTGCTTGTTATACAGGTCAAGAATGGTTGTGCAAACCTTTCCCTCAGGAACGAGCAAAATATCATCAACAAGCTCCTGGCAGATGTCAAAAGTCTTTTCTCCAACACTTTTAACTGCTGCACCATCTACAAACTTGTCAATCTTATTTAAGGTGGTTACAGCTCCATTCTGTAAAGATGTTTGCATCGAAGCTGCTCCAGCAGGCTCGACACCGATCATTTTTGTATTTGGCGACACACTTTTTACATATGTACTAATACCTGCAAGCAAGCCTCCGCCGCCAATACTTGCAAAGATATAATCAACAGGTTCCTCGCAATCGTTTAATACTTCAACTGCAACGGTGCCTTGCCCAGCAATCACTCTCTCATCATCAAATGGATGGATAAATACGCTCTTTTCTGCATTTGCACAATTTATTGCCTTTTCATAGGAATCATCAAATGTATCCCCAACTAATATAATCTCAACAAATCCCCTGCCAAACATTTCAACCTGACTAACCTTTTGTCTAGGTGTTGTTGTTGGCATATAGATTTTCCCGTGGACGCCTAAATGGCGGCAAGCATAGGCAACACCTTGTGCATGATTGCCTGCACTTGCACAGACAACCCCATTTTTGACTTCTGCATCACTTAAGGATTTTACAGCATAATAGGCTCCTCGAAGTTTAAATGATCGGACATGCTGTAAATCTTCCCTTTTTAGAAAGAGATTGCATTCGTATTTTTCCGATAGATATTCATTTTTTTGCAATGGTGTATGGGCAACGATATCCTTTAATTGCTGGTATGCAATTAAAATCTCCTCCAACTGCACCCATTTTTTCTTCATAACTTTCTGTTCCATCTGTCACCCTCTTTTCTTATCCGTTATAATTTGTTCATTATACCATGTGAAATTTCGTTTTCAATCATATAATTTAAAAATTTCAATTTTTCCGATATTTATTTGAACAACAAAGAGGAAATTTGTTATATAATAATAGAAGATTTAGAAAAATCTGATTTAAATTATTCCCGGGAGGTGGAGAAATGGAATTTTCATTATGCAGTCTCGACTGTGCTTTACCAGTTGAAGTAACTTTAGATGAGGATAATGGGCGCTATATGATTCGAAAAAGTGATTCAAGCGGAGAGTTTTTCAATACACCTCATGAATTAATCCAATGGGTAAAGAGTAATTTTTCTCCTGAGGAATTTTGTGACCCGAATGAGTTTCAAGGGATGCTGAACGAGCTGACAAATTATTTAGTTAATCCAAGCTACTAAGAACAAATGCGTAAGCGCCTTGATCACCCCCGACAAGCACAAGACGAGCCTCACTAAAAAGGTGTCCTTTACCTTTTTAGTGAGGCTTGGCTTGTGACCTCGAGGTCGACAAAAACGCGACGTCCTGTCGCATTGTCGACACTAGTAAGTCCTGTACTTCGGGGGTAGGCGCTGGAGCTGAACGTAGACTAACTCGTCACAACGTTATCCACAACATCGGATTATCTAATTTCCAATGTAGCAAAAGAAAAGACTCCTGTTCTGATCAGGAGTCTTTTGACTTTAGTGAGCCATTGTTCAATATTAAGAAGCGATTCTTTCTTTCTCGAAACTTTCAATAATAATCTTTCTAACATCCGCTGCAATATCCTTCATATCCTTCGCCACTATCTTCTCATGTTCAATCGGCTGACAAATATTAATTTGAACATTCGCCGGACGAACGAGCCGGTTATTCTTTTCAAAAATATCAGCTGTGCCTTTTATGCCAATTGGTACGATTGGCACTCCAGCATCCTTTGCTAGCCGCAAGCCACCTGCCTTAAACTCACCAATTGGTCCGCCCTTGCTTCTTGTCCCCTCAGGAAAAATAACAATGGAATGCCCATTCTTTAATTTCTCTACTCCATCACGAATCGATTGAACTGCACTTCTCCGATCCTTCCGATCAATAAAGACACAGTTCATCACTTCCATCCACGATGAGATGATTGGTGCCTTTTTCACTTCTACTTTTGAAATAAACCCAAACGGTTTATTGATAGAAGCCAATAAAACAGGAATATCAAAATCTCCTTCATGATTACATACGAATACGACTGGTCCATCAGGCAAGAATTCCTGCCCTTTCACTTCCACCGTTGAGCCTGTAATTTTCATAATCGTACTTGACCATTTATTAGGTGTTTGATGAATGAGTTGATCCCTTTCAGAAACTGGCATTTCAGGATTTAGCTTCTTCATTTTTGTTAAGGTTGGTAAGCTATAAACTAAATAGCCCATCATATATACTAAAAATGCGATTAATCGAATCATGCTGTTCCTCCCAATCTATCTGTACTTTTTCATTATATAATAGATTAGTCATGATAACTAGATAAGAGAAAAATAGCAGCCCTAAAACAGGCTGCATGAAAAATGTCTATTTTCTCTTGTAAATTTCAAATTCATAATCATAAGGATTTTTCTCATCTTTAATCCCTTTTTCCTGCGAAAGCAGGGACCAATCCTCCATTTGTAGCTCTGGAAAAAAAGTATCTCCTTCAAACTCATCGTATATACGAGTTAAATAAAGCTTGTCCGAATGAGGCAAAATGAGCTTGAAAATTTCTGCCCCGCCGATCACAAAAATTTCATCGTCTCTTTGCCTGCTATATTCAAGAAGGGCATCAATTGAATTCAACACCGTGCATCCTTCACAAGTGAATTCAGGATTACGGGTGATGACGATGTTTTCCCTTCCAGGCAGCGGCCGTCCAATGGAATCCCATGTTTTTCTGCCCATAGCAATAGGATGCCCCATCGTCATTCTCTTAAAAAACTTTAAATCCTCTGGAAGATGCCAGGGAAGCTGATTCTTATAACCAATCACACGGTTATTATCCATTGCCCACATGAGTGAAATCATACACTTACCACTCCTTTAATATGTGGATGTGGGTCATACTCTTCTAAGACAAAGTCCTCAAACTGAAAACCGAATAGATCCTTTGCTTTTGGATTGATTCTCAATTTTGGCAGTGCCCGTGGCTCACGGCTTAGCTGAAGCTGAATTTGTTCGAAATGATTTTGATAGATATGCGTATCTCCAAATGTATGGATAAATTCGCCCGGCTCCAAATCACAAACCTGTGCAATCATGAGAGTAAGCAGTGCATAGGAAGCGATATTGAATGGAACACCAAGAAAAACGTCTGCTGATCGCTGATAGAGCTGGCATGATAGCTTCCCATCTGCAACATAAAATTGAAATAGGCAATGGCATGGCGGCAAAGCCATTTTATCAATATCCCCTACATTCCATGCATTCACGATCATCCGTCTTGAATCAGGATTTGTCTTTATTTGCTGAATAAGCTCACTGATCTGATCAATCGTGTTCCCATCCGCACCAGTCCATGAACGCCATTGATGGCCGTATACTGGACCTAGCTCTCCGTTTTCATCGGCCCATTCATTCCATATTCTTACCCCATTATCTTGAAGATATTTGACATTTGTATCTCCATTTAAAAACCAAAGCAATTCATAAATGATTGATCGCAAATGCAATTTCTTAGTTGTCAAGAGCGGGAAACCTTCTGCTAAATCAAAACGCATTTGATAACCAAATGTGCTGATCGTACCCGTCCCTGTTCGATCTTCCTTTTTCACTCCATTTTCAAGCACATGCTTGCATAGCTCTAAATATTGTTTCATTTCAACCCAACCTTTATTTTCACATTGTTTTTATTGTATCAAATTAGGAGGGGGAACAACATACCTTCATCTACTTTAAACTTTTGATAAAATGATAGGTCTCAGGCGCCTTATTTTTCAATAGATTACGTGAATCGCCACCAAGAAAATACATGGCAAATGTTTCAGCAAAATACTCTTCAGGAAAGGCTAAGAAATAATCCTGACCAGGGAATAATATCGCTTTTTCCTTGTTCCAAATGGCTTGGAATTTTCGGTTATTCCGAACGCCATTAAAGACATAACGATCAATAGAATGTGCCAACTCATGGAGTTCTAAATTAACTGAACCATGACCTCTTCCCTTCTCACTGAAGCCAATCTTAACTAGGACGACTTTGGATCCTCCGATGCCTGGAACATCATCCCATGTCGTTCCACTCTTATATCCTCTTGGAATGACTCCTTCAAGATGTGCTGCAGTCGGATTATCTGTCAATCTGCCAATGAAAAGTTTGAGTTTAATATTTTCTTCTCCTACTTTTGATAATAAGGAAAACGGCAAATTATCTACTCGAGAAATAATTTGCACTGCTTCTTGCTCATCAAAAGGGTCGGTCGGCAGAAGAATGATGCTCCCTAACAGGTTGGAAGAGTTAAGAACAAGTGATTTTTTTAAAAGCGAATGACTAGGATAATCCTTCAATAAGATACCGCCCATTGCTGCTTGAGAGCTGCCCATTAATGCAAGAGAAATGGTCAGGATAAATAAAAATAAGAATGGTTTTCGCATTAGAAGTGCCCCTTTTGTCATTCATAGAGGTTATGTGTAATTGCCGAAGTTTTAATAGAATATATTTATTATATCATGTGAGATTCTCTCATAGGATGATAGTTATCTAGAAGAATATAGGAGGTTAACCAAAAATAGGACGAATGAAATTGTTCAATTAATCGGACCGGCCAGATATTTTCACACATAAAAAATGGGACTCAGATAAAAGTATCTGGTCCCTGCTTTTGTTTACACAAATGGTTCATTATACATAGATTAACAAAGCCAAAGTATTAAGAGAATGAACGTACAACATCACCTAAGCCTGGTGCTGATGTTCCTGTTCCAACTGCCGCGAATTTCCATTCGTTCCCATGACGGTATATTTCCCCAACAACTAAGCATGTTTGGCCACTATAATTATCTGTTAGGTTAAAGTGAATAATTTCTTGATTATTAGCTGAGTTTACAATACGGATGAAAGCATTTTGGATCATACCGAAATGCTGCTTACGCTTCACACAATCATAAATGTTTACAACAAACACAAGCTTATGAACTTGAGAAGGCACACGGCTTAAATCGACAAGTACCTGCTCATCGTCGCCATCTCCATCGCCTGTTAAGTTGTCTCCTGTATGCTGGATACTTCCATCTTGACTCTTTAGATTGCCAAAGTAAATAACATCACTATTATTTCTTATTTTCCCATTTTCACCAAGCATAATTACAGAAGCATCACAGTCGATATTCGCCCCGCCGCCTCCGCCGCCGAACAGTGAACCAAGTAATCCACCGCCACCTCCGCGACTTTGGACAGGATCCCAGCCTAAGCCAACCATGATTTTTGAAAGTCCTGGATTTCCTTTTGTTAGATCAACACGTTGCCCTTTTTGTAAGTTAATAGCCATTATTTTCACCTCATAAAGTTTTAGTGTAGCAAATTTCTACTACTTTAGTATTTATTTAAACAAACGGCAAAAGACTGAATGTCTATTAGCCTTGCTGCTTAATTTTCTTGAAGTTATCCTGAAGCTGCTCTAATCTTCTTGTGCCTTCTTCACGCATGCGTTTATTCTCATCTTCAATGGCCTTTGTTTCCTGCATGCCTTTGATAATAATGTTCCAAGATTCTTCAATCGTTTCGATCTTAATGCTTGGACTTCCTGCAATTCTAGCAATATCCGCACTTTGAGTAGAGATATTTTGAGCATTGCGGAGAAGCATTTCATTTGTTCGTCGATCAAGCTCATTCATCGAGTCAGCAACAAGCTTCTGTCTTTTTGCTGCGACAGCTTGGATTAACCCATTCTTGAAAATTGGAATGGTCGTAACAAATGCTGAGTTAATTTTCCCAATGAGCTTTGTATTCCCTCTTTGCAGAAGGCGAATCTGTGGAGCAGTCTGCAAGGAAACCATCTTGGCCATCTCGAGATCATACACACGCTGCTCAAGTAAATCAATGGCATTCCGTAGGGTGTCCAGCTGCATAGATGCCATTTGGTCACCAGCTGCTGAGCGCGATTCGAGCTGTGGCAGCTGATTAGCTTTTAAGTCATCTGCCTTCATTTGTCCAGCAACCGCATATTTTTCAAGTGTTAAGTAATATTGGTAGTTTTGTTCATACATTTGATCAAGCATGGTAGTGGAGTCAACCATCTCATTTTGATATTTCGAGATTTCTACATACACCTTATCAATTTCTTGACCCATTGTCTGGTATTTTCCAAAAAGCTTATCAATGAGCTTCTCGCCTTTTTTGAATAGTTTACCGAATAGTCCACCTGATGTCTTTTCAAAATCCTTTTTATCAAACTTATCCATAATTCGGCCAAGCTGCTTCAAAAGTTCCCCTGAATCTTCTACCTTTGTTGTTCTCATATTACTCAAAATTTGATCAGAGAAACGGGAAATTTGGGTCGCGGGTTCTTTACCAAATTCGAGAATCTGAATTTGATCCCTTTCATCGATTGCACGTGCTAGATTCTGCACTTCAGGATCTTGGCGAAGTGCCAGCTTTATTTCAGAGACAGTTGCTTCTGAAAGCTTGTCTTCTGAAGCTTTATTTAATGTAAGTTCAAGATTTGTTTGCTGCATTTGATTCATCGCTTCAATCTCCTCTTAAATTTTTGAAAAGGCCCTTCACTCTATTTAATAAAGATGGTTCTTTGAATTCCTGTTCAAAAACAACATCCTCTAACCAATGAATATCATATAGGCCTTCATCAATAAAGTTTTCTAAATCATTATGTCCTGACGGGTTATATAAAACGATATCAATCCCAAACTGATTTAATAATAATAATAATGCCGCATCCGTTCTTGTCATCGTCCCATTTAATTCATTATTATAAAGAACTAATTTAGGCACATCCTGTGAGTAGTCAAACTTCTGCAGAAGCTGTAGAATACTTGCAGGTATTTGCATGCCTTGGGTAAAGAGATATGTCTTAATTTCCTCTATATCCTCATGGTGTGCAGGTTTGATATAAGGCCGTGCACAAATATTTCGGATCGCGGTTGCGATACCATTTTGGAGGCCTGTTGGCAAATGCTGATATTTCCAATAATGGGCTGACACCATTTTTTGCGGATCAAGAAGGCCATCTTTACCTAGCGCATTTCGATAGTGAAAACGGAAATCATTATTGACATTATTCGTGAAAGGAAATCTTTGAATAAGAAGGGAGTGTTCATACTGACTAATTGTCTGTAAGCGATCCCAGTATTCTTTCCTGTTTTTGCTTACCCCTTGAACTTTTGCAAATATCGCCGGAATTTTCACCTGACCATGATTTAATTCGAAATTAGGGCGAACCATTGAAGGCTCTTTTATCAAAATAAATAGTTCATCATAGGTTGTTTTTAAAGTAACAGATATCGGTGTATATTCTCGAAGCTGCCATGGTTTATATAAACCTGAGCCTTCATGGTTTAATATTGATTCAATTTCTTTTGATGCACGGTAGGCAACTGTTGCTGTTCTTCGGCTTTTTTCAGTTGGGAATGGCTCTGGCTGCTTGTTTTCTGGATAATTATAAACAAACGGCCTATTTCCCTCTGAGTTAATATCAAACATCATATCCTCTCCAGATGGGGAAAAGGCAATGATGTCACAGCCTAATTGCAATAAGTAATATAGAAAATAATGATGGCTTTTCTTTGTCCTTCCATACCATAAAAACTTCGGCATTGACTGTTCTGGATTTACCTTGTTCCAGCCTTCATCAAGATGATTAAAGGTCCATTTAATCAGATCAACAAGCACCCGTCTTAACTCTTGACTCCGTAATCCTTCAGGCTCTAGCATTGAAAACTGCTGAAGAACGGCAATCATCGCTTCCCTTGTTTTCCTATGTAAGGAGGGAATTTTTGATTTTAATAGAAGCTGCTCCCCATCAAGAAATGCTACAAAGCGGTTGATCGATAAATTCTGTTCACGATTAATATTCAACACTTTTTGGATTGATTGAAACTGCTGATTATCAATGGTTTTATCCAATGTATCTTCGCTAATCAATACAAGTCCAGTCTGTTCAGTGTGAATTAAATCATACAGCTTGTTGTAGTACTCATCCTCATCTAATGGCACTCCCAAAAACTTAGCAAACACCTGTCCAATATGAATGGAACCCTGTTCAATGGAAAATTGCGGTCTGTCCCTTGTCGCCTTTTTTAGAATAACTAACCAATCCTCTAAAGAAACAGGGAGCAGATGTGTTTTCATTTGACTATATGTTTCGTTCATTTAATGATCCCTTCCCTCTATGAGCGAAAGACTGTAATGTGAGTGTTAAAACTAATAAAATCCAACTCCAAAAGAACGTAGCTGACAAAATAATATGTAAACTTATTACCATCATATCATACGAGTGATTGATTTCTAAAACGTTTCCTTTAATTTATACGAAAAAGAAGACAAAAAGATTCATTTCGTTTGCAGCTTTCCCTTTGAATACGATTTCTCCTGTCTTGTGCTTTCACCTTTTATCTTGTCCGTGCATATAGTTGAGTACTATGTATAGAAGGTGAGCCGTTATGAGGTTTCTAATTAGAAGAACAAAATATCGAATGCATGAATCTGATTTACAATTAGTAGAAGAGGTTATGTGTTCAGGATCTTTTATATTAATAGATTTGTTTTTTTGGTCAACGCTAATGACTTTAATGACCTTGTCTTTACACTATTCATTGCTTGGTTCAGCACTGGTTTTTACTAGCTCTTACCTTTTTGGGGCAATTCTATATTTCTCGTTAAAGAAGTGGCTGGGAGAACCACAAGATTAAATGTTTGTCTCTTGCAAAATATTCGCCATTTCACTTAATAGTTCTTCCCCAGCCTGCACGCCATGCTTTTTAGTAATTATATACTTGTCCTTATTTAACTCCTCATTCACTAATTCACCATGGGAAGGGATATACGAATAATGACAAAGCTTGAGAAAATCATAGTCAAGTGCAGAATCTCCTGCACCATAAACCGTATGAATTCCTTCTCGATCTTTAATAAATTTTATCGCTTCCCCTTTACTAACTGGATTGGGCATTAAATATAATTTTCTCCCCTGAATGGAAATTCTCCAGCCATTGGCATCAGCCATTTTCCTAATGGTATCTTTCCTTTCTGCTGTGAGCTCTTCCTCAAGAATATAATAGAAGAAAAGATTCTCAGCTTGTTTCAACTGGCCATTTATCTCTAACTGTTCTGTTTTTACAATCATTTTCTCAAGGCTTGTACATTCATGTTCCAATCTCATCTGGACTTGATTTCTCCAATCCAAAAGAGGAAGCCCATTATAGATAATATTTGCCCCATTTGACGTGACTGCGTATTTTAATGACATTCGATCAGACAAGATAAATATTCTTTTATATTGCTCATATGTTCTTGTTGTTACAGGAACAAACATAAGGTTCGAAGCAAGTACATTTAATAAATCGTATGCTTTATTTGTCATGAAGGCTACTTCCTGGCCATCCTTTTGCTCAACACCTATTAAATTGCTTTCGGAGTACTGCTTGAATTCAGTAAGCGCCCGTTTAGAGTAAATAAGTGTACGATCTAAATCTGATGCAAACATAATCATTGGCTTTTCTCTACCTTTTTTATTAGTCCACAGCATGTATAACTCATTTCTGGATAGTGGACGATTTCTACATTTCTTTCCTCCGCCAGCAGCAAGATATGTCTAATGTACGGACTTGTCATATCCTTGATTAATATTTTCCAAGGCACCCTTCTGAGTAAAACTCTCGTCGTTTCTCCTACCCCTGGCTTGACAAAATGGGTAGAGTCAATATCAAACTCACTTGCCATCTTCACTACTTCATCCATACCCTTAAAATTTGCCTCTTCATGATTGTTCAATATATTCATGGCCGCTTCAAGCGCCTCTTCCTTGATGGAGGTAAATTCATTTGAAACTATATCAAGATATTCATTTGATACGTCTGCATCGATTAAATCCTCATAATATTTTGCCCCATGAAAATCCTCTGGACCAATCAGTTCTGGATTCAATACTGTTCGGCTGACTAAACCTGAAACTGTAGAATTCAAGCATGCACTTGGAATCAGGAAATCCTCCCGCGTTCCATAAAGATTCGTACATTGACCCGGGTCTGCTAATACAGCAAGTGTATCATCAAGAACCACTCCATACTTTTCACGAAAAGACTCACACGCCTTTGTTAATTCAATCGAAATAGCTCCTTTGCCGGTCCATCCATCGATAAATTGAATACTTTTTTCTGGATGCTCGCGCAAAATATGCTGAATCGCATTTTCATCGATCCCTCTATCCCGAATGATCGAAATACTATAGTGAGGGAGTTCTTCTTGATATTTTTGTAGAATATAACGTTTTATAAGGATTCCTATTGGAGTTCCTGCTCTAGCCAATGAGACAAGCACTGTATTTTTTCCTTTATTATAAAAAATTTGCTCTGCAACTATTCCTGTACATAATGCTACTTTTTGTTTATATTCTTCAAGGGTATCCCTGAAAACGTGCAAATAATGCTCTGGCGGCTGGTATTCCATTGGCAATGTTTCGCTATAGTGCTGACCTGACTGAATATTCTGCTCCCGTTGCTCAATAGAACCCTCCAGCTTATGGGGGCTCAAATCCTTTAACAAAAAACATACATCTTTTTCATCATATGAACTGAATGTATTCCTTTTTTCAATTAAACTATTCATCTTGACAACTCCCATTAAAGAAAACTACTTTTATATCTGGAATATTGACCCTCATCAGCTCATTAAGCATAGGTTGAAGGTTTTCCATCGAAACTGCTCTTTCAAAAAATACAAATATTTGATCGTATTCATTTGGCGGAATATTATACACAAATTGATTTATTTGCTTATCTTCTGGATGAGGGAATGCTAATCCAAATCTTGCTCCATATCGCTCACGGTTTTCAACATAAATGGGACTCCTTGTTGTCGACTGATAACTAATCCCGTCCCCCATATATGATGCTAGTTTCATAGGCAAGTACATAAACTCACCTGTACCAAGACAGAGTGCCCTCTTACCAATCCGCTGTCCTTTTAGAAATTGACCCATCTCTTTTAATGATTGATTGACCAGCTTGTTTGTTTGTGAACTTAGTCCAAAACGGCCCGTTTCCTTCAAGTAAGGAATATCCGCCACTTCGCCTTCTAAAGACAGTGATGAATAATTCGCTTTAGTTAAGTGATTAGGGAAAAATTCATTTAAATGTATAATGGACAATTCCGTGTGTGAATGATTCATTGTTTCTATTGCATTTGTCTCATTGATATCAGGTGTACCCGATGTTTGAATTTGCCCTTTAAGTAAGCTTACAGAATAAATTGTGATACCAAGCTCTTGTTCAAGCTCACGATATAATTGAATATTTTCATCCGAACGCCAATCCAATATGGACACAACTGTATACGTCTTTCTCGGGAACCTCTTCTGAATAGAACGAATGATATTCACATTTGTTTTTCCTGTTGTCATTTCATCATCAACTAGAATAATCTCTCGCTTATTATTTAGGATCGATTCATCAACATAACAGCGGTGTGATGTTGCGTGTGAATGCTCTTCCTCAAACATAATGACAGACTCAATATCTAGAAGCTGTTCCCTTGTTGTATGGAAGAAATCTGCCTTCTGAAAGGATTGGTAGAATGCATGTCCTAAAGCAGTTGCCGTTTCTGCAAATCCGATAATCACGGGATTTACCTGTTCATTGATAAATGGATCATCTACATATTCATCCAGATGATTCGAGAAGAAAGAGAGCAGCCGCTCCCTAAGTCCTGTATCTATTTCCATCCTTGTTTCCATATACCTGTTCGCAAGCAAGGCTCCAGTTAATAGACCTATTTTGGGATCAATCGGGATATGTTTCCCCAGGATCTTACTCACGAATAAAAAAGACCGCTTTTTATTAATCCTAGCAGCCATTTGAAATAAATCATCCGCTTTTAGCTCGTATGGATTATCCGTAATTTCTATGTCAACGATTAACTGATTGAGGACTGGAAGCGTAAATTTCATTGGTAAGCAGGTCAATGTATGTGTATTCTTCATTTAGCACCCCGTATATTTCTGATTTCAAGAGAATCTTTTGCGCCCAATAATAATGAGGTTTAATTTCATTCATTTTATTTTGGAACGCACTCTTCATGACACCGATCTCTCCATTCGCTTGATCGACAATGCTTCTGGCATCTAAATATTCTTCATATGTCACAGTGTTCAACGCCTGTACCGGACGGATATGTGTGGGATGAATGATCGTCTTTCCAGTTAGTCCATTCGTTATATCCATGAGAATTTCTCTAATGAATCCGTCCATATGTCGATCAATCAGCTCTGTTCTAAGGTCAATTCCATCCTGACCATAACGCTCACGAAACGGTGTCTGCCTTAATTGCGGTTTCAGCATCCTTTCCTTTGAGGAAAAATACTCCCATACAGGACCAGAGATGACATACGGATGATCTGAACGCAAAAACACATTAATAATATCTGATATGCAATCCCTAATAACCGCAATATCGTACACGGTTGTATCTGAATTCCTGCGGATTCCATAGAGCCCGCAAAAATCAGTTGCGCCAATGCGAATATTTAATATGAAATCTTCATACTGATCAACAAGTTTTTTAATAGAAAGTAATTCTTCCAATCTCGTTTCTTTTTCGATTACTTTTTTTGTTTCGAGAATGGGCAATGCATACAGAAGATAGCCTTTCTCATTAAGGGATTTAATTTCTTGAAGAATTAGCTCCCCTTGGTCAGGAGAAAACTTAGGAATAACGATACCTGTTAGTAAGTCTAGTCCCTTATGGATCTGACTTTTTAGACGTACAAGCTGTTCATAGCTTCTAATCCGGATAAAGAGTAATGGAAGATCATCTTCAATTAAAAGCCCCTTCTCCATTTCTTCACTTAAGTTATATAGTTCTTCAACTAGAAGGGCCTCAGCTAATTCAACTTCATCATCCCCTATTGCATCTTCAAGACATATAACCATGGATGTTAGACCAGCATGCTTCTTGGAAAGTAAATCTTGGTGAATATTTGGCCTTGTTGCCGGCATGTAAAGTGTTGCACCTAGTGCATAGGATAAGATTTCTTTTGGGGACCTCTTTGAAAAGTTCTTAGGCTCTTTGTGGAAAATTTGAACACATTCATCTTTTTGTAGATCTGAAAATAATCTCATTTTCGGCTACTCCATTTCTAATTGATTCATTTTTCTTCAAGATGTTTCCATTCGTTGAATATCTTTGGGATAATCATGCCTATAATCCCTAAAAAAGGTAAAAAGAAAGGGAGCGGACATTTGTCTGTTCCCTTTTTGTACATTTTTCTATAAAATTTATTTATTCTCCACTCGTAACTTCTTTCTTTTTATTCATAAAATGGATAATGAAAGTAGCCGCAAAAACAACAAGTAATAACAGGAAGAAATAAATATGGTCAATATGAATACCAAAGACTCCTAATAACATCTTAACAGCAATGATCAGGATTAGAACATAAGCAGAAGTTTCCAGTTCAGGTACTCGGTCAATAAGCTTTAAGAATACACCAGCAATTCCTCGCATCATGAGTACCCCAAGCATTCCGCCTAATAAGAGCACCCAAATCTTGTCACTAACACCGAAGGCAGCTAATACGCTATCTACTGAAAAGGCAATATCCATCAATTCGACAGCAACTACTGTTCCCCAGAATGTACCAAATAGACGAATGAGTAAGCCCTTTTGATTCAAACCTTCTAATTCTTCGTCTTCAGAATCTGATTCCTTTTTCTTATCAATAAAATATTTTATGGAAAGCCATGCAAGATAACCTGCTCCTAATATCTTTACCCACCATAGTTCAATTAAGAATACACCTATACCGATGGCAATAAAGCGGAATACATAAGCTCCAAGCAATCCATAGAATAGTGCTTTCTTACGCTGCTTTTCTGGAAGATGCTTAACCATTACTGCAAGAACTAGTGCGTTATCCGCAGATAAAAGACCTTCTAAAATGACAAGTGTTCCAATTAAACCCCAGCTGACTGGATCTGATAAAACTTCCACCCACATTTCCCAATTAAAAAATTGGGAATATGTATGTAATATACCTTCTATAATCGACATTCTTGTATGTTCCTCCTGATAATAAATCTAAGTTTTTAATGCGAGAGACTGCAGCCTAACCAAGTCTCTTATTGTTGTCTTTTATTATTAGCCAATTTGTAATCCGAAATCTTTTGCAAGTGCAGCCAGACCGCCTTGGTAGCCGCTTCCAATTGCACTGAATTTCCATTCTGTATTATGGCGATATAACTCACCTACAACTAGAGCTGTTTCAATTGAGAAGTCTTCTCCTAAATCATAACGGATTAGTTCTTCTCCAGAATCTTCACTCATGATACGAACGTAAGCATTCGATACTTGGCCGAAATTTTGATTACGTGCTTCCCCATCATGAATCGTAATAGTAAACGTGATTCTTTGGATGTTAGCAGGAACAGTAGCTAAATTCACATTCACCTGTTCATCGTCGCCTTCACCCTCACCTGTACGGTTGTCACCAGTGTGTACAACTGAGCCGTTCCCACCATTTGTATTATTATAGAACACAAAATCACTATCCGTACTGACTTTGCCATTCTCCCCTAAAAGGAAAATAGAAGAATCTAAATCAAAATCATTTCCACCATCATATTTATTAACATCCCAGCCCACACCAACTACAACTTTTGTTAAACCTGGATTAGATTTTGTTAAATCTACCTTTTGTCCTTTTGATAAACTAACTGCCATAATAATTTTACCTCCATTTAGTAGAATACATATTAATACGATAGGCTTTCAAAAAAGTTTCAAAAAATTATTTATTAATTTTCTTACCAGCATTTTCAGCTCATCCATTTAGGCGGGGTATTTTTAGCCCAATAGATTTTCCCTAATTCATGATGCGACTGAAATTGATCATGATACGTATGGTAATGAAAATTAAACCAGTATCCTTGTTGAGGTGGTTGGTCTCTTCTTACATGAAAGCGAATAATATCTTCATTAGTCATTTCATTTTTGATATGAAAAATCTTTTCTGACCAGCCGCCTCCCGGACGTTCTGTAACTGTTAAGTATGCTAATTCCTCTTTTGGATATTGCTCTGCTACGTTCTGTATAGCCATTTCAATATTAGGCAGAATAACCTCAGAAAATTCATTTTCAATGACTGGTTTAATTTTTTCACCAAATTTTGCAAAGGACTGGATTTCAGCCTCAATTAACATTTTTTTAATAAAGGCTTCCTTGTTAATATATCCAATCTCTTCAAAACTAGAAGCAAGGCTGCCCGATGAATGATTATCTTCGTTTGTAGGCTCGACAATATCCTTTTTGGGGTTCTTGTCCGCACTAGAGTTATCATAGAGTAAAGCTTGTGAAGGCGTAACCATTCCGAATGTTAAAATGGTTACCATGACGACAAATGATTTACGGAGCCATTTTGGCATTGTTTTAGTCCCCCTCTACTCATTTCATCCTTATGTTTACACGCTTTTTCAACTTTTCATCTTCTTATTACTGTTGGTCATGTCCCTCTTATTCTATTATTATACTTTGTTTAATGGAAAAATGGAAAAATGGGCTTCTTTTTTTCAAAAAAAAATAGTGGAATCTAAATTCTATGAATAGATATCCATATAACGGGAATAGTAATGAAAAAAAGTCATATATCTGGAGTAAATAGAGAAGAAAGGAGGCTTATCAGATGGATTGGATGGTATTGTTTGCTTTTGTTTCAATTATTTTGCTTGGGTATTTTGTCTATTTAGCGATTGCCGAATAAAATATCAGGGCTGTCCAATACGTCATTTTTTGACCTTGGACAGCCTTTTTTATTGATCAAGTCAATTTTTCTCGATGACTCCATAATGAAATTTAGACGTCTTCCTTCTATATACTTCAAATTGAAACTTCTTAAATCTTTCACTGCGGAAATGATCTTTTAATACCACACGTTCCTTTGCAACTCTGATCGCTTCATTGATTAACTCTTCAGTCATTTCCTCATAAACAGCAAACCGGCTTAATGCTTGTATGCCATCTGATTCAAGAATATGCTCTTCAAACATCGGATCAAAATAAACGCAGTTATAATGATTATCTGGCAGAGTTTTCAAAAATGGCAATGAAAAGTCATTGATAATTTCGATCCGTTTCATAGCTTGATCCATTTCAGAGATTCCTGATTCCCATGCCTGCAGCCCATTTTTCACGAGATATGCTAAATATGGATTCCCTTCAACACCAGTCACTTTGCCCTCTTTTCCAACTGCCAAGCTTGCCACAATACTGTCTGACGCTAGTCCCAAAGTACAATCTAGAAGCCACTTTCCTGATTCGAGCTTGGTTGCTTCTAAAAAAGGATCATGTTCACCTTTCATTACACGTTTTATTCTAAACATAGCAGAGTTCGGATGAAAGAAAAAAGGGCTCTCTCCTTCTATCGGGTAAAGCTCAAGCCTTTCTTTTCCAACAACAAGGCAATCTTCCCCTTCTGCTTGCTGGATCCCTTTAACAGAACGCTTTTCTCTATCCATATAGCGGCCATTTAATTCCTCAGCAATCTTGATTGCCTGCCGCTTCATCTCTTCATTTGTCCTGCCTGCTGTTGTAATAATCATCCTGTCACCTTTTTCCCTTTTCTACGAAAAAAGGATGTCCAATGACATCCTTTTACCAATAAGCAATTAACTATTTGCCTCAAATGCAGTTAGTAAATTCTCCATAATGGCTTCCATTGATTGATCCTCAATATCATAGCGGTGGATAAAGTGAACAACCTCTTTCCCTTTTAATAATGCCATGGATGGAGAGGATGGCTCATATCCATCGAAGTACTCTCTCATTTTCGCTGTTGCTTCCTTATCTTGACCTGCAAAAACTGTTACTAAATGATCCGGTTTCTTATCTGTTCTTAATACGGCTTGGGTAGCAGCAGGACGAGCAAGCCCAGCAGCACATCCGCAAACAGAGTTAACAACAACAAGCGTCGTTCCTTCTGTTGTTGCCATAAACTGCTCGACATCTTCAGCAGTCAATAATTCATTGAATCCAGCATTTGTAAGCTCTTGTCTCATTGGTTGAACCATTTGTTTCATATATTCTTCATATGCCATTGACATCATTTATCGCCTCCATTACATTTCATCAATTGTATTGTTTAGCATACTATAATCCACAGCAAATTTGCAAAAGAAGCGAATTGCCTTTTCATTTACAGTCCTTTAATTGAGGGACTATTTCTTTCTCGACTCAGTCATTTGTTTCCAAACAGAGCCCTTTGCTTCTTCCCCTTGTTCAATTCTTTCAATGGCAAGCTTGATTTGCAAACTTACTTCAAATTCCGGATCATTTTCTGCCTCTTTTAAGGCAGGCAATGCTTGTTCATCCCCCACTTCATAGAGGAACATGGCTGCACGCCATCGGACAAGCTTGCTGCTATCCTTTAGTGCATTCATCATTTCTGGCATGGCTTCTTTAAAGCCAAGGTCAGATAGACAATCACCAGCAGTCCTTCTTACTGTAACCGATTTATCTTTTAGAGCTTTATAAAGAAGCGGCAAAGCCACTGGATCTTCTATCATGCCTAGATATACAGTCGCCAGTCTTCGAATCGATGCTTTTTCATCTTGCAAAGCTTTTTCCAAAATCGGCAGATCAGCAAGTTCCGGATCAGTCATCTGCTCGAGCTTTTGATAGCGTATTCGCCAATCTGGTGTTTCTAAATCTTCAAGTTTAATATTCATACGATTGCGAGTAAGCTTCTCACGGCTTTGTTCTTGACTCTTTGCCTGATCAACGAGTATTTGCAATCGTTGATCAGGATATGCTGCTGCTAATTCCTCAACTACTTCATGCCCGATTTGATCAAATTCACCGTATCGAACACCCACTTCAATCCACTTACGTACTAAAATGACGTTATCGCCTTCTTGTTGTGCAGCCGCTAATGCATTTCTGAAAACTTCCGGCAATCCAAAACGCCGCTCCTCCGACCCATCTGTCAGCTTCACCTGCATCGGAATATCTTTATATTTCTGGATAAATACTTTAATTTCACCAAAGTGATCATTGACAGCGGATTGATTGTTCATTTCCGTATGGGCCTCTTCGCCAAAAGCGTTTCTTACCTGTGGAAGAAGGTCTTTCCAATCGTATTTCGCATTTCTTTCTATTGCTAAGAAATCTGCCACATGATAAACACCCTTCACCCCTTCAATCGCAAGGATATCTTGAATGAGCTTAGGGGCTTCTTCCCTTTTCTCTTTCTTATAATTATTGCTTTTTCCCATTGGGAGCTCTTCATCTAAAATAACTTTCATTGTATTCGGACTTGGAGTTGGTTCAATCGCATTTATTTTCACAGATTTTCCACCCTTTGCATTATTATCACGTTATTAACTAAGTTCATTTTAACATAATAGGATAGACGAATCATAAGATGTGCTTATTAGCAAAGGCTGTTTTCGCAAACATTGTTGCTTTTAACTTGAGTGAGTAAAGGTTGATTTCCGCTCCAGGTACTCCCTTTCCGCGGGGTGGGCGCTGAGCCTCCTCGACGCTAATGCGTCTGTGGGGTCTCACCTGTCCCACTTCTCCCGCCGGAGTCTCGCACCTTCCGCTCCAATCAACCAACCTTATCTGTGAATGGTTTGCATTCACTCAATTTATTTAAAAAACAACAAGCCTTTATAAAACAGCCTTAGCAAAAAAGCCTACGGGACACTTGTTCAGAATAGATCCTCATAATGGATCTAAGTTCTGACGGATATCCCATAGACTTTTTTAAAATTATTTCTCTGCAAATTCGGAAAGATAGCTCCATCTTTCGATCAATTGCTCTAGTTTCTCATTTAAGCTTGCTTCTTCTTCCATTAATGCTCTTGCTTTTTCAAAATCGCTGCCTGTATTGTTTATTTCTGCAGCTACTTCTTCTAAACGGGACTCAGCATTTGCGATATCTTCATCGATTCTCTCCCATTCCCGCTGCTCATTATAGGACATCTTTTTCTTCTTAGGCTGTTCCTGATCTTTTGTGACGGGAGCTGGAGCCTTTACCTGGACAACAGGCTTCTCACTTTCTTTTTCAAGAAATTCTGAGTAACTGCCATAGAATGGCTTAATCTGTGCGTTGCCTTGAAGGACAAGAAGCTGATCAGCCACTTTATCTAAGAAATAACGATCATGGGAAACGGTAATGACAACACCAGAGAAATCTTCTAAGTAATCTTCTAGTACGGTTAATGTCTGGGTATCCAAATTATTAGTCGGCTCATCAAGCAGCAGTACATTGGGCTCAGTCATTAATATTTTTAATAGATAGAGACGGCGTTTTTCTCCACCAGACAGCTTTCGTATCGGCGTTCCATGAGTAAATGAAGGAAAAAGGAATCTTTCTAGCATTTGGGCAGCCGAGATCGTTTTTCCATCCGATGTTTCGATAACCTCTGCTGTCTCCTTTAAATATTCAATCATTCTTTTATTCTCATCCATGTCTTCACTTTCTTGTGTATAGTAAGCCATTTTAACCGTCTGACCTACTATACGTTCTCCGGAATCCAATGGAATTTTCCCAGCCAATATATTAAGCAAGGTTGATTTACCTGTCCCATTCTTTCCGATAATGCCTATTCTATCACCAGGTTTAACTAGCAGATCAAAGCTGTTTAATATGACCTGGTCCGCGTAACGCTTAGAAGCCGCCTTTAATTCAAAAACCTGCTTACCGAGCCTGCTCCCATTCAAGGACATATCGAGCTTTTCCGTAGTTTTAACGGAAGCAAGCTGATTATCTAGATGATCAAAGCGTTGAATTCTTGCTTTTTGCTTCGTTGTTCTTGCTTTTGCACCTCTGCGGATCCATTCTAGCTCTCTTCGGTAAAGGTTTCTTCTTTTTTCATTTGTAGCTGCTTCATTTTCTTCACGAATGGCCTTTGCTTCTAGGAATGCACCATAATTTCCTTTATAGCTATACAGATTCCCACCATCAAGCTCAAACATTCGATTTGTTACACGGTCAAGGAAATAACGATCATGGGTAACGAGTAAGAGTGCTCCTTGATACCGGCCTAAATAGTCTTCAAGCCATTTAACCGATTCATAATCAAGATGATTGGTTGGCTCATCAAGGATCAGCAAGTCTGGTGATTGGATGAGGGCTTGTGCAAGAGCGACCCTTTTCTTTTGTCCGCCTGAGAGCTCCCCGATTTTTTTCTCAAAATCCTCAATACCAAGCTTTGTTAAAATTGATTTTGCATTCGTGCTTGCTTCCCAAGCATTCAATGCATCCATTTTCTTTTGCTGTTCGAAAAGCTTCTCTTGAATCGCTTGATTATCTGGTGTTTTATTTAACTGGATTAGCGTCTCTTCATACTCACGTAACAAGACGAGTACTGGTGCATCTCCTGCAAATACCTGTGCCAGAACAGATAACTCTGGATTTAAATCTGGCTGCTGCGCTGAATAGGAAATGCTGTAGTCTTTCGGAGAGCTGATTTCACCAGAATCAGGAAAGTCCAATCCTGCTACAATTTTGAGCAGGGATGATTTCCCCGTTCCATTTACACCAATAAGACCTACTCTATCCTTTTCCGAAATTGTAAAGGAGATCTCATTAAAAAGCTCCTTTTCTCCATATGTTTTTGTTACATTTTCAATTGAAATCATTTTCATGATTGACCATCCCATTCGTTGTAAAATTGCTCAAGGAATTGTTCCATAAATTGATGCCGCTTTGAAGCCATTTCCCGCGCTGTATCTGTATTAAGCAAATCTTTCAGCTTTAAGAGTTTCTCATAGAAATGATGGATTGTTGATGATTTTCCAGTGCGGTATTCCTTCTCTGTCATTTCTTCCCTAACTTTGATCGCAGGATCGAAAAGAAGATGCCCTTTTTTTCCGCCATAAGCAAAGGTCCTGCCGATTCCAATCGCTCCAATTGCATCTAATCGATCTGCATCCTGAACGATCTTTGCCTCCACACTCATTAATTCTGTTTTCTTTCCACCTTTATAGGAAATAGAACCGATAATTTCAATAATTTTCTCTTGAACATTTTTTTCGAGTACAAATGATTCGAGGAAATCCATTAATTTCTTTTCCCCAGCCTCTTTTGTTTCATTCAATTTTTCATCTGGAATATCATGCAGCAGCGCAGCCATTTCAATGATAAACCGATCACCCGTATTTTCTTTTTCAGCTATGTATAAAGCGTTTTTTCTTACGCGTTCAATATGATACCAATCATGTCCCGTGCTATCTTCACCTAGCACTTCTTTCACAAAACTTTCCGTTCTTACAATTATCTCTTTTTTCATTAAAAGCACCATCCTTTTTCATTCCAGATTTATTTTACCATGAAGAGCTGGATTGGAAGAAAAATAAGCAAAAGAAAAAGTGCTTATTCAGCACTTTAGTTTATTAATAAAGGGTAGGAACCGTATTATTCCAATATATTGAATAAAAGAGCTCAAAAACATTTTTATGACCCCTGATTTTACATTAGATGGTAATATTGAGTACCAAAACATTTTTACGAACCTATTTCTCCCAAAATATAGAAATTTACTGCACATAAACTAATTTACGATACCTAATTTTACATAATATAGCATTAATGAGCCTCAATAATCAATTCAACCCATTAAACCAATTAATCCCCAATGTATTCTCTCCAGCATGAACGCCGATTGCTGCACCAAGCGGATAGTGGCCGAATTCGATATCAGGGAATTCCTGAATGAGCTCTTCTTTCCATTTCAATGCTTCTGCCTCATGTAATCCATATAAAATTGATGCTTCTTTCAACGGTTTCTTTTCATGAGCTTTTCTGAGAAGCTGAATTATTTTATCTTTTGCCTTCCGTTCACTTCTTGCTTTTTCCTTTACACTCAAGGCGCCTTCATCAATAGAGATAATTGGCTTCACATTTAACATGCTGCCAAGGAGAAATTGCACACCAGACATTCTGCCACTTCGATGGAGCTGTTCTAAGCTACCAATAAGAACGTACGTCTCACTCGTCTGGCTTAATTCTTCTAATGCATTTTTGATTGCTTCAGGCTGCAATCCGGATTCAGCTAATTCAATTCCTCTTTTAAAAATTCTCGTTAATGGATAGGTCAATATTTTCGAATCAATGGTTATTACAGGAATATCAACCAGCTGTGCTGCCTGCTCACTGGAAGACACCGTTCCGCTTAATTTACTTGAGAGTAATACTGAGATAACGATCTCATATTTCTCCTTCAACCGCTCATATAATTCCTGAAATGCCCCGATAGAGGGCTGCGATGTTTTCGGGGGAGTTTTTAATGTTTTTAATTTTTCGTAGAGCTCAGTTGGTGTAATATCCACCCCTTCTGTATACTCCTTCTCATCAAGCAATATAGTAATTGGAATGGTATACACATCAGGATGGCTAATTAATTCCTCATCAATAAATGCTGTACTATCGATAACCCATGCGATTTTTGTCAAAACCTCTACCCCTTTTCTGTTTAATAATTATGTAAGTATAGTATATTAAATGATCGGGAGACTGACCATATAAGTCAATCTCCCGAAAATAAATCTTATGTCAAAAACGGTTTAATCTTCGGGAACACCTTTAATGCTGTATTGTAAAAAACATCCTCATGGTGCTCTTCTGGAATTAATGCTTTGATGAATTCAATGTATGGCCCAATAGGTGCTAGCGGCCAATCTGTACCGAACAGCAGCTTATCATAAGAATTAGAAAAAACTAGTGCATGCCTTAAGTGGTCCAAAAACCGTCCTTCACTATGCTTTTTCAATTCCTTCTCCGTTCCAACAATTAAACCAGAAAGATCTGCAAACACATTGGAGTTTTTATAGATAAGCTCAGCACCAGTTAATGTCCATGGATCACCAAAATGAGCCATCATAAAATTAACCTTGCGATGCTTCACTGCGACCTCATCAATCGTCAGCGGATGTGCATACTTTAACAGCCCTCTTTCTGAGTATGTGTCTCCTGTGTGAAAAACAATCGGCAAGCCATATTTTTCTGCTAATGCATAAACAGGTTCATACACTTCATCATAAGCATAGAAAGGGTAATAGCCAAGATAAATTTTCATCCCTACAGCTTGAGGCTTTTGAATTTCCATCTCAAGCTTATCTAGTGTCTCTTCACTTAAATCATAAGGGTTTATACCTGGACAGTATACCATATTTTCAGGGATCGCCTCCGTTAAGTCAATCCCCATCGGTGTTTTTGCTTCATAGTCCGGAAAGCCCATTCCACTCGTTTCCGTTACGCCCATCGCAATACTTAGAACGACATTTGCCTCATTATATTCTTTAACATATCCATCATATGAGTAATCAACATAAGAAAGTTCTTTCGCTGTTTGGTGAAAGGATTGGATGTTCGAGAAATGGATATGTGCATCAATTATCTTCATGTTTTCTCCTTTAAAATACGATCCATCGAAGATTCTCAAGGATAGGTTTAGAAATCTCTCTTTGATCAAAAACAATAAACCCTGGTTTCGTTGTTTCCTGTATTTGCTGGTGCAGGATGATTTCAAAGGCCTCTTTATTCATATACCCCTCAAATACATCTATTTCCTCTCCCTCAATATGATACAGCTTTTCTTTCCTAGCTTTAGAGGAGATATAGCTTACGTTTTTCAAATTTAGTCCCTGCTCTTCAATTCCAACCTTCATTTCTTTTTCTGCAAAGGATGATAAGACCGATAAATCCGTTAAGGAATCGCCTGTTAAATAAAGGTCTGTTTCCAACTTCTCTGAAAGAAAAGACTTGCCGCCAGAATCAACAATTTTAACAAAGTATGCGAGAATCGGAACACCAGGAAGAAGGGCAAAATATTGAGTATAATGAAGACCCTTCCAAATCGGATGGTTCAAGATCCTCATATGAACCGCAATACTCTTCCACTGATTCCCCAGTTTATCTTCCAAATCTATAAATTCAGCTGTTATCGTCTCTTTCATTAATGAAAATGTAGTTAGCTGGGAAGGAAATGTTTTCATTCCGCCTGCCCAAGGATTCCACCATCCCTTTGCTACTTTCTCAGGGAAAGATGTATCAAACCATTCATTCTCATCATGGGAAAGGGAGTACAAGCCAGGATAAAATGCCGGAGCTGCTTTTATCCGAATGATCCCATTATCTAATATATAGGATGTAATTCCTTCAACTTCTTCCGTATAAGCATCCACTTTCCCTTTAGGGACAATCGCTAATTGGTTTACGTTTGTTGTTGTACTATCGCTAAAAATACTTCCTGTTACCATTGAAATCGGTGGTGCATCCATGACTGGAATAGACGCTGAATACTTCGTTTTCTCCTCTTCTGATGAAATTTGGACAGATCCTTTAGATTCATCATTTAAGAACAGCTCTATAGATCCATTAAGAAAACTCGTACGAGAGGATTTCAGCTCCAATGATAGTTGCTCTTTATTAACTACCGGATTATTTCCCTCTAGTAGCAGCGCTTTTTCCCCTATTAATTGGGAATGCCCAATATTCGAAACCTTATTTGCAAAGGCTTCCTGCTCCTGCCATGTTCGAAAAGCACCAATCGATAAATAGCATGGTTCAAGTACAATTCTCTCTTTTGACTTTATTGCGCCAAGTTCATACTCTAAGTAAAATTGCCAGCCATCAAAATTCGCCTTGCATTCAGCTGGCCAGCAGAAGCCTGTTGACTCACCATGATCGAGTGAAAAGTACCAGTTTCCTGTTAAGTGCTGCGAATGAATATCACCAAAGTCAACTGCTTTAATTGCAGAGAACTCGATTACTTCTTTTTCAAGCGGAAAATACGCATGACTTTTTTCATGATAGATTGATTGATTTAAATAAAACCCTTGTTTTGTCTCATTGCTGCCATTCTGAACCTCAGCCCATTTCTTAACGATCCCATCTCCATAAAGCGCCGTAAAGAGTGTAAGGGTGACGTCTTCAAATTCACTAGAATGAAAGACCATCTTTATAATAGTTGCTGATTGTTCTACATACCATTCTACTGACTCTGGTTTCTTCTTAGAAAACTCTGTTGAATACGGCTTTCCAAGCTTCGGAACAAAGAAGGTGAATGGCTGATTCATTTGTTGATTTCTCCCAGCCGTCATTAAATAATCCCGTTTTCGAATATTCACCTGGTAGCTGCCATTATAAATATGCCAATAATCCTTCGTTTCCCCGCCAAATTTTTCACCAAAGCCCTTTAAAGCGACTCCAACTAAGCTAATTCCGAAAGTAAGCTCGGTTCCATTTTCTTTCTGTGCCTTAATTGCTATATGCGGCTGATAGTAACCGAATTCCCTTACAACAAAAGGAATCGCAACTAGTTTTCTCTCATTCTTCTTTAAAGAAACAGAGAAAGTATTCTTCTCTAATGAGACATGTTCATCATGTGAAAATTCTAGTTCAAACACAGCCTCTTCCTTTAAATTATTTTCTACCTCAAACTCAATCGTTTGCTGCTGGCCTAGGAAACTTAAATTCCCATCCATTTTTGCGGTTAGGTTGGCTGGTTGTTTTGGTTTCACCCCAAGTCTTAACTCACATTCTTCTCCATTAATGGATACATTGACAGAGAAAAATGGGTGTGTTTTCCATTCACTTGGTTCTTCCCCTTTTTTAAAGATTACCTGATCCGAAATAACAGCTCGCTTCTCTACTAATAATTCATCCTTGAATGTAGACACGACCCGTTCATGATTGTTCCCATCTACTTTTAAAATGGCTGGTTTAGCTGTTTTATTAACAAATATCAGTTCAACCTTCTGTGGCAATTCTTCAATTACTTCATGATCAGCCATTTTTAATTCAAGCAGATAATCATCCGTTTCAATGAAGCTTATGCCTCGTCCGCTCCGCTCAAACCTAACACGGGCACTCACCTGTTCACTTTTCCACTCATATTGATAGAAAGTAAATCCACTTTCTTTAAGTCCGTCCGGCTTTACTTCTATTTCTCTTACACTCGTTTCATACCAATCTACTCCTGCAAATACCGGCTTTAATAGTGGTGTGTTCATTACAGCAGGGATAAAGTTCATTAAATGGGTTGTATCATCCCGGTCCTCCCAGAAGAAGCCGCATTTCTTATATAGAGGGACAGCTTTCACATTCCCTGGCCATGTGTAAAGGTCAACCCTCGGCCAGCCAAGCTCAATCGTTTGTTCGACTGCTTTCATGACAAGCATTTTGCCAATCTTCTTGCCATGATAGTCAGGTCTGACATTTAAGAGTGGAATATATAAGGAGCCTACATCCTCCTTATATTCGGATAAGCTGCAATAGCCAACAACCTCTTCCCCATCTAAAGCCAAATATAAAGCAATATTGCCTGCATTCGCTTCCTTCGTTTTAACAGACTCCTCTGTATGAACCCTTGTATCTCCGCCCCAGCTGTCACGGCTATGATTCCACATTTTTGCAATGGCTGATGCATGCTCTTCCCGATATTCCTCGATCTTGATTGTATTAGTTATTTGACTCATCTTTTGTTCCTCCCAAACTAGGTTACTTCATTCCTTTTTCTATTGATTCCTTCACCTTTTGACTTTTCCTTATTCATTTTTTTCTCCTCCTTTATTTTATTTGAATGCTTTCCACATTCTTCTATATCGTAAAAGCTGGAAATTACATTGTAAAGATAATTTTGAATTTTTAGTTGTTTTTTCTTTAATAAAGGCTGTTTTCGTAAACTTTGTTGCTAAATAAAACGTCGTTGGTAGAGGTTGATCTCCGCTCCAGGTTACTCGCTTTCCGCGGGGTGGGCGGTGAGCCTCCTCAGCGCTAAAGCGCCTGCGGGGTCTCACCTGTCCCACTACTCCCGCAGGAGTCTCGCAACCTTCCGCTCCAATCAACCAGCCATTTTGTTAAGTGTTATCATTCACACAAATTATTCAAAAACAACAATCTTTTAGAAAAGAGCTTTTAAAAAAAGAAAATAAAAAGCCTGTAGAATATGCGCTCAGAAACTGATCCAAAAAAAGGATCAAAATTCTGCCAGCATAATCCACAGGTAATTTTACTTATCTATTCATAACTAAAACTTTCAATTCAAATAATCGTTCTTAATCTTTCTAAACTAACAATCATATAATCAACCATCGCGAGGATATCATCTATTTGATCCTCGTAAACTAAGCGGTTAAAGGAAATGATTGTCTCATTCTTTATCTTATTTCTTTTTTCAAAAGGATTAAGGATCGCAGATTGTCTGATTGTCCGCTCGGAACCCCAAATGTCTATCAGACAGCTTTCTACCTTTTGAAAATAGATATGTTCATTTGGATGAGTAAATGAAAACTTCACAAATAATTGGCAGCCCGCAAGAAGTTCCGATTGAGCAGATGACAACAGTTCGGCCGCTAAATTTTCCAATCCCGCCTCCATCATAAATGTGCAGACAACACGATCATCCTGTCGATCTGTAAAAGAAACTTCATATTTTCTTGAAAGCTTGGCTGTATTCAAAAAATCATTTCGATCAATAATCAGGATTCTACCAACTAAATCCTCATCATATATCGCACCATCAACGACGACTTTCATATTTTCAAAAGCAGTTGGATCAAACATATAACTTACTCTTTAAAATAATCCAATGGCATTGCCATTTTCATCGACATCCATTTTCAGAGCGGCAGGCGATTTAGGCAGTCCTGGCATTGTCATTACATCCCCTGTTAGTGCAACAATGAATCCCGCACCAATAGATGGCTTAAATTCGCGTATCGTAATTGTAAAACCTGATGGCCGTCCAAGCTTTGTCGGATCATCAGATAATGAATACTGTGTTTTTGCCATACAGATTGGTAAGTGGCTCCAGCCAAAGCTATCGAAATCCTTCAGCTGTTTTTTTGCTTTCGATGAAAATTCAACTTTTTCTGCTCCGTAAACTTTTTGAGCAATTGTCAGGATTTTATTTTCAAGCGAATCAGATAGATCATATAATGGCTGGAAGTTTGACTCCTGCTTTTCAATAACCTCAAGCAACTTGTTTGCAAGATCTACGCCGCCTTCTCCGCCTTTTTCCCAAACCTCTGTTAAGGACACAGGAATGCCTGACTTCTCACAAAACTCCATTAATGTGCGAACCTCTTGATCCGTATCCGTAATAAATTTATTAACAGCAACGACAAATGGCAAGCCAAAGCTTTCAATCGTTTCAATATGCTTCTTTAAGTTAGCAAATCCAGTTGTTAATGCTTGTACATCTTCACGGCCAAGTTCTGCTTTTGGTACACCGCCATGCATTTTTAATGCACGAATGGTTGCAACAATAACAACAGCTTCAGGCTTAATCCCTGCACTTCTAGCTTTAATATGAAGGAACTTTTCTGCACCTAAGTCAGCACCGAATCCGCCTTCAGTTACAACAAAATCAGCAAGCTTTGATGCTGTTTTTGTAGCGATCACACTATTGCAGCCATGGGCAATATTCGCAAAAGGTCCACCATGAATGAAAGCTGGTGTATGTTCGATTGTCTGCACTAGATTCGGTTTAACCGCCTCTTTCAGCAGCATTGTTAAGGCTCCTTGAACACCTAAATCAGCGACTGTAACAGGCTGTTTATTATAGTTGTAGGCAATGACCATTTGACCTAATCGCTTTTTCAAATCTTGAAGATCAGTTGACAAGCATAATACCGCCATGATTTCAGAAGCAACTGTAATGTCAAAGCCATCTTCACGAGGCACCCCCTGCATAGGACCGCCTAAGCCGATCACTACCTTTCTTAAGGCACGGTCGTTCATATCGAGTGCACGCTTCCATACAATTCGACGCTGATCTATGCCTAGCTCATTTCCTTGCTGCAGATGATTATCGATGAAGGCTGCAAGTGCATTATTCGCAGTAGTTATCGCATGCAGGTCTCCAGTGAAGTGCAAATTAATATCTTCCATTGGCAACACTTGAGAGTAGCCGCCGCCTGTTGCTCCACCTTTTACACCCATTGTTGGGCCAAGTGATGGTTCACGCATAGCAATGATTGCTTTCTTGCCGATTTTTGTAAAGGCATCCCCTAAACCAACCGTTACTGTTGATTTCCCTTCTCCAGCTGGAGTTGGATTAATTGAAGTAACAAGGATGATTTTCCCACTATTCTTTGTTTCAAGCTTTTTCAATGCTTCTGTTGATAATTTTGCTTTATATTTTCCAAATAATTCGAGGTCGTCCTCATGAAGGCCGATTTTTTCTGCGACCTCTACAATTGGTTTCATAAAAGATTGTTGAGCGATTTCAATGTCTGATTTAACAACAGGTTTTACATTCATAAATATCCCCCTAAGCATCCAATTATTGAAAACGTTTTCCTACTTCTACATTGTACCATCCCATCCCAAAATAGTAGATAGTCAATTTTGTGATTTTTTAAACATATGATTGCGGCAGGGATTAATCGTCTTTATAATAAATTTAATTGAATTTTCTAAAAGGGGATGAAGAATTGCCAATTAAAATTCCAAAGCTGCTTCCTGCCAGAGAGATTTTAGAAAAAGAGAACATATTTGTCATGGATGAGGATCGGGCGTTAACACAGGATATTCGACCGCTCAATATTCTAATTCTAAATTTAATGCCAGAGAAGGAGAAGACGGAGGCACATCTATTAAGACTGTTAGGAAACACTCCTTTGCAAGTGAATATTTCATTTCTGAAAACAGCTTCACATGAATCGAAAAATACAAGTACGCTGCACTTAGACCAATTCTACACAACCTTCGACGAGATTAAGCATCGGAAATACGATGGGATGATTATCACTGGGGCGCCAATCGAACTGCTTGCATTCGAAGAGGTGGATTATTGGAAAGAGCTGACTGGAATCATGGATTGGACGAAAGACCATGTCACTTCAACATTGCATATTTGCTGGGGAGCGCAAGCCGCTTTGTATCATCACTTCGGCATCATGAAATATGAGCTTCCCCAGAAATGCACTGGTGTGTTCTGGCATCATATTGATGATAAGTCAGAAAAATTATTAAGAGGATTTGATGATGTATATTTAGCACCTCATTCAAGAAATACAGATATATTCATGGAGCAGCTGGAGGCCAGTCAAACGGTTAAATTACTTTCTTCCTCCGATGAAGCCGGCCCATTTATCATGAGTGCGAACAATGGCAAGCAAATTATGATTACTGGTCATCTAGAATATGAGGCTAGCACATTAGCAGAGGAGTATAGACGGGATCTAGAAAAGGGGCTGAACATCCTACCACAGCATTATTTCCCAAATGACGATCCTTCGAGACAGCCTGCGAATAAATGGCGCTCACATGCCCATATCCTGTTCTCGAATTGGCTGAACTATTATGTATATCAAGAAACGCCGTTTGAATGGGATTAATTATGTAAAAAAACACCTGTGGGGCATGCGTTCCAAAAGTGATCCAAAAGACGGATCAAAATTTCGCCCGCATACCCTACAGGTGTTTTAGCTATGATTATAATGAGTCTACTTTTCTATGATTGTTCAGAATAGTAAACTTCCTCAAATGGCTGTACCACGACAAATCCATTCCCCGAAAATTTCATTTGTACAGATTCGCCGCTTCCCCTTCCTAAGAAGGTTTTAAAGGAAATATCGGTTACAAATTCAGGCTGAAGATTCCCAGACCAGGCAACCGTTGCATTCGGATCTGTGAATACCGGATTATCTGGTGTAACTAGCAAGGTTAATGGTTCATAATGTGAAGTGATTGCCACCATTCCTCTCCCTTCCAGGCGAACATTAAACAGACCGCCTGAGAGCATGCCAGCTACCTTCCTCATGAGCTTGATGTCCCAACTAATCGATGGTTCAAAGGCGAGCAAATCATTGCCGTTAACAAAGATAGAGTCTCCCTGCAGATTTAAGATTGAAATTTTCTTACCCTGGTCTGCAACATAAAGCTTGCCATTCCCGGTTGCTTTCATTAAAGCAGTTCCTTCACCTGTTAATGCTTTTTTGAACAGTTTTCCTAAGCCGTGCTCAAGGATGCCTTCCCGTTCAAACTTAATTTTCCCGCGGTAGGAAATCATCGCGCCCGCTTTCGTCCAAATTTGGTTAGTTAAATTGATTTCAAGAATCCTCGGTGATTCTAGTTCAAATAACCCTTCCCCTTTGTCCTGCTGCTGTGTTTGATTGACAAAGTCCTCAATCGAATAGCGACTCATTGGATCCCAACCCTTCTTATTTATTATTCTTTAGCATCGATACCCACATGAACGAGAGGGATTGTCTTAGTTCAGTTGACAATGATCCAATCGGCATCTGATCAGTCCCCCGCTTATATACTCCTAAGCTATCAACTTTCCCCCAGCCATTTTCTTCGGCAAGCTGGACAAATTCCCATGGCATCATCGTATTGCAGATCACTTTTTCATTATATAAACGACGATAACTATTTATTCTTGGTGCGGCAGTAGGACCAAGAATGCCAATGCAAGCATGTCCTCCAGGCTTCACAATTCGCTGAATTTCTTTAATCACTTGAAGCGGCTCCTCTGTCCACTCAAGCGAATTAATCGCCATAACCGCATCAAAGGAATCATCGTTAAATGGCAGACTCGAAATATCTCCCTTTATAAATTGAGCCGTATTCCCATCATTTGTGTCCCTTGCTTTATGTATCATTTCCTCTGAAACATCAATTCCCGTTACTAAAAAACCTGATTCAGCTAGCTTTAATGACCCAAATCCATCCCCACAGCCAAGATCACAAACCGCTCCTCCAGCTGATACATGCTTTGCAAAAAAGGGAGCAATGTCCTTCCGACTCCCGGAATCCCACATATCCTTACTTATCGAGTTCCATCCGGTCGAACGCTCGTCCCATTGCTTCTCAGCTTCTTCACTCCAATTAAATTCACTCATATTATCCCTCGTTTCTCTCTTTCCTATTTACGTATACTGACCTAAAAAGTTTCAGATTATTATATTTTCGCCGCAGAAAGTTATTATCCCTCTGATTATAAAAAAGAAAATAGTGCAAGAATGGAAAGTAGATTGGGAAGAATATTCGATCAAACATAATTGAGAATGGGGGGATCAATATGGCAGAAGAACAGTTAGTTGCCGTACATCGCAACCACCAAGGGGAAATTATTTCATTTCAAACGTCAGCAGGGAGAATTATCTCTTATCGAAAAGCATTGTTAGAAGCAGAGGAAGGAAGCATCACTGGTGTAATGATTGAAGATGGACAAGATGGAACCGCTTTTCTTACACCAGCTTTATCCTCATTTGATGAATTTCCAAATGTATACTAAAAGGGTCCAATGAATGGACCCTTTTCTATTCCTCATTATTTCGTTGAATTTCTCTTAACGCCTCAACTCTGCTCTCATCCTCTTCGAAAAACTGGACAAGATCCCCGACACGATCAATCGCATCCCAGCTTAAATGATGCTCAATTCCTTCTACATCTTCGTAAATATTCTCTTCCTTTACTCCAATTAGGCGAAGAAGCTGCTCAAGTAAATCATGGCGATACACAAGCCGCTTGCCAATTTTCTTACCCTTGGGCGTTAATACCAGTCCTCTGTATTTTTCATAAACAAGATATTCATCTTTATCAAGCTTTTGAACCATTTTCGTTACAGAGGAGGGATGTACAGAAAGAGCCTCAGCGATATCAGATACACGTGCATATCCTTTTTCATCAATCAATATATATATTTGTTCAATATAATCTTCCATACTAGGTGTTGGCATCCCAAACCCTCCTAAAAAACTGTGCTAATGGCCTACTATACTCACTACTTGTCAATTATTACAGCATATGCAAATGGATTTAGTGTGTCAACCTTCAAGTAGGATAAGTTAATTATGAATGTAATTATAAATAATATAGGTCCTTAAAAAGTTTACTATATAAGACAGAGCGAGACAAGGCTCAATGCCATACATAAAAAAAGAAGGATAAAAGAGTATTAACGATTTGCAACCTAACGTTAATACCCTTTCATCCTTCAATTCTTATCCCTTTGTATACTTTTGATCTTAACTTACTTGTTTCACTAAATGATTAACGACCTAACAATAGCTAATGCAATTAAAAAGCAGACTTTAATTTGTTTTAATAACACTCTACATAGTGTATGCCTTTAACTAGAAAATAATATTAACAAGGGATAATACCCAAAAAGATAAAGCTATTATGAAATATACACCAGCTAATCCTTTTTTCTTCTCTTTAAAGTGCTTAACACAAAATAGGAAGTTTATAACACCGACGAATATGAAGCTAATTCCAAACAAGGTGAAAGAGGCGTTTGGATCATTTCTTCCGAAAAAGGCCCATGCAGAAAAGAAAACAATTATTATTAGCAGTACTATTATTGTTATCAAAAACTGTCTTCTAGGCATCGGCTAACTCCTCCTCATAGTGATTTAGAGAAAAATTAGTAAAATAAGTTTTTCACACCCGTTATGAACAACTACAACGCAGTTAAATATTACCAGTTAAAAAGAATTAATACAATCAAAAAATAATAAAAGCGCAAGCTCCTTGATCACCCCCGAAAGGCTCTAGACGTCTATTCCTTTCTGGGAGGTACGGCTGATAACCTTGTAGGTGATAGGCGCTGGACTAGAAAATTCTCTAACTCTAAAGTTCTACTATCTTATCTATATACAAAAAGCCAACATCAGATGTTGGCTTTAGCAATCTTACTTATCTATCAATAAAGTTTTCTTCTTGCAGTTGTAAAATCTCACTCGATGAAATGGAATAATACTTTGCGATTTCATCAAGATCTGTTTGATTTGGGAAAGTTCGCCGGTTTAGGTGTCCGTATCGCCTTTTATTATATTTTCCCCACAAGTGCAAGCCTAAAAATGATAATACAATGATCAAGCATGTAAATAGGATAATCGCATTCATATTAGCAAAAGATAGTTTAAAAAATTGGCTATTCCACTCAAAGCTCATACTAGATCCTAAAACAATCAGAAAGAGGAGAAGGAAGAGCCAGCCTAGCGCAGTAATAACCATTCCAACTATTTTACGAATACGTGAAGGCTTATTTTGGACAAGCATATTCGGACTCCTTTCTAATTTTTCAGATGAAAGCCCCGATCAGGACTTTCCCATGTAGCAAATTCATTTTTAGATTTTCTAAGAATTTTTAATCCCTTTGGAAATGAGAAAATAACTAAAAGAGCAGCAATATGCCAATAGATCAACGGATACCAAATGGTCCATATTAAATATTTTAAAATATTTTTTTCATAATGCTTTTCTATCATCAAAGCGACAAGGAATTGGATAATACAAATAATAGAAAGATAATTTCCCATCCAAAGAAGTGGGGAGGAAAATGTATTTAAAAATAATAGATTATAGACTGCCACGAGAGTACAAATAAACCAAGTAAACGCCCAGATAATACTAAGTAGCTGTTCCATATATACCGGGTAAAGACGCCTTTGTCTCCAATCTAAAAAGATATCCTTATGTCGCAAGACGACTTCAATCCCACCTTGTGTCCATCTTGACCGCTGTTTCCAAATCCCTTTCAATGTTTCCGGAACTAGCATCCAGCAAAGGGCTTTTGGTTCATAACGGATATCCCAAAATCTCCTCTGCAGCTTCCAGGTAATTCCGATATCATCTGTGATAAGATCTGTATCCCACATCCCTACGTCAAGTAAGGCTTTTTTTCTGAAGACGACAAAAACACCTGACACCGTCATGACTTTCCCGAGAATTCTTTGTGTTCTTTTGATTAATCCAATAATGCTCGCATATTCTGCAAGCTGAATTTTTGCTAACAAAGTAGACCGATTTCTAATTCTTGGATTCCCTGTTACAGCCCCTACTCGTTCCCCATTATTCGGGAGTAAAAAGTGAGGCATGATATGCAGCAGCGCATCCTGATCAAGAATCGCATCACTATCAATAGCCGCAATAAATTCACCCTTCGAAACAAGAACCCCTTGTTTCAACGCATTGGCTTTCCCTCTATTTTCTCTCAAATTGACGACCCGCAAATTCGGATAGGTCTCCATCATTTCTTTCAATATTTCCATTGTGCGATCCTTGCTTCCATCATTGACAACGATTATTTCAAAATGAGGGTATTTTATATTTGAACAATGTACGACCGTTTCTTCAATTGTTTCTTCTTCATTGTAGGTTGGGATTAAAATGGACACAAACGGCATATCAATGGTTGAGACATTCATTAATGTATTTTTTTCTCGTCTAATATAAAAAATAAGTCCACCTATTGACCAAATAATTCCCATAATAAGTGGGTAATAAAATAAGTACAGAATCGGAAGCTCCTTCAACGATTATCCCTCCTTTTACAAGGAATAAATAAGACTGACTAAAATAGATTCCTATTTGCACATTATAAGGTGCATGTACATGGTTATTCCATTCCAATATTTAGGAAAGGATTTTCGGTGATACAGTAAAAAGAACGAAGCCAAGGCGGCTTCGTTCTTTTATTTAGGCTCTTTAAAATGGCCTGTTGATTTCCGCTTCAGGCGCTCGCTTTCCGCGGGGTGGGCGTTGAGCCTCCTCGGAGCAAAGCTCCTGTGGGGTCTCAACTGTCCCACTCCTCCCGCAGGAGTCTCGCGCCTTCCGCTCCAATCAACAGGGTGCAAATATCAATAATGCGCTTTAGCAAGCATTTAATTAGGAAAGATAAATTTTATTTTCTGTTCCTTGTCATCCCAGGATAATTTAGCTGAGAATGATTTGTCCTTATTGGTAAAACCTTCAATGATATCTGTTTCGTTGTCTTTCAAAAGCTGTTTGACTATTTTTTGTGTGATTGATTTACTTAGAATCTTTTTAGAGATTGTAAAATTACATTTTGTTTTGCTGTAATGTGAACAGCCATAGAAGCTTCCTTTATCAACAACCTGCCCATTACATTGCTTGCATTTCCCTAATTGAGTTGGCCGTTTAAATTTAGACTTCGCTGGGGTAAAGCTGTTTTTGTCTTCTTCATCAAAAGCCCATTCTCCGGCATTTTTCACTGATGCTTCAATAAGATGCGAAATCATTTTATTCGTTTGTTCCATAAACTGCTTCGGTGAAGCTTCTCCTTCAGAAATATCCTTTAATCGCTTCTCCCATTTCGCTGTCATTTCAGGGGAAGCAAGGATTTCAGATCCGATCGCGCCAATTAATATTTTTGCTTTCGGTGTAGCGTAGACAAGGTTCTTATTTATATCAATATACTTTCGATCTTTTAACATCGTGATAATGCCTGCCCGCGTCGCCTCAGTACCAAGGCCCTCTGTTTTCATCAGCACCTTTTCCAATTCCTTATCCTCAATATGCTTTCCAGCCGTTTTCATCAGTGTAATGAGCTGGCCTTCTGTATACCTTTTTGGCGGCTGTGTTTTGCTTTCCTTTACTTCTGCCTTCATGACATTTCCTTTTTCTCCAGTTTGTAACGAAGGAAGCAGCGGCTCCTTGTCTTTTTCAAACGGTGGAATGACCTTTCGCCAGCCTTCTTCAAGCTGAACTTTTCCTTTCGATAGAAATGCTGCTCTGCCATCGACAAGAGTGGTGACTGTCGTGTACTCGGTTACTGCCTTTCCATAATGAGCAGCAAGTAAGCTTCTGACAATAAGGTCATAGAGAATTTTCTCATCTGGAGATAGCTTATTCGGATTAGGCACTTGTTCTGTTGGGATAATTGCGTAATGATCGGTTACCTTTTTGTCATTTACATATCGTTTATTTTCCATAATTGAGCTGTACGGCAATGGAAAGAGCGTTTTGTATTCATCAATCCCCGCTATTTTATTCAACGTGTCAGGGAACATTTCAGCTTCTCCTTGTGTCACATGTCTTGAATCAGAACGAGGATACGAAACGATTCCTTTTTGGTATAGCTTTTGCAGCACATCGAGCGTTTTCTTCGGCGGGAATTTGAAACGACGATTCGCCTCTGCTTGTAGTGCTGATAAGTTATAAAGCATCGGTGGGAGAAATTCCTTTTTCTCTGCCTTTACTTCTGCAACTTCTGCCTCTTTATTTTCACAAAAAGCAGCAATCTTTTCAGCAAGCTCTTTCGTCTTAATTCGTGTTTCCCCATCCTTTTCCCATTTCCCTGCATATTTTTTCCCATCGATATTAAATCTTGCCTGTACCTCCCAAAACGGTTCAGATACAAAGCTTTGAATCTCCATTTCTCTCTTAACAATAAGGGCAAGTGTTGGCGTCTGCACTCTTCCCACTGAAAACACATCAGAGAATCCCTGCTGCTGAAGAAGGAGACTGTACAGCCTTGAAGCATTCATCCCAACAACCCAATCCGCACAAGCTCTTGTATATGCCTCAAAATAGAGGTTTCTCGTATCTGATTCATTTAATAAGGAGAGGAAGCCTTCCTTGATTGCCTTTGGTGTTAAAGAGGAGATCCATAATCTTTTCATCGGCAGCCTTGATTTCGTCATGCGAAGGATATTACGAATAATCAATTCTCCTTCTCGCCCCGCATCCCCAGCATGAATAACCTCTGTCAGCGAAGGATTGGCTAGAAGATTTTTAATAACAGCAAACTGCTTTGTTTTATCTTTCGTTACTTCATATTCAAATTGAGTTGGAATGATTGGCAAAGTCGACAATGACCACTTTTTCCACTGAGAATTATAATTTTCCGGCGCAACGAGTTGACAAAGATGTCCAACGGCCCATGTGACATAAGCACCTTCCGGAAAAACATCATTGGGGAAAATTTCTACAAACCCTTGATGCTTCTTCATTTTAAAAATAGAAGCAAGAGTTACACCTTGGTCAGGCTTCTCTGCAATAATGAGTTTCATTGTTTTGCTCACTTCCAGTTACTAGATTAGATACTTATTTTAATTCTACTCAATTAATCCGTAAAGGACTAGGATAATAATGGATCAGCTCTACAATTTAAAAAAGCTCCTCATTAACAAAACGAGGAGCTGACCCTTAATCCATTTTTAACTTTTTCATCGAAAGTTTCTTTGATAGCAGTCCTTTTGTTGGAGAGAATAGGAACACAAGCACGAATATGATCCCATTCACCGTTGCCATGCTTCCTGAAATAGATACATCCATCAAGCTTGCTGCGTAATAGCCGATAACAGCGGCAGCCACCCCTAGTAGTGCACTTAAAAGAAGCATAATACTTAATCTATCTGTTAATAAATACGCAGATGCCCCTGGTGCAATCAGCATTGCAACAACCAATATGGCACCCACACTATCAAAGGATGCCACTGTTGTAATAGACACTAATCCCATTAATAAGTAGTGAATTAGCAAGACAGGTATACCGATAGCGGCGGCCATTTGCGGATCAAATGAAGTTATTTTCAATTCTTTATAAAATAATCCGATAATAACTAGATTAATGACAAGCACTGTTGAAAGCATGAGGAAAGCCTTAGGAAGCTCTGGGAGAAATCCCCATTGAACAAGATCCCATGGGACGAAAGTAATTTCGCCCATTAGCGCATGATCTACGTCTAAGTGAACATCATCCGCAAATACAGTAATTAATATGACCCCAACTGCAAACAGGAAGGTGAAAACCACTCCAATAGAAGCATCCTCCTGTATCCCGGCTTGATGAAGCATCTGTACACCTACAGCAGTCAATAAGCCAACTACTGCTGCACCGATCAGCATATATACCCCACTCATGCTTTGACTAACAATAAAGGCTAGAACAATCCCTAGCAGAACAGTATGACTTATAGCATCTGCTAGCATCGAAAGCTTACGTAATATCAAAAAACAGCCGGTAATTCCACAAGTAATCCCGGCTAATGAACCAACTACTAATATCCATGCCTCATAACTCATGAAAACCGCTCCTTTTTTCACTCTGCAACAGTTCGTTATTTCTTAACTGCTTATTATTTACTATTCGTTTAATCCACTTAGTTACTAATCCTCTTTCAGGGGCAAACAGCATCGAGATGAAAAATAAAGCTGTAGCCGTTACAACGATGAATGGCCCTGTTGGAAGTCCTTCACCTATCGTACTTAGCAGGGTTCCTGCCATACCTGATAAAGCCCCAAAAATCCCAGATATAACAACCATTTTACCTAGTGAATTCGTCCAAAAACGGGCTGCAATTGCAGGTGTGATAAGAAGAGCTGCCATTAGAATAACACCAACTGCCTGAATACCAACAACAACGGCAGCTACTAAAAGGGTTAGAAAAAGAAAATTCAATAAGCCAGTAGGCAAACCCAGTCCTTTTGCAAATGCAGGATCAAAGGTTAATACCTTCAACTCTTTAAATAATATGGCTGTAATAAAAATCAAAACAGCAGCTGCCCCTGCCATAAGTTTCACATCATTTCCGACAAGTGAAGCTGCCTGACCGAAAATGAAATCATCTAACCCACTCTTATTGCCAGATGGTAATTGCGAAACCTTTGTTAGCAGTACAATTCCAAAGCCGAAAAATACGGATAAAACTAAGCAGATGGCTGCATCTTCTTTTATTATTGACTTTGAAATAATAAATTGGATACAATAGGCAGCCAATAACCCTGAAATGGTTGCACCAATTAATAAGACAATTAAAGACTTTTCCCCAGAAAGCAAGAATGCCATACATATGCCTGGCAGTGCTGCATGTGCTACAGCATCCCCTATTAAACTCTGTTTTCTTAGAAGTGCGATGCTGCCTAGAACGCCGCTTGCAATTCCTAATAACATCGTCCCAAGCAATACCCACTGCGTATTCGCATCAAAAAGAATCATTTTTAAAAGGTCGTTCATCATCAGCACCTCATTTCTGTTCTACAACCAATTGGTCTTTTTCTAAGAAAGATAGTTTCCCGCCATACGTACGATGCAGATTCTCAAGTGTAAAAACTTCCTCTGTTTCCCCTGCAGCAATGGTTTCCACATTCAATAAAATGACATGGTCAAAATATTCTTTGACAGTCTGCAGATCATGATGAACAACGAGCACAGTCTTCCCTTGCCTTTTTAACTCATTTAATAGCTCAATAATCGCTCTTTCGGTGGCTGCGTCTACGCCCACAAATGGTTCATCCATGAAGTACACCTTTGCATCCTGTGCTAGCGCACGTGCAAGGAATACCCTTTGCTGCTGTCCTCCAGATAACTGGCTAATTTGCCTGTTTGCATATTCTTCCATCCCGACTTTCTTTAAACACTCCATCGCAATCGCGGTATCCTTTTTTCCAGGTCGCTTTAACCAACCAACATGGCCGTATCGCCCCATCAAAACAACATCTAGGGCATTAGTCGGGAAATCCCAGTCAACTGAGCCTCTTTGCGGAACATATCCGACGACTCGATCTTTTGCGCGATATTTTTTTTCATAAATCTTTATTTCTCCTGCCGCTTTTGGAATGAGTCCCAGAACAGCTTTAATAAGGGTCGATTTTCCAGCACCATTCGGTCCGATGATTCCGATTAACTTTCCTTCCGGCACTTCAAAGCTAACATTTGATAAAACTGGTTTTTTCTGATAAGCAACGGTTAGGTTTTCGACAACAACTGGTCTCATTTATGCTTCCTCCTATTTAATCGCTTCTAGAATGGTTTTCACATTATGTTTATACATGCCTATATAGGTACCCTCTTCTGAGCCGTCTTCACCCATTGCATCTGAGAATAATTCTCCACCGATCTTCACGTCATGCCCTTTCTTTTTTGCTCCTTCAATGACCGCATTTATGGACCGTTCAGAAATACTTGATTCTACAAACACTGCTTTAATATTTCTCTTAACCAATGTATCTACTAATTTTTGAACATCTCCAAGTCCATACTCCGAATCCGTACTTAGACCTTGAAGACCCATTACTTCCATATCAAATGCTCTACCAAAATAGCCAAATGCATCATGTGCAGTAACAAGTACTCGCTGCTCATTCGGAACTCGTTCCATTTCTTCTGCGGCATACGCATGTAATTCATCAAGTTTAGCAAAGTACTCTTCGGCATTTTCCTCATAATACGCTTTATTATCAGGATCAACTTCAATCAAACCTAATTTCACTTCCTCCAGTGCCTGTTTCCATAAGTTAATATCAAACCATACATGTGGATCATATGCATAGCTGCCTCCGTTTGCAGATAATAGAGATTCTTTATCTATCGCTTCAGCAATTGCATAAGTTGGTTTCGTCTTATTTATCCGCTCTAATACATCAAGCATTTTCCCTTCAAGATGCAGGCCACTATAGAAAATAATATCGGCTTTTTCAAGCTTAGCTATATCCCCTTGTGTTGCTTTGTATAGATGAGGGTCTGTTCCTGGCCCCATCAAGCTATTGACAACTACCTTTTTCCCACCGATATTTTTAGCTGCATCAGCAATTTGACCAATCGTAGTTGTCACGACTATTTTGCCTTCATTATTTTCTTCATTAGAAGTCTGTTTCGAACAAGCGCTGACAAACATCAAAGAAATAACAAGAAATAAACCAATCCATTTTTTCATTTTTCCCATCTCCCTTTTTATGATTTTCGTTCCAGCCTCTTAGATGAGTGTATGCATGTTTTTTATATAAGTGCACACATTTTTTATCTATTCATTTATTTTATATTAAACTATAAAAGTTTCCCTAATGCAACATTTTAAGCTTGGACAAAATAAAAAAATCGGCTTTCACCGATTTTTTTGAATGATATTATTTAATTATTGATTTCCCTTTTTCACCCATTCTGCAATGGTGACTGTGCGTTTTGCCTGATGTTTAACTGCTGCCTGAACATCTTCAACCATATTGCCATCCTGTCCTACTGTTACACTTGTCCCATATGGATTTCCTCCAGCTGCATATGCTGATGGATCTGTAAAACCTGGTGCAGCAACAATGGCCCCCCAATGATACATGGTAGTATAAAGCGATAAAATGGTTGCTTCTTGTCCACCATTCGGGTTCTGAGCTGAACTCATTGCACTTACTACTTTATTGGCAAGCTTTCCATGGAACCATAATCCACCTGTCGTATCAATAAACGCCTGAACCTGTGAAGCAATATTACCAAAACGTGTTGGAACACTGAAGATAATCGCATCCGCCCACTCTAAATCATTTAAGGTCACCATCGGGACATCTTTTGTCGCTTCTGCATGTGCTTTCCAGGCTGGATTAGATTCAATGGCAGCTTGTGGAGCTGTTTCAGGAATTTTCAATACCTTGATATCGGCACCTACTTCTTTCGCACCTTCTTCTGCCCATTTTGCTAATTGATGATTTGTGCCGCCAGAACTATAATAAATAACTGCTAATTTGACACTCATCCGCTTCTTCCTCCCTATCAACTAAATAATACTAGTACATGATTGATAGCTCCTTGTGTGGATCCATTACTAGTCCGAAGAGCTCCTCACTTAATTTTCCTAATTGGGGAGGAAATTATTCAATACCACTTAGAATTTTTATTTTACATTTATGCTGTTTTTTAAAAGATTGTTGTTTTTCTAATTAAGTGTTTACAGAAAAAGGTTGGTTGATTGGAGCATCCTGGAGCGGAAATCAACCTCTACCCCACTATATATTATTAGCTACAATGTTTACGAAAATAGCCCTAATTTTAGCTAATGGTAATATAATCGTTTCCTTGTTAAACAAAAAATCGGCTTTCGCCGATTTTTATTATTTCTTATACTTTTTTAACGTTAAATTATTCTGAATGTACCAGTTTTCTTCACTGACAATATTTGATACTGTTAATATGAACGAAGGGATTTTTTCAACATTAAAAACGATAATGCCCAGATAGTCATTCATAATAACGAAAGACTCCCCATGTGAGTACGACGGCAGCTCCTTTCCTAATTGGAGGATCGTACTAATAATCGCCTGTTTTATCTCTGGTTCAATTTCTATGTGAGGAGAAAATCTTAATATCCATTCTTGGCCATCAATTGAAAATCGGTACATTCCCTCACCCTCTTGTTGAAAAGAGTATAATTAATAATAGGTATGAAGAATTCCAGAAAATATGATAGTTAAAAATAAATTTAAAATATTTTGAATTTTTACTAGTTTATATGAAAATTCTGTGAAATCCCTTGACTGATGGTTGGTAATCATGTATATTTAAGGCATCATTTAACAGAATATCACTCTAGATAAATATCTGATTTGTATGATGTTAAGTGATAATATTTATCTAAGACACTAGTTGTGTCTTATACGGCTTAGGAGGAAAAGTTACATGCAAAACGGTAAAGTAAAATGGTTCAATAATGAAAAAGGTTTCGGTTTCATCGAAGTTGAAGGCGGAGACGATGTATTCGTACACTTCACAGCTATTACTGGCGAAGGCTTCAAATCATTAGAAGAAGGTCAAGAAGTTTCTTTCGAAATCGTCGAAGGTAACCGTGGACCACAAGCTGCAAACGTTGTAAAACTATAATTTAATAAATAATCAGGCTGGCATATTGCCAGCCTTTATTTATGATAACCGGTTGCCAATGGCTTTTATTTTCTCCCCTACTGTACAGTTCGTTATACAAAACTTATGTGCATATAGTCTTCCTTTTTCACTTTTATGATGTTTATGAAGAAAACACCCATTGCAATAATTATTCAGTAATTCTTCAACTTCATTAAATAATTGCTTTCGTTTCACTCATACCCACCTTCCTTTCTTTCATAAACCAGCCTAGATAATTTGCATTTTACTACTTATCACTTTCCCCTCAAGAGCCTGAGTCGCAAGTTTATCCGCTTCTTTATTCTCATTTCTTGGGATTGTAGTGAACTTCGCATCTATTTTAAGCTTTTTCAACTTTTCTTCAATCCGGTCAAGCCAGCGATTTAGATTTTCTTCATAGCACGGCCAATCACCTTTAAGCTGCATTAATACCCCCTGTGCGTCCCCTTTAAATTCACATGACATATGATGCGCACCCATTTCCTCAAGAAGGTTAACCGTATAATACATAGCAGCATACTCTGCCTCACTATTATTTTCAATTTCATCAAATAGCTCATTTGCGCGAATACGATATTTCTTTTTTCCTTGCTTATAATAAATAACGGCTCCTAACCCCGCTTGAAAAGTGTCTTTCTGAAAACCTCCGTCAAAATAAACAATCAAGTCATGCGGTTCCTCTTCAATTTCTTCTAATAACTTCTTCATTTCTTTCGTGATCCAAGTTGTGCCACGCTCATCATGGTAGATTACATCCGCAGCCTTTCCACTCTTTTCAAGGTCTTCCCCTATTAGTAAAGCCAGTTCTCCCTCTATCCAATCTGATGTGAATACTGTTCCTTGTGTCCCTTTTAGTTTATATTTCCATTCTAATTTATATTTCATTATATTCAGCCTTTCTTATGATAAACTAATTTTATCGCAGATGAACAGGCATTATGCATCCTGCTAATGAAAGCTTCACCTTATCTTACCCTGATATGTCTGATGATAAAAAGAATGATTGTTACTGACATACTAATTGGAGGTGTCCGCATTGATTGAAGTATACATAGATGGAGCAAGTGCTGGCAATCCTGGACCAAGTGGTGCTGGCATTTTTATAAAATATGATGGTAAAGTGGAAAGATTCTCGATTCCTTTAGGAGAAATGGAAAATCACGCAGCAGAATTCCATGCCTTAATCAAAGCACTTGAAATCTGCGTGAAAAATAATTATCAAATCGTTTCGTTTCGAACAGATTCCCAAGCTGTGAATAGAGCAATCGAAAAGGAATATGTAAAAAATAAACAGTATGCTCCTCTTTTAGAGAAAGCGCTAGGATTAAGCAAGCAATTTGATTTATTTTTCATGAAGTGGATCCCTAGCAGTGAAAACAAAACAGCTGATGAACTCGCTAGAGCCGCTATTCGATTAAACTAAAGAGAAGGAGAGATATCATGAAAAAAAACGTCCTCTTTGCAGATACAAGCCTTTTGCTTGTTGCCTTTATATGGGGAGCGACATTTGTCATTGTCCAAAATGCTATTGCCTTTTTAGAACCACATTCCTTTAATGGGTTAAGATTTTTCATTGCTGCTATTCTGCTTTGCGCATGGCTTTTCTTATTTGAGAAAAAACAGCTGAAACAATTAAATTGGAAAATTATTGTCTCGGGAATTATTATTGGCATCTGGCTATTTATCGGGTATGCCTTCCAAACGATGGGACTTTTACATACTACCTCATCTAAAGCTGGCTTCATTACTGGACTAAGCGTTGTATTGGTTCCGCTATTTTCTTTCCTATTATTAAAAAACAAACCAGGAATAAATGCGATCATTGGTGTATCCATAGCCACAATCGGTTTATATTTATTAACGATGACTGATAGGGTTGGATTAAATATTGGTGATGGGCTTGTATTTATATGTGCAATTGGATTTGCTATGCATATTATCTTTACTGGGAAATACAGCAGCAATTTCCCTTCGCTTTTATTAACAGTCATCCAAATTACAACTGTTTCCATTCTATCCATTGGATTTGCTTTTTTTACTGAGGACTGGAGACAAGCAATTAATCCTGAAGTGATCTTTCAAGGGAATGTTTTATTTGCATTGATTATTACTTCTGTTTTTGCAACAGCCCTAGCATTTTTTGCCCAAACACGATTTCAAAAGTTCACAACACCAACGAGAGTTGCCCTTATTTTTGCAATGGAGCCTGTTTTTGCAGCGGGAACAGCTTTTCTTTGGGCAGATGAACGACTTTCATATAGTGCGCTCATTGGCTGTCTTCTCATCTTTTCTGGAATGGTTTTCGCAGAAATCCCCATTAAAAAGACACAAAAGCTTTTTAAAAAGAAGCAGAATGAAGCTGTATAACCAAATGCGCAAGCGCCTTGATCACCCCCGACAAGCACAAGACGAGCCTCACGGAAAAGTGTCCTTTACCTTTCTGGGAGGATTGGCTTGTGACCTCGAGGGGGTAGGCGCTGGAGCTGGACGCAGACAAACTTGTCGCAAAGTTATCCACAACATCAGATTATATAATTTTGTATGTATAAAAAAAGGCGTGAATTTCCATATACGCCTTTTTGATTTATTCGTTATTAAATTGAAAGTAATTGTTTTTCCTTTACATATTGAATGGCTTCAGGCCGGGTTTTTATTTGATTGGATACAAGCATTTCAAGCAAAGAGACATAGAAACTTCCGTCAAACTTTTTTTGTGCTTTCAATGTTAATTCAATCGCTGTATTTGCTAATTCGTCTGAAGCATTCGTGTAATGTTTGCCAAATTGAATAAATCCAATTGCATCTTCTTGAAGCTGAAATCCTTTACCTTGTAAAAACTGTATATATTCATCCACTGTCCTCAAAGACATGTCATCCCTCTCCCTTATCCCCAAAGCCCTATATATTTTATCGCAAATTTTGTCAATTATCTATTATTTTTTGTTAATTTATGGCCAATCATTCCAGTTACAACTCCTAGCAATGCTCCGCCAATGACTTCTGTTGGCTGATGTCCAAGCATTTCTTTCAGCTTCTTTGGCTTTTCTTCTTTAAATTCAACGGATTCATCTTTATGAATTTTCTCCATTAATTCGCCCATACTATTTACTTTTAACGTTAATTCTCCAGTTTGTCTTCTGATTCCTTGCGCATCATACATAACAATTAATCCATATACAAGAGAAAGAGCAAAATCAATGGTCGGCAAACCTCGCTTCAATGCAATGAAAGTAGTTAATGAAGCGACTCCTGCAGAATGAGAACTTGGCATGCCGCCAGTCTGAAAGAATAATTCAGGACGAAACTCTTTCTTCGTGAAATAATGAATGGGGATTTTCAAGCCTTGTGCCAATCCAATGCTTAATAAAGCAATATAAACACCTTTATTCATATTTGATCTCACCTCTCCTTTATTGTGAAGAAAAGGGGGTGCATTTATTCTTGGGTAATTATAAACAATGAAGAAGGGTTTATTTATATTTTTTCATAGAGATTTTCTTTAAGGAGATACTACTTATGCTAAGAAAAATGATGAAAGGAGAAATGTCAAATGAGTAATCGAAAGAACAGAAATAGGGGAACAAAGGCACCTGGCGTAACACCACAGGGATATGGTCAGGATGCTGAATTTGCTGAAGAACCAAAAAGCAAGCTGGAGAATGCAGCGAAGAAGAAAAATACGAAATAGCTTCGATTAGCGCAAGCCTGTGGGGGATGTGTAAAAAATGATCCAAAAGACGAAGCAAAAAAATTTGCCCACTTCCCCACTGGCTACAATATTTATAAAACTAAATGTTGAAAATTCCTTAGGAAATAAGCGCTTGTTCAATAATTATACTGGTATATATATTTAGGTTCTCTTAGGGATTTTAATTGCTTAGTAATTTTGGCTGACGTTCGGAGATTTTCTCCAGTTGTCCGTTAACATAATCAAGCATCACATTCAATCTTGCTATTCTTAATTCAGGCTTACCATATTGTAGGAGGCCATGACTTGAATGTGGTATTCGAACGAGTTCTACTTCTCCTCCTCGGCGTTTAATATGTGAATAAAACTGCTCTGCTTGCTCCATTGGACATCTCAAATCACTTTCATTATGAAGCAGTAATAGCGGTGTATTTACATTGTCTACATAAGCAAGCGGCGAAAACTTCCAAAGTGTTTCCACGTCTGTATTTCCAAGAAACTCCTGGTCAACGAAATAGGGGGCTATATCGCTTGTACCATACATGGAAATCCAGTTGGAGATACAGCCTTCAGACACAGCTGCAAAAAATCGATCAGTATGGGTGATGAGCCAATTCACCATAAATCCACCGTAGCTGATCCCATTAACCGCTACCCGATTTCCGTCAAGAAATTGGTTTAATTGTATCGCCTCTTCCAACCCGTTCAAAATATCTTTCATATCCTTCCCGCCATAATCCCCATGAACTGCATTGGCGAATTCTTCACCAAATCCTGAACTGCCTCTTGGATTTGTATAGATAACAGCGAAACCCTGTGCAGCAAATAATTGCATCTGGTGGAAATAGGTGAAACCATATGCAGAATGCGGACCACCGTGTATATCCAGAAGAACGGGATATTTTTTCTCCGGATCAAAGTTTGCCGGCTTTAGTAAAAACCCTTGTATTTGCCAATCATCTTCAGACCGATAAGAAAAGACCTCTGGTTCAACTACGATGAGTTCGGATAACAATTGATCGTTACAATCATCTAGACGAAATTCAGTTTCAGGAAATAAAGGCACGCGGATTTGAGGAAAAGCTTCCTCTGGATGTCGATACTTACAGTCAACTGTACTGGTTTCATCCATTCTAATTGCTGCCACTTTTCCAGGATGATTGACTGTCGAATAGGCAATCGCAACCGTTTGATCTCCATCATATGAATAATGAAAAATCGCTCGGTCTCCTCCTATAATGATTACTGCACGATCATCATTTTCATCAATCAAAAATCTCACAATTTCATTTCGCCCTTCCCTTGTACCAAGACAATAGACAAAGCTGCTATTTTTTGACCACTGAGGACGAAGTGAGTATCGAAGGTAACGCATATCAGTAAAACTCATATCAACGAGTGTATCCGGATACTGCTTGCTCAGACACCTTTCGTTCCCACCATCTGCAGGCATAACGAACAATTGCCTTTGTTCTTCATGAATACCCAAAAACGCAAGCCACTTTCCATCAGGTGAGTAAGAAGGCGAACTTGCTTTTGTATGGCTGTACAACAATTCCACTTCCCCGCCGGAAACCGGAACTCGATAAATCTGTCCTCCAAAAAGGAAATTTTCATCCTCACGTGTTGAACTAAAAGCAATATACTTTCCGTCAGGAGAGACGACAGGCTCATACACATCATTTGTTCCTTTTGTTAATTGTGTAATCATACCCGTATTTATATCAATAGACACCATTTGACGTTTATGAGATTTCTGAAAACCAATTCCATCGTTTTTGTAATATAGATGATTATAGCGCTTATGCCCATCTTGCCATGACTTACTTTCTTGCTCCATTTCACTTTTGGCTTCATTTAGCGTCATATTTTCTGGAAATGTTTCTGGCTTTGAATTTCCCTCTACAGGAACCAGACCAAAAATAGTGTTACCATCAGGAGACCAGATAATTGAACTAATTCCTTGGCGAAATCTTGTCAGACACTTAGCTTCTCCACCATTTAGGGATAACAGCCAGACCTGCATTCCAAAAGCACGGTTTGAGATAAATGCGATTGTTTCTCCATCTGGTGACCAGACTGGATTGATATTACATGTGCCGGTGGTTGTCAAAACTCTTCTTGATTTCCCCTGAACATCACTTAAATACAAATGTGTTTCATAAATATTTTCTTTATCATGTGCGATCGTTCTTTCATATACAACATGTTGTCCATCCGGCGAAATGGTTGGATTGCTTGGCCATTCAAATTTATAGATATCTTCTGGCACTGTAGCTCGTAAACTCACTTTTAGCTCCCCCTTATTCTTGATATAAATGACATGCAACCTTCCGTCCTTCTACTTCGGTTATTATTGGCCTAGTTGTTTTGCATATATCTTTTGCATAATTACATCGGGGGTGGAATTTACATCCAGTTGGTGGATTGGAGGGTGATGGGAGTTCACCTTTTAGAATAATTCGATCCTTCACTTCATCAGGGTCTGTTTTTGGAATAGCTGACATGAGTGCCATTGTATAAGGATGCAGCGGTTTTTCAAATAGTTGTTCTTTATCGGCTATTTCAACCATTTCCCCTAAATACATGACACCTACCCGATGGGCAATATGCTCAACAACCCCTAAGTCATGGGAAATAAAAAAATAAGAAAGACCTAGCTCATCCTGTAAGTCCTGTAACAAATTTAAAATTTGTGACTGTACCGATACATCTAAAGCCGACACCGGTTCGTCCAAGACAACAATTTTTGGTTTTAGAATAATCGCCCTTGCTATTCCTATCCGTTGGCGTTGTCCACCAGACATTTCATGAGGGAAGCGAGTTAAATGACTATCTGATAAACCAACTAAATCCATTGTCTCTTTTAGCAACTGCTCATGTTGACTCTTTGGCACTTTATGTGCAATTAAGGGTTCCGATAAAATTTCCCTTACACTCAATTTGGGATTCATAGAAGCCATCGGATCTTGAAAGACCATCTGGATATTTTCACGTAGTTTATTCATCTCATTTTTAGTTAATGTTGTGATGTTTTTCCCTTGATAAATAATATCTCCACTTGTAGGTTTAATTAGCTGTAATATACATCTGCCTGTTGTTGACTTTCCACACCCGGATTCCCCCACAATGCCGATTGTTTCACGATCATTTAATTCAAGACTCACTCCATTAACGGCATGGACATATTGTTTTGGTTGAAACAATGTCTTTTTTGCTGTAAATATTTTTTCTAAATTTTTTATTTCAAGCAGAGCAGCTGTCATATGGCTTCCTCCTTATTCTCATATAACCAGCATCTACAAGATGTTTGTCCGTCAATTTCAAGTAATGGAGGAGCCGAGCTTTGACATATATCCATAACTTTCGGGCATCTATCTGCAAACCGACAACCGATCGAGTATTGGTCAGGTGTTGGAACCTGTCCTTTAATGGATTTGAGACGCTTTTCCCCTTTTGATTGATTTGGAGTTGATTGGATTAACCCAACTGTATACGGATGCCTTGGATTCCGTAACAATATTCTTATATCTGTTGTTTCTACTACTTGCCCAGCATACATGACAACAACACGATCACACATTTCCGCTACTACGCCAAGATCATGCGTAATCAATAGAATGGACATATCTAGTTCGTCCTTCAGTGACCTGAGCAAATCTAAAATTTGTGCCTGAATTGTCACATCGAGGGCTGTTGTTGGTTCATCAGCAATAAGCATGGTAGGGTTACAGGCAATAGCCATCGCAATCATGACACGTTGCTTCATCCCACCTGATAAGCGGTGGGGATATTCATGAAAAATTTCCTCAGCCCGTGGAATTCCGACAAGCTTAAGGAGCTCGACAACTTTCTGTTTTACCACTGAGCCTTTTGTTTTTTCATGTTTTTCAATTACCTCTCCTATTTGTTTTCCAATCGTTAAAACAGGGTTAAGTGAATTCATTGGATCCTGAAAAATCATAGAAATCTCTTTCCCTCTAATTTTCTTCATTTCTTTTTCCGTTTTATCTACGAGATTCGTATTTTTATATAATACTTCCCCGCTCGAAACTTTACCGTACTTATCAAGCAGTTTAAGAATTGAGAGTGAAGTGACACTTTTCCCACAACCCGACTCTCCCACGAGTCCTAGAACTTCGCCCTTTTTGAGTGTAAAATCAACCCCATCTACAACCGTTAACGGACCGTTCTTACTTTCAAATTGAGTGCTTAGTCCATTAACTACTAACAGATTTGACATATGTTTTTTCCACCTCCTTGCTCTTATCGTGATGATTTCGGATCAAAAATATCTCGCAATGCATCGCCTAAAAAGTTAACTGAGAATACAACGATCGTTATGGCTATTCCTGGAAAAGTAGCTAGCCACCATGCATCGTACATGTAGTTTTTCCCTTCACTAAGCATGGTTCCCCATTCTGGAGTTGGAGGCTGTGCACCTAAACCAATAAAGCTAAGTGCTGCAGTATCTAAAATCGCTACACCGATAAAAAGAGTTGTGTAGACTAATAGTACACCTACTACATTCGGCAGAAACTGTCTGCGTAGTATCCAGCTATGTGAACTGCCAATTGAGCGGCTTGCTTCTACAAATCCTGATGACTTAATCGTTAGTGCTGCTCCCCTAATTAATCTGGCAAATCCCGGGATTGATGCTACACCAACCGCAATCATTGCATTCGTTAAGCTTGGTCCTAGTATAGCAACAATCGCTAAGGCCAAAATAATGCTTGGTAATGCTAACAAAATATCCATAATTCGCATTAATACATTGTCCAGCCATCCTCCAACATAGGCACTTAATAATCCAATAAAGGTTCCAAGGAAAAACGTAATCGCAACAGCTAGCATGGAAACAGTTAATGTAACTCGAACGCCATAGACAAGACGTGAAAGAACATCCCTTCCAATCGCATCCGTTCCTAACAAATGTTCTTTGCTCGGACCTTGTAAAATCGATTCATAAAACTGCTCTTCTGGGTCAAATGGTGCGATCAATGGGGCGAGTATTCCGATAAGAACAACAATAGAAAGAAAGAAAATGCAAACAACGGCACGTTTATCTTTCAATAGTTTTCTTAATGTATCTGATTTAATCTTTATTGAACCCTTATGTGTAACACGTGCTTGGATTGGTTTATAGGTTTCTAACTTTGCCACTTATCACGCCTCCTTCATACCCATTTCCACCCGAGGATCAATGATGCTGTATAAAACATCTACAAAGATATTAATGGTGACATACACAACACCCATAAATAAAACAATCCCTTGAATGAGCGGGAAATCTCTCGACATGATTGCACCAATTGCTAATGTGCCAAGTCCTGGCCAATTAAACACTTGCTCAATAATAACCGTCCCGCCTAATAAAGCCGCCAACTGTAAGCCTATGACCGTAACAACGGGGATTAACACATTTCGAAGTGCATGCCGGAATAAGATGAGACCATCATCAAGTCCCTTTGCCCTAGCCGTTCGAATATAATCATTCGAAAGAACCTCTACCATCCCATTCCTTGTTAAGCGCATGATCATCGTTGATGCGACAACACCAAGCGTAAATGCAGGAAGAATGAGATCACGGAAGCCAGTGCCATTTGCAATCGGAAACCAAGTGAGCTTAACTGAAAATACTAGCACTAATAAAATACCTAACCAAAAACTCGGAATGGAAATGCCTAATGTGGCAAAAGCGGTACACATTTTATCAATAATTGAATCTTTAAATTTTGCAGCTAATATTCCTAATGACACTCCTATTACTACAGCAACCAATAAACCGAAGACGGCTAACTTAACCGTTTCAGGGAAACGATCTAAGATTTCTGTTAAAACCGGCCTGCCTGTTTTTAACGATGTGCCAAAATCACCTTGGAAAGCATTCGTGATATATTGCCAATATTGAACCAAAAGGGGCTTATCCAGCCCCAAATGGTGATTTAGTTTCTCTACCTGTTCTGGTGATGCATTTATTCCGAGCATAATTTTTACTGGATCACCAGGAATCAAGTGAATCAATAAAAATGAAAAGATGGAAATACCAAAGATAACTAAAATACCGGATAACACCCGATTAATAATGAAATGTTTCATTACTGTTTCACCCAGCTATCTTGGAATTCAATACTAGTGTCCATTGCTTTAACATTTTGTACTCTTTTATTGACTACAAAAAAGACCTTCTCAGCATAAATAGGTGCCCAGTATGCATTTTCAACAACAATTTCTTGAACTTGAGCATACACTTGTTTTCTTTCTTCAGGGTCTATCGTTGTTCTCCCTTTTTCTAATAAATCGTCAAGCTCTGAATTTTGCACACGTACATGATTTAAACCGCCTATCTGACTTGAATGAAATAGCAAATAAAGGATGTCAGGATCAATGTAAGAGTATGCCAGAAATGACATCTGATAATCTCCCTGAGACACTTTTTCGATTAATGTTCCTGCTTCTAAGGATTGGATGCTTACATTGATTCCAACATCTTTGAGCATCGCTTGGACCATTTGCGCCGCTTGGTTATGTTGCGTCATGATTGAAAGCTCAAATGCAAGTTCCTTTCCATCCTTTTCCATAATCCCCTTGCCATTTTTCGCATAGCCAGATTGTTCTAGAAGATTTATTGCTTCGTCTTTGTTTAATTTATGACCATAGTTTTCAACATTTGGGTCATATCCAAAAACCGCTGATGGAATTGGACCAAAGGCAGGTGTTCCTTCTCCGTTAATGACAGCCTTGATGATGGCATCTTTATTGATCGCCATATTGATCGCCTTTCTAACATTAAGATCTGAAAGGGTTTCATCTTCTAGATTCATTTCTAAAAATAATCCTAGCCCTTGACGTTCTGCTTCTAACACATAGTAATCAGGGTTATCACGATATCTTTGAACATCCTTTGGCGGTACTTCCATCGCGACATCAATTGATCCACTATCTAGTGCAGCCAGCATCGTTTGCTGATCCTGGATGAATTTATACACAATTTGATCTGGATGTGCTTTCCCTTGGTTTTCAGCAGATGCACGCGGCCAATTGAAGTCATCATTTCTTTCAAGTGTGATTGATTGTCCTGTTACCCACTCCTTAAAAATATATGGGCCAGCACCGACTGGATTTCGGCCATAATCAGCACCATACTTCTCAATCGCTGCCATCGACAATGGCTGTAAGTATCCTCGGCTTGTTAGGTTGCGTAAGAATGGAGCAGATGGAGCAGCAAGTTCAATGACGAAAGTATGATCATCCGGTGCAGCTGTTGCCTGAATTCCACCTATAAGGCTTGCAGCCACTGTAGCACCAGTTTCTGGATTTAAAATACGGTCGAAAGTATCTTTATAAACCTTTGCTGTTAATGGAGTTCCGTCTGTGAGAGTAACCCCTTGACGGATTTTAAATGTAATGGTTTGACCATCTTCTGAAACTTGATAACTTTCAGCAAGATTCGGTTCTAATTCATTTGTTTCCGGGTCTACTGAAAGTAATGTCCCACCAAGATGATTTGTAATTACGCTAGCAATACTCATTGATGTTTTGTGAACATCTAATGTATCTGGCTCTTGCATCGTACCGATCGTAATCGTACCACCTGACTGTGGAGCAGAAGTCTCTTCAGATGTCTCCTTATTTGAATCAGGAGAATTATCTGAATTTCCATCAGGGGTCGATGTTGTATTAGAACTACATCCAATCATTACTAACATGGAAAGAATTAGCATAGTAAAAAATAAAATAGGTTTACGAAAATGTTTCGTTGTACCCAACTCGATTCCCCCCTATTCCACTTTAGGATTTTGTCTATATCCAAATGCTGCACGGATCACCTTGTTGTCTTCATCTTTGACAAAGCGCAGTGAAATTTCCGATTCTCTGAAAGGTACCATAAATGTATCATTGCCAATTGGTTTGACACCTTTAACATCTAATCCTTCAGCTTTAAGCTGGAGTCTGCCTTCCTCAACAGCTACTGTATATTTCGCTCCTTCACCGGAAGCATATACACCCTCATATTGCTTTAATTCCTCTTCTGAAATTTCTGCTTCCTCGTAAGTTAAATGTGAATCAGTGACTGATTTTCCTAACTGATCGGCAAGGGCACTATATAGTAGTTTCGTAGATGGAACACCCGCTAAATTAGCAAATGATACACCGGATAGTCCTAATTCAGGGATTATATTCATTTGGGCTGCCACCCCTTTAACTGACCCTCCATGTTCCACAAGCTTGTATCCATAATAGTCAGGAGTAACCATGACACCATATCCATAGTAAGTGCCTTTATCACACTCAATATGCGGTGTAGTGATTATTTCTACACTTTCAGGTGTCAGGAGCTGAGCACTTCCTACTTTCCCTTGGTTACGATAGATTTCTGCATACTTAAGCATGTCATTTACAGTTGATTTTAAAAATCCTGCTGCACGCATGGATGGTGCATCCCAAGGATTATTTGATTGGAAAATAATTGTTTCACCATCTTTTTTACGAGAATTATAGAGAGATGAAATATCCTCATGATCAACTAACTCTTCTAAATGGAAAACACTATTTTTCATCCCTGCTGGATCTAAAATGTAATCTCTAATATACTGTTCATAAGAAATCCCACTAACTCTCTCAATGATTGCCCCTAAAAGTGCATACCCATCATTCGAGTAACTAAACTCGGTTCCTGGGGCTCCAAGTAATGTGAATTCTTGGGTTGCAATATCTGCCATTAACTCCTCGTAGGTATCAACACTTTTATTTTGCTCCTCTGATGCAGCCTTCTCAACCTTACCAATATCGCCCTCAGTTTGACCTTCATCTTCAAACTTTGGATCGTTAGCTATACTCTTACTTAAAGCTTTAAATAGAGTTGGCAATGGGGGCAGCCCGGCTGAATGTGTCATAAAATGGTGAATCGTCATTTGCTTTGTATATTCTTCATTCGGCGTTTTAAATTCTGGTAAGTATTTCACAACTGGATCATTTACGTTTAGCTTTCCAGCTTCTTGCAGCTGCATTATCGCTACACTTGTAAATGATTTCGTTACTGAGCCAATTCCAAAAACGGTATCAGAAGATAATGGATGTTTGTTTTCAACATCGCGGTAACCAAAACCATTTTCATAGAATAATTGACCTTCTTTTGCTAAACCAATTGAAAAACCTGGAATCTCATATTTTTTTACAATCTCTTCACAATACTGTTCGAATTCACTAGTAACTGTTTTTTGAGTCATTAAAAATCTCTCCCTTTTACTTAATATTCTGAAATATTATTATAAAATTGTACCGGAGTACAATTAATAACCATGAGTATCTATCCTATTGATTCTTCCCTACTAAAAATTTATTGTTTGTAGGTAACTAAATTCTTCTGTGAATACACTGTTTTATCTAACCGGAACGACTCAAGTACTTCACGATTAACTTCATAGCCAATACCTGGTTTATTCGGAACATGAATGACACCCTTGTCTACGGTGACTTCTGGGTCAATAATATCTCTATCCCAATATCTTGAAGATCCAGCTGTGTCACCTGGTAAAATAAACTGTGGTAATGTTGTTAAGGCAATATTATGTGCTCGGCCGATTCCAGCTTCTAGCATTCCGCCACACCAAACCGCAATCTCCTGCTGAGCACAATAATCATGGATTTTCTTCGATTCCGTAATTCCTCCAACTCTGCCAATCTTTATATTAATAATTTTACAACTGCCTAACTCAACCGCTTTTCTAGCATCCTCAAGGGAATGAATGCTTTCATCTAAACAAATAGGGGTTTCTAGCTCAGACTGTAATTTTGCGTGATCAATGATATCGTCATGGGCAAGGGGCTGCTCAATCATCATTAAACCTAATTCATCCAGCTTTTTTAAAGTATTAATATCCTTTAGTGTATAAGCTGAATTGGCATCTGCCATAAGTAAGACATCTGGGAAGTGTTTTCTCACTTCCTTTAACATCTCATAATCAGCCCCAGGCTTTATTTTCACTTTCATGCGCTTGTAGCCTTCATTTACAAAGCCTTCAACAACATGAACAAGTGCTTTAGCTGTTGGTTGGATACCAATACTAATGCCAACATCGATTTGCTGTTTCTCACCTCCAAGTGCTTTATATAAAGGGAGCTTATTTCTTTTTGCAAATAAATCCCAAACGGCACCTTCTAATGCTGACTTCGCCATATTATTTCTTTTAATTGATTCAAATCGTTTTGATACTTCGTCAGGATGTTCGATCGGTGATTCTAGTAGTAAAGGAATTAGAAACTTTTCGATTATATGCTTGTTCGTTTCAACCGTTTCCTCACTATACCAAGGGCTTGAAAATGCGACAGATTCCCCGAAACCAATGCACCCGGTATCATCTTCCATTTCAATAACAAAAAACTCCTTTTCTTGAAATGTACCGAAGCTTGTAGTAAAAGGGTCCTTTAATCGCATGACCAAACGGTGTAGGGTAACATCCCGAATGGAAATAGACTTATTGGTCATCATTTGTCCTCCTAAACATAAAATATATTAAAATTAGAATAATACTAGTTTACTTACTCAAAAAAATCCGTTGAAAGTTCTTTCCCATTAATCCTGTCAGCTCATTTTCCTTATATCCATGTTTTAATAGACCTTCCAAAAATTTCGGAATAGATTGATGTCCAGAAATAACATCAAACGGTTTTCTAGGCAAGCCGTCCAAACTAGCTAGAGAACTATACTTCATAAAATCCTCACATAGATCAAGGCCAAGTCCGACACTATTGATACCAGCCACCTCCACAAGATGATCTACATGCTTTATAAGCTGTTCGATATTAGAGGTGGAATCATCATCTCCAACGAGCAAGCTTGCAGCATTAACTCCAATCACACCATTACATGAGGAGATTGCTTTTATTTGTTCATCTGTTAGATTTCTCATGGTTGAACATACTGCACGAGCATTTGAATGAGAAGCAATGATTGGATTCTTGGCAATCTCTACAACATCCCAAAAACCTTCATCATTTAAGTGAGATACATCAATAGTCATACCAAGTCTTTCTGCTTCTTCTATTACCTTTACGCCAAAGCTGGAAATTCCCCCTTTCTTTCCTTCTCTCGTTGGATAAAAGAAACTGCCATCACCAATCGCATTTCGACGGCTCCACACTAGCCCAAGATTACGAACACCTAGTTCATAGAATACACGCAATAAACTAAGATCTGTTCCTAGTGGTTCAGCCCCTTCAATTGATAGGAGAAATCCAATTTTATTTGATTGTTTGGCAATATTCATGTCCTCTCCGTTATAGCAAATCATTAATTTGTCAGGAGATTCCTTCACTTCTTCATAAAGAGCACTTATTTGACCTAATGCCTTTCGAAGTGCCATTTCTGGCAAAAAGCTGCTATCCACATATAAAGACGCAATGATTATATTCACACCGCCTTTGATAAATCGGGGATAATAGTCTGTTTCAATTACCTTCGTTCTGCCACTTTCCCGTTGGATCTGGACATCCATTAATAAATCAAAGTGACCATCAATGATTAACGATGTATCTAGAAACTCTGAAATAGAGAAATTTCCCTCCATTTATCGCACCTTCTTTATATAAAAGTTTGAACATTTGGCCGCTATAACACTTTAAATCTCTTTCTTAGCAAATGGATAAAACTCGTTACTTATTTGATTATATTGCTTCATATGATTTTGCACCTTTTCGTCTCCAGATGCAGCTATACTCGTAACTAGTAAATTTAATAATGAAAACGTTGGGGTAATTCCTTTTAATGGGATCGGCGTTGGTGCAATAACTCTAAACAATATATCCGCATATTGGCCAAGTGGAGATAACTTATCATCAGTAATCGCAATAATAGTTGCTCCTCTTTTCTTAGCTGCATTAACGAATAAAAGCGTCTCCTCCGTATACCTGGGGAAAGAAATAGCAATCACAACAGAATTCTCATTTATCTGTGATAATAAATAATTCGCGTCTTCTATTTCTCCACGGTATTGAAGTGTATTTCCAATCACGATATTCAAACTAAACATTAACCAGCTTGCAGAGCCATATGAGGATCGAAGTCCGATGACAATTCTATTGTTAGCATGAATGAGCTGATCTATCGCCTTCTGATATTGTTTAACATCAATATCCTCTAAGGTGGATTTCACATATGCACTGTCCTGTTCAATCACATAATGAATCAAATCTTTATCCTTTAATGAACTAGATACCTCACGGAAATTCCCAATCGGGTTAACGGAGCTTGAAGGGCTATCTAGTAAACTCATTTGTATCTCCTTCTGGAGCTCACTGAACCCGGAATAGCTAAGAATATAGCATAATCGAATGACGGTTGTCTCACTTGCTCCACATGACTGCCCCACTTGCTTAGCTGTCTGAAAAGCCACCTCCCTTGGATGATCGATGATAAATTTCGCAACTTTTTGCTGACTCTTCGTGATTTGATTATAGTTCTTTCTAATTTTCTCTGTGTATATTTCCATATGGTTGAATCCTTTCCTACTGCTTGGCTCTGTTAAGCTGGCCTGTTGATTTCCGCTCCAGGCACTCCCTTTCCGCGGGGTGGGCGATGAGCCTCCTCGGAGCATAAGCTCCTGCGGGGTCTCATCTGTCCCACTTCTCCCGCAGGAGTCTCGCGCCTTCCGCTCCAATCAACAGGGTGCAAATATCAACAATTTGTTTTTACACAGCCTATTTCTTATGAAGGATGGCAAATCGTTTAAATAATCTATTGCTTGTATTATTACAATGGAGAAAAAATCAAATTATGTATTTCACCTATTACTTTGCTATTAATAGTTTTATTATCGTCTGGCTAAGTATTTTTACTCCGTTTTGAAGTGAGTTCAAGTTAAAGCTCATGTTTGGATGATGCAGTCCTGGTGTTAATCCTGTACCAAGACCAACCATTGTAGCCTGTAGATTAGGATACGAAGTTTTATAGAAATGGAAGTCTTCCCCACCTGGAGTAACTGGTGGTGGAACTAGCCCATTCTCTCCTAGAACTTCCACAATTGCCGCTTTAACAATTCCTTCAATTTCACAACTTATTTCAGCTGCTACCATTGAAGCCTGTGGTTCTAAAGTCACCTTTGCATGATTTACAGAACCAGCGGTAATAACTGCATGTTGAATTTTCTCTAATAGTTCAGACATTACTTCATTATTTTCTGCTCGAACATCAATGCCAAATTCAGCAAAATCAGGGATGGTATTTAAATTATCTCCTCCGGCTTTTACCATTGTTACTTTAGCAGAAGCTGAAACGGTTGGATCCATTTTGATAGAATTAAGTGCTTGAATAATGCTTCCTATCGAATCAACAACATTAATCCCAAGATGGGGTCTTGCACCATGTGATTGTACGCCTCTAATTTCTCCGTTTAATAGAGTAGTAGCTCCATGATAAATGGCTGGAGATGCATAACCAAATTCTATTTCCTGGATAGGGCGAAGATGAATGCCTAGCAAGTAATCCATGTCAGAGAGCACTTCTTTTCGAATCATTGCTTTTGCACCCATTCCTGTCTCTTCAGCCGGTTGAAAAATGATTTTTATTAAGCCTTTTGGTGCAAAGCCAATTTCCTTTAAACATTTAATCGTATAAAGAACCATTGTCATATGGGCATCATGGCCACAAGAGTGGTTGGCTATCCATTCCCCATCTACTAGCTGCCATAAAGCATCCATATCAGATCTAATTCCGATCGTTGGACCCTCTTCTTTATTTCCCCAGTATCCAACCACACCTGTATGATCATCAAACGTTTGATATGAAATGCCCAGTTGTTCTAGCTCGGAGCATAAAAACTTAGTAGTCTCAAATTCCTTCCAGCTTACTTCAGCATTTGCATGTAAATGCTTGTAGGTTAATTTAATTGTTTCTTCATGCTGAGTGACCCACTCATTTATTTCCTTAATCATCTAACGCCTCCCCCTTTTTGTTTTCAAGTATATAAAAATGAGTCAACGAGTTCATTTCTTTATGGACTCCAGTAATAACATAGCCATTTAGGAGCGCTTCACTGAGCACTTTTCGAATGGCATATCTCCAGAATTGGGCCAATTCTGGCCTTTTTTGTTTTAGTAATTGTATATTTGAAGGTACCGGAACAATGTATCCATCTTGCTGATAGCTGATATATTTCTTAGACAGAGACGGGGAAGATGCAAACTCTCCGTTCTTCTCCCAAGTCAGCAATGAACTGTATTCATTATTCGTTTTATTCAACGACACTCCTTGAATGGCTTTATCTACACGGTTTGAACAAATATCCCATTCAATTAATAAACGATCCGTAGTGAGACCTTTATTCAATTTATCGTTCATTTCACCGTAATACGAGGAAATATATTGCCTTGAATACGCCCCAAGTTTGCATAAATTAAAATAGCCATTTCTTATTTCTAGTGGATCATAAGTCCATACAATTTTTTTATATCCATAATCTATCGCCCATTCTCTTTGCTTCAGCTTTAATTGATATCCTACTCCGTAATTTTGAAAGTCTGGAAGAATACCTGCCATATGTGAGATTAAATAAGACTCCCCATTTTTAAAACCCGCAAAGCCATAACAAAAACCTATCAGTTTATCTTCAAAGAATGCGCCAATGATAATCCCGCCATTATGAATGGAGGCAACAAGCTGAGGGAGTGGAGAAACCGTTTCCGGACTCCAGATTTCCGCTTGAAGTAAAACAACTTCATGAATATCCTCTATATCTTGAATCCTCTTATATGTAATTGATTCTATTCCATTCATTTCTATCTCCCTCCACAATAATGAAACAGCTATTGATATAGTCCGTTTAAAACTTTCTCAACGATCTATTGAAGTATAAACTTTATTTTTTTATTTTTATTGAAGTATTCACTTTTTATCATTATATATGAGTCAGCAACGCATAACAATACTAAATTGATTATATTTTCTAAATATTTAAAAATATAATCAATTTAGTTTTACTCATGCTATGAAAGGATATGGCTTGAAGGGGCGCTGTGCTTGCTGAAGTTTATACGAAGTACTTTTGCGTGGGATAGAAAAAGCCTGTGGAACATACGTTCAAAAGTACTCCCCCTAAAAAGGAGCACCATTTAACGTAAGCCACAGGCATTTTCATTTCTACTATTCTATGCATATTCTTTTAGTTCAAGAAAACGATGGAGTCCTCGGAATTCAACTTCATCAAACTTGTCTAATACCTTTTCGCGATTCATTTTGAAAAATGCTTCATTCATATCGTATTGAATAGGAACGTCACATTTAATTTCTGCAAGCTGTCGGCTTAAGTGCAGCATTTCAAGATCCTGTTCAATTTTCGACCTTTGCCCCTTTGTCAGCTGATCTAAATTAGCAAGTACCCCTTCAATATGTTCATATTGCTGTAAAAGCTTTAAGGCTGTTTTTTCGCCAATTCCTTTTACACCTGGGTAATTATCGCTTGAATCTCCCATAAAGGCTTTTAAGTCGATCATTTGTCTTGGATGAATACCCTTTGCTTCATAGAAACTATCCGTCGTATGGACAAGGTAGTTCCCATAGCCCTTTTGCAATAAAGCAACAGTAATATGTTCATCTATTAACTGTAATATGTCTTGATCTCCCGTTAAGATTCTAACACTTGCCTCTTCCCCAACACTCTTAGCAATTGTGCCAATACAGTCATCTGCTTCATAGCCAGCTAGACCAATATTAGGCACATCGAATGCTTCAACAATTTCTTTCACAAGATCAAATTGCGGGATCAGCTCCACTGGTGCATCCGGTCTATTTGCTTTATAACCATCGTACATCTCGGTACGAAATGTTTTGCTGCCCATATCCCAGCATACAGCAACATGGGAAGGTTTAAATGTCGAAACAGCTGTTAGAAAATGCTTTACAAAGCCTTGTACCCCATTTGTAGGAATTCCTTTTGAATTAATCATAAATTGCCCTGTAACGGCTGTTGCAAAATAGGCTCTAAATAGTAATGCCATTCCATCTACAAGCATGAATGAAGGTTTATTCTCATTTATCAAGATCTTCTCTCCCATGTCCATTTATTTCATAGATACTATTATAACATGGGATTTGTTCTATTAAGAATGTAAACTTTTACAACTTAAAACCAGCAAATAATATAGATAAGTAAATGCCTGTGGAGCACACGTTCAGAAAGTGATCCAAAGAACGGATCAAAATTCTGCCCGCATACCCCACAGGCACAAAAGCTAATTCATTCTATTTGCTTGTTTCCACTTCATTTTCCTCATAAGAAATCCAATCGCTGAAGCTTCCGGCATACAGTTTGACTTTATTGAAGCCAGCCATCTTTAATGCGATGTAGTTCGGTGTTGCGGTTACTCCAGAACCACAGTAGACAATCACTTGCTTGTCTTTATCTATTTCTTTAAATCTATTCTCTTGTTCTTCACTTGATTTGATGCGGCCGCTTTCGAAGCCCTCTGTCCAAACTTTATTAATTGCTCCTGGAATATGACCGCACTTTTTATCAATTGGTTCTTCAATACCTAGGTAGCGTTTATTTTCTCTTGAATCAATGATTACTACTTCTTTATCTTGGGCTTCAACAATCGTCCTTACCTCATCCTGTGAAGCAAATATTCCCTCGTTCAAACGAACATTAAATTCTGCCTTTGGAAATGATGGGATTGTGTCGTTCGTTGGATAGTCACTTTCTTTCCAGGCTTTATATCCCCCATTTAAAATATATACCTTTTCATGACCAAGATAACTTAAGAGCCACCATAGACGAGCGGCATAAGAGCCTTCTCCTCCATCGTATGCAATGACGGTTGTCTCTTCTGAGATGCCAGCGAGTGCAAACGTTTCTTTTAAATTCTCTATTGCTGGCAAGGGATGTCTCCCGCCATGTGCAGCTACAGGGCCAGATAAATCCTTTGATAAATGAAAATAGACTGCTCCTGGAATATGATTTTTCACATATGCTTCATAACCTTCTTCAGATGAGCCAAGATTATAACGGCAATCAGCGATTCGAATATTCTTATCCTCAAGATGTTCCATTAGCCATTCTTTTTCAATAAAATGATTCATTGCTACTTCTCCTCCATCCGCTTGTTGATTAATTCTTGTACATGCTTTTTCGGTGTCCAGCAATTAAATTGATAATTTGGCTTCGTTTCGAAGCCTAAACGCTTACAAAAATAGCGCATTCCCTTAGTCGTTTTATCAGCTTGAAAGTGAATACAGGTTGCACATGCATGAAAGGCTTCAATATTCATTCGTTTCACCCTTTGCTTGCAAGTTCTTCTTCCATTGCTTTAAGCTGATCTATCGGGAAATCATCTCTTAAAAAGGCTAACAAACCATGATAATATTCATCTACCTGTTCCATATACACGTCTAGAAAACGGGCAAATTCTTCATTCAGGATTACCTGATAATAATCCTTTAGGCGGGTACTCTCAGTTTGCAAATAAGTTGCAGCAGGCTCCTGCATATTTTGCTCCAGTTCATCACTTAAATATTTTCGTTCATTCTTTTCAAAGAATGATTTAGGATTTTTAAAATGAGCAAGCGCCTTTTTAAATTGAACTTGATCTTCGTTTTGGAAAGCTGTTTCAAAGTCTATTCCTTCAAGCCTTTTTCCTTCAAATGGGCTAAACATGAGCTCCGAATTGACTTCTTTTGTTGAGGCAATCAGTCGCTCCTGTGCTTCCTTAAGGAGTTTTCCAATATATACCTCCATCCGAACAGTTGTCGCTCTTAATTCTTGTGCAAAGTCAAAACCAAAGCTTTGCAGAAAATCAGCAAGCGCCGTTTGTAGCGCTTTCTTTAAATTTCGTCCATCCTCTTTAAGAAGTGCAGGATTAAATGCTTCTTTAACGAAATCATTGAATCGTAAAAATACGCGCTGCTTTATATAATAGACAAGCTCATCGGCTTCTTGAACCAATCTTTGTGTAAAAATGGCAGAGTCCTGACTGCGAATGATTGTTTCAATTGTTCTTTGCTCATTTTCTAAGTGATTTCGTTTCTGTATCTTTATTTCTTTATCTTCCTGGGACGATTGAATAAAGTTTCTAAGCTGGTTTAGTACCCGTTGCCATTCCATCTCAGCTGAAGTTACGGATATTTCCATTAGCTCATTCGTAATAAATGAATAAAAACTCTCTTCAAAAATAGTCAATTTTGATTCGATTGCTTCTTTATGTGATTGCTTTTCCAACAATGCCTGAAGACTTGACAGGCCAAATAGATTCGGCCGGCGAATCCCATATTGGACGAGCTGCTCTCTCACATACTCAAGGACGGAAGCCTTTTCCTCTTCATTATTAGCTAAATCAATCGCATTCACGATGAAAAACATTTTATCTAATTCAAATGAATCCTTTACACGACCGAGTTGAATGAGGAATTCACGATCCGCCTTTGAAAATGCATGGTTATAATAAGTAACAAAAAGGATGGCATCAGAATTTTTAATATAGTCAAAGGCAACCCCAGTATGACGGGCATTAATGGAGTCCGCTCCGGGAGTATCCACTAGCGTGATTCCCTGCTTCGTTATCGCACAGTCATAATACACTTCAATCATTTCAACAAAACATGATTTTTCCTCAATTGCGACATAATCCTTTAATTGATCTAGGTCCGTCTTTATTGTAGTTCCAAGCGCTTGGCGGAATACTTCAAATCCTCGTAAAAATGCTTGTAAAAAGGCAAAATGTGTCTTCTCATTTGCATCAAAATCTGTTTTCCCACTCATGACTTTGGCTATTTTTCTTAATGCATCGTCAAAATCAGAAGCAGTCATATCAAATAATTTAAGTGATCGACTCACATCATCAAATAATACTTGTGAATCCTTTACTTTGACTAAAACTGTACCATGCCCATATTGGTCATTTATTGGCATAATTTTATTAATGGCAGCTGTTGTTGGATTTGGAGAAACCGGAAGCACCTTTTCTCCAATTAGCGCATTAGCAAAAGAAGATTTCCCTGCACTGAAGGCACCAAATAGGGCAACAGTAAATTGTTTATTCTGTAGCCTTTCCGCCTTTTGTACTAACTCCTCAGCCATTTTTTTAAAGCCTGGCACCGTTTGAACTTTATTGGCTGTAAAGTGAAGCTTCTCTATTAAAGAATGGACCGTAGATTGTTCCAGACCTTTTTTGTCTTTCACTAAATAATCTATTTCTTCTTTAGCTTCCATCTCCTCGTTGACAGCAGGATTGAAAGATTCTTCTATTTGATATACAACTTCTGCCTCTTCGGTATCTATAGCAAGTAATTGCTCTGTTTTTTGTTTCATTTGCTCTATTTGGAATGCTCCAGCCAGAAAATCAGCGATTTGCTTCTTTGATAGGCCCTTCATTTCTTTTATTCTTATTAAACCTTCCCATGCATCCGCATACACTTTTTGTTGGTCGAATTCCTTTTCCAGCTTTTGCTTTTCATGTTCATTTTTTGATTTCAATGCTTCTAAAAATGCGGTTTTTAATGGTAATAAGCTATTTTTCGCCAGCTTTTTAATCAGCTCTGCTACTTCATTCGTATATTGGAGAACATAGTCTCCAGATAACATGGCTCCATCCTTTACTGCTTGAACAAGCAACGATTCTGATACATCTAGCTGGAAGCTTTGTGCTTTTGCTAATAAGGCAGGCTCATGAAGGTCAAATTGTTTCATTTCATGCAAATACAGTTCTTTTAAATGCCAATCGAGCTGTGATTGTACATTTTCAGAAAGTTCTTTATGAAATTGCTTCAATCGAGATTCTCTTTCCTGTTCCGTTTTTTGTTTTGAAAAGAACAGGCCGACTTTAAAATTGGATTGACGTGACTCCACATAGGCTTCAGCTAACTCTCTTGTTTGAAAAGGCATTAAATAAGCATTCTTTAAGACTTCATCTACTTTATTATTCAGACTATTTTCAGTATTAGTGATGAGTGCTTTCATCTCTAATATATTATCTTTTAAGATTTCTAATTGCTCTGGCAATAACGTTCTTTCTTCAAGTGATAATTCAACTAAAATTTCTTCATACTTATCTCTTTCTTCCCACTGCTTTTCTTCTAGAAATACTAAATGTTCCTCCGTTAACTTTGTTAATGACTGTAGAACGGATTCAGGAAGCAATGATTTCCTATTTGCCATTGTTTCCTCAATAAAGGATTGCAAGCTGAAAAACTCATTTTCTTCATGAGATAAATCCTTTAAAGATGTATAGAAGATTCTTGCTGGTTTTACTCCCCATGACGCAAATGAATCACGGACACTTCCCTTAAATTCCTCAAAGCTAAGTTCATCGTCACGATGCTTATCAATCTGATTGATGATTAAATAGACTTCTTTTCCAGCTGCCGTTAATTCTTTTGTAAAAAGAAAGTTTAATTCAGATTGTACATGATTATAGTCCATTACATAGAATACGAGATCCGCAAGATGCAGCGCAGACTCTGTTGCAATTCGATGTGCATCATCTGTTGAATCAATGCCTGGTGTGTCCATAATGACGGCATCCTTCGGCAGACTCGTGTTCGCATAGCTAATTTCAATTGAATGTATTTGGTCGCCGTCCTTACAATATGATTTTACTTGCTCATAATCATAAGGAGCCGGATAAATTCTTGCTTTCCCTTCTTTAAAAATCACTTTAGCGTAACTGTCACCCGATTTGATTTTCACGAGATTAGCACTCGTTGGAATCGGACTGGATGGCAATAAATTTTCACCAATAATTTGATTGATCATACTCGATTTCCCGGCAGAAAAATGCCCGCAAAAAGCAATTGAATATTCTTGTCTATGAAGCTTAACGGCTAAATCCTTTGCCCTCTCAGCCGTTTTCTCATCTCCGTTTGTTTGAAAATATTCATATAAAGCTGTTATTTTGCCCATAAGTTCCGTTGCATCTAGTTGTAATACCTTTTGAACCATGAATTCGTATCCCCTTGTTCATATAATTTACTTTCTATTTTAAATGATTTTTCTAATAATTCCTATGATTAATTAGAAAAGCGTAAGCGCCTGGCTTAGACAATTAAGACAAAATAAAAAAACCAGGGGGGCTCCTGGTTTTCATCTATAAGTATCAAATTTATCGAGTATGCGGCTTGGCAACATTGTTTAGGACATGTTTCATGACTAATGCATAGGCGGTTACTGTGCCTGCAATAAAAATCGCTACCATATGTAACAACACCTTCCTTTTAATAATTTAGCTGAGAACAATTTTCATCTTCAATTAGAATTCTATCACGAACGATAATCATTATCAACATAATTATTTAATTGTCACACTTTTTTAACATTCTTGATTTGAGAAGGGCTTTTAGCAAAGGCTTCTGTGTATTCAGTTAACTGTTTAAGTGCCCTTTCCTCGGTTGGAATACGGATAGCAAGGATAACAGCATTAAAAATGGTAAATAAAATAGCTGTCATATAGGCTTGAAAAAGGAGCGGAATGACAATCAGCTCAATTGTGACGATAATATAATTTGGATGCTTTACATACTGATATGGACCTTTTTTCACAATATTTGCTTCAGGCAAGACAAGGATTTTTGTATTCCAAAATGGCCCTAGTGAGGCTAACACCCATACTCTTCCCATCTGAGCAAGCAAAAAAAGGGTAAGAAAAACAGGCCAATTTGGGGATAAATTCTTTTGTAAGAGAGCCACCTCAATGATCAAGGAAACAAAAAATAAACTATGAACCGCCACAATGAATGGATAATGAGATTGTCCAAATTCGATTGCACCCTTTTGTTTCATATGCCGCTCATTTCGTTTGGCAATCATTAGTTCAGACAATCTTTGACCGATTATAAGAAAAAGAAAAATATAGAATAACATCCATTTATGCCCCCCATTTCAATAAGAGCAATTCAGAGCTAAACCCTGGCCCAAGCGCTGTAGCGAGACCATAATCTCCTGCTCGGCCATCTTCCATAAATCTCTTCAGAACATATAGAATAGTGGATGAAGACATATTCCCATACTCTTTTAATACTTCTAGAGATTTATTTGTCATTTCAGGCTCAATTCCTAATGAATGAACATATGCATCAAGTACCTTTTTTCCTCCAGGATGGGCAATGAAATGCTGAATGTCTTCCATCTTCATTTTCTGTTCAGATAAAAAGTCAGTCACGTTCGGCCTTAGCCATCCCTCGACAATGGTGGGGATATCTTTTGAAAATACAACATACAATCCTTCATCCTTCACTTCCCACCCCATAACATCTAAGGAATCAGGCAGGAGCGTTGATTGTGTCGCCATGATTGAAGGACTATATTCAAGCTTTTGAAATGCAGTTCTATCAACATCGTCCCCAATTACGAGTGCACAAGCTACTCCATCAGCAAAAAGCGAGGTGCCAATTAAATTACTTTTTGAGCGGTCATTTCTTTGAAAGGTCAAGCTGCATAATTCAATAGTAAGCACTAATACTTTTGCATTTGGGAAAGCAAGACAATACTCATATGCACGGGAAAGTCCTGAAGCACCACCCGCACAGCCTAATCCCCAAATAGGTATTCTTTTTGTATGAGGAGGAAAAGGCAGCTTATTCATAATTCGTGCTTCAATACTTGGCGTTGCCAAACCAGAGCTTGAAATACAAAATATTGCATCAATTTCTCCTGTTGATATTTCCTTTTGAAGGAATTGATCGCTTTTCAAACAATTCTCAATCGCTTCGGTCCCCAACTCTACTGCGCCCTCTATGTATGCATCATTTCTTTCCTTGAATGATCGGTCTGTTCGAAACCAATCCATCCCTTTTACAAAATGCCTTTTTTCGATTTGGCCATTATGAAACACATTCAATAATCGTCCTATATCTCGAAAAGATTCTGAGAATAATTCCTTAGCAAAAACCATTACTTCATCCTGCTTTAAAATATTCTTAGGTATGGCCTCTCCTACTGAGACAATTGTTGGCATACATACCCTCTCCTTTAATTGATTAAGGGTATTTTTTCCATATAATAAATAATTATGCAAAAAAAAATACTTCCCCCGTAATGGGGGAAGCATATAGTTTTGAAGGAGTTGTTGTGCCTTTTCATTATAAGATTATTTCTTAAACGAATCATTAACAAATGTTTTCCATATCCATTTATTTGTTTAATGATGAAGAATTTATATACTTTTTTTATATTCAATACATCTATATTTCGACAAATATGTTAAAATTAAAAATAGTTCTTTTAGTGGAGGAATGCCGTGTGACAACGATAACAAAAAGTGTAACAGATATTTTGAACGGTACGATCAAAGCTGTAGAATCAGTATTGCCGTTAGAGATTACTATTGATAAACCGTCCTTATTTACACAACCTTTCACGCAGCATTCAATTGGTGTCTTAATCGGAATGACAGGCGATGTAAGAGGCCGAATTATTATTGACGGAGAGTCGTTTGTTTTTGGAAAAATTGGCGAGGCCATGTTCGGAATGGCACTTGAAGGAGAAATGCTTGAATCATTTGCAGGGGAACTTGGCAATATGATTGCAGGCAATCTTTCCACCTTTGTTTCTGGCAAAGGTTTTGAGATGGATATTACCCCACCGACCGTTCTTGTTGGCGGTACCAAGGTTTATGGATTTTCTAAAGCCTTAAAGCTGCCTATTCAAATTCAAAATGTCGGAGAGTTAATGGTTGTTCTTATGATAGAAGGAAGCTAAAACGATTCTTACATCGTACCAGCTTCACTTCTGAATTACATAAAAAGAATTTAACTGTGTGCTCATAGTCTCTCCTCTCAGACTACCCATTAGTATATTCACAGGAATGCCAAGGTTATTCCAATGTGAGCCTATGGGACGGTATCTTGATTTCCCACATATTTTTGTCCCATAGACTGCTTCTATGGGACAATTTCTTTGCTTCTTCTCAAGAGTTTGTCCCATTGGTGACCCCAATGAGTCAGTTTTCTTTCTTCCCCTCATACGTTTGTCCCATTGACCGCACATTCCTCAAAAAAAAATACACCGGATTACTCCGGTGCTGCATAATTATTCGAATTATTTTGCTTATGCACTTCAATGATTAACTTATTCATTACTGAAGTGCCGCATGCTTTGCAATTTCCTTCTTCATTATATAATAGCTTGCAATGATCACAATAATATTTCTCCATCATGTCCAATCCACATCCTGACTAAGAACTATAAGCTATCATATTTTTTCACTTACGAAAATGTGAAGAATTTTGTTATAGAAATTAATAACCATAAAAAAAACCTATGGGATACGCGTTCAAAAAGTGATCCAAAAAATAGATCAACATTCTGCGGCATACCCTACAGGCGATTCGAATAATACTATTTACTTTAAGAAGCTTTCGGTTCTCCAATTATGTCGGGTTTTTTTTGTTTTATTTTTAATTCATTAAATAAGATATTCAACAGAATAGCTGTAAAGCTTCCAGCCACGATTCCATTCTCAGTTAAAATACGAATGTTTTCTGGGAGCTGTGAAAATAACCCCGGTACCACCGAGACACCCAGTCCCATTCCAACTGAACAGGCAATGATTAATAAGTTTTCCTGTGAAGCAAACTCCACGTGACTCAGCATTTTAATCCCTGAAGCAACTACCATCCCAAACATTGCGATCATCGCTCCGCCTAACACAGAAGGAGGAATAACAGTTGTAATTGCACCGATCTTCGGAACAAACCCTAGCAGGATGAGCATTCCGGCAGCTGTATAAATGACATTGCTAGTTCTTACTCCTGATATTTGGATTAGGCCGACGTTTTGCGAGTAGGTAGTATATGGGAATGAGTTAAAAATACCACCAATTATACTTGCCAATCCTTCTGCACGATACCCTTTTACAAGATCTTTTTCTTCAATTTTCTTTCCGCAAATATCCCCAAGGGCGAAATAAACGCCAGAGGATTCAACTAAGCTTACCATGGCAACGAGAATCATCGTGATAATCGGAGTAATTTCAAATGTTGGCATTCCGAAATAAAAAGGCTTAGCCATATGAAACCATGATGCCTCCATAACTGCACTAAAATCAACCTTCCCCATAAAAAAGGCAACAATCGTTCCTGCAATTAAGCCAATCAAAATGGAAATTGAACGAATGAATCCTTTCGAAAATCGGAAAAGGAGAACGATAAATAATAATGTACCAAAGGCAAGGCCAATATTGGATAAAGATCCAAAATCTGAACTGCCTTCTCCACCAGCCATATTATTCATGGCAACTGGAACGAGTGTAATACCAATAATCGTCACAACCGATCCAGTTACAACCGGCGGGAAAAACCTTACTAGTTTACCAAAATACTTTCCTATTAAAACAACGAAAATACCTGATACAATAATTGCTCCATAGATGGCTGAAATACCATATGAATTACCAATGGCGATAATTGGTGCGACTGCAGTAAATGTACATCCAAGAACAATCGGCAAACCAATACCAAAATATTTATTTCTCCATACTTGAAGGATGGTTGCCACACCACTCGTCATAATATCAATCGAAACTAAGTATGTCAGCTGCTCAGCTGTTAATCCAAGAGCCCCACCAATAATTAATGGAACGATCACAGCACCAGCATACATCGCTAACACATGTTGAATCCCTAATGAAGCGATCTTTAATCGATTTCCGTTCATCGTACTGCCTCCTTCGTTCCGTCCTTGATAAAGCTTACTTCTCCGTTATCTAATGAATGGATTCTAGCTAATGATTCAACCCGTAGGCCTTGTTCTCGTAATAACTGTCCTCCATTTTGGAAACCTTTTTCAATTACAATCCCTATCCCAGCAATCTCAGCATTCGCTTGCTTGACTATTTCCGCTAAACCAATAGCAGCTTGTCCATTGGCAAGAAAATCATCTATTATAAGAACACGATCCTTTTCATTCAAATATTTATTTGATACCGAAATATCATTCGATTCCTGTTTCGTAAAGGAATAGACTTTGGCAGTTAGCAGATCATTTACTAGAGTAAGTGATTTCTTCTTTCTAGCAAAAATAACTGGAACATCCAACTGCAGGCCTGTCATAACAGATGGAGCAATTCCTGATGATTCAATTGTTAAGATCTTTGTAATTCTATCCTCTTTAAACCGGTTGCTAAATTCCTTGCCAATCTCATACATTAGCCGAGGGTTAATCTGATGATTTAAAAAAGAATCCACCTTCAAAACGGAGTCTGATAGTACGATTCCTTCTTCTTTAATCGTTTGAATAAGTAAGTCCATGTTGTTTGTTTCCTCCTCTAATGATTTCTTCAGGTCAAAGAATACAAAAAAGCCTGAAGGACAAATGCATTCACATCATAAAAAACTGAGTGAAGCAATGACCTTCAGGCTTTATTAAATAAAGTTGACGGTAAGAAAAAGATAAGCAATGCTATCTTTTTCCATTGCTCACTCATAGTCAAGTCATTTACGGTAACTCGGTAGAAACTTGCAGGCCATATCCCCGCGATTATATGAGTGAAAGATTATTAAATTGATAAAAATATTATATCATCCTATTTCAATAAATCAATATTTTTATCGAAAACAATACGAATTATTTCATCTGAATTATAATAATTGTTCGTGTTTATTCTTTCGCTTTTACTTTCCTATCACTTTATTTTTCTCGCCAAATCTTCAGTTTGGATGCACTATCTGTCAAGATACCAAAATAACCTTCACAATTTCTCCACATTTATCACACCTTAAGCGTGATATATATCACTGAAAAATCAACTTTTCACTATTAGTATAGTATTAAAGGTATATATGAACATTTTGTGAAATCCCAATAACAGTCTAGATTCTTCGCGATTGTCTTGTATTATGAAAATGTAATCATTTACTTTTTCCAAATTTTCGAAGGGAGTGAATGTAATGGCGAAAACGGAACTCAACAGAAAAATTGAAACAAAAACTGAAGTTGAGGATAGCTCAAATCTAAAAGGTACCCTTGCTTCCGTATTTATCTTAGGAGCTATCCTAATTATCACATGGGTTGGTCTTTATATGTTATTTTTAAGCCGTTAATAATGAGAGGGGAAAAAAACCATGCATATGCATAAGTTTGAAAAGATTTGGCTCATTTTCGGGTTTGGAACGCTGCTTGTTTTTCTAACAATCATCGGTGTCAGCGCATTCTACCTTGGAAACCAGCCACCAAGCTGTTTAGCACCAATTGATCCAGAAAAAGTTGACACTACTGCACCATTTGATGAGCCAGGACTTAAAAAAGTTGAAGGGAAAGATTGGGATTATGAATTAGTCTTTGTTGCCTCTGCTTTCTCCTATTCTCCTGCTCACGTTGAAGTACCACTTGGAGCAAAAGTAAAAGTAATTGCAACATCAAAGGATGTTATGCACGGATTCCAAGCAGCTGGCACAAATGTCAATATGATGCTTGAACCAGGGTACATTAGTGAAGTTGTTACGACATTTAAAAACCCAGGTGAATTCTTAATTGTATGTAATGAATATTGTGGTGTTGGACACCATATGATGCACTCGATGATTGAGGTGGTAGAATAATGAACATTCAAGCGAAACTTAAGGTAGACGCTCGTGATGGAAAACTGGCAATGGCCCACTTTTATGTTTTCATCGTTGCTTTAGCAATAGGTGGTCTTGCAGGATTATTACAAACTTTAGTTCGATCTGGTAAATTTGAATTACCCTTTGGAATTGGCTATTATCAATTATTAACGCTTCACGGCGTTGTTTTAGCACTTGTTATGACTACTTTCTTTATTATGGGTTTCTTGCACGCTGTCGTTAGTAAAACTGCAGGTGCCTATACAAACCGTCAACGCACTTTAGCATGGATCGGTTTTGCTTTATTAACGATCGGTACAATCTTAGCAGCTATTATGATTCTATTAAATGAAGCATCTGTCCTATATACTTTCTATGCACCATTACAAGCACATGCAGTCTTCTACATTGGACTTACATTAGTTATCGTTGGTTCTTGGGTAGGAAGCGCAGCTGTTTTCATGAAGTATGGTCAATGGAGAAAAGCTAATCCAGGCCAAACAAGTCCATTATTAACTTTCATGGCAGTAATCACATTAATGATGTGGGATATCGCTACAATTGGTGTAGCAACTACTGTTCTTTTCCAAATACTTCCTTGGTCATTAGGTTTAGTAGAAACGATTAACGTTGGTCTTTCTCGTACATTATTCTGGTATTTCGGCCATCCGCTTGTATACTTCTGGTTATTGCCAGCATACATGGTTTGGTACGCGATTATCCCAAAAATAATCGGCGGAAAAATATTCTCAGATTCTTTAGCACGTCTATCATTTGTATTGCTCTTATTTTTCTCAATTCCTGTTGGAATACACCATCAGTTAGTAGAACCAGGTATTGACCCAGCTTGGAAATTCATTCAAGTTGTTCTAACTTTCTTAGTTGTTATTCCTTCTTTAATGACTGCATTCTCTTTATTCGCAACGTTCGAAAACTATGGACGTTCACAAGGCGCCAAAGGACTTTTTGGCTGGTTCAAAAAGCTGCCATGGGGTGATGCAAGATTTACGATTACTTTCATTGGTATGCTAGGATTTATTCCAGGCGGAGCTGGTGGGATTGTTAATGCTTCACACCAAATGAACGCTCTTGTCCATAATACAATTTGGATTACTGGACACTTCCATATGACTGTAGCATTTGCTGTTATTCTAACATTTTACGGGGTTGCATACTGGCTGATCCCTCACTTAACTGGTAGAATTTTAACAAAGAAAATGAATAAATTAGCAATGATTCAAGGGATCACTTGGACAATTGGTATGATTTTCATGTCAAGCTCTATGCATATCGAGGGTCTTCTTGGAGCACCACGTCGTTCTGCATTCTCTGATTACGGTGGAGCTGCTCAAGCAGCTGAATGGATTCCATATCAAATTGCACAAGCAGTTGGCGGATCTATTCTATTCATTTCAATCATTCTTATGGTCTATGTATTCATTAATCTTGCATTCTTTGCACCTAAAGGTGAACAAGAATTCCCTATTGGTGAAGTAGCTAAGGGAGCGGAAAAAACTCCATTAGTATTCGATAATTGGAAGTTATGGCTTGGTATTTCAGTTGTACTTATCATTTTCGCTTACACTCTTCCGCTTGTTGATCTTATTCAAAATGCACCACCAGGATCTAAAGGCTTTAAACTCTGGTAACAAACACAAAACACTCCGGTCTGCTGATCGGAGTGTTTTTTTTAGGCTGTTTTCGCAAACATGGTTTCTTTTAACATGAATGAGTAGAGGTTGATTTCCGCTTCAGGATGCTCGCTTTCCGCGGGGTGGGCGGTGAGCCTCCCGCTGGAGTCTCGCACCTTCCGCTACAATCAACAATCTTATTTGTGAATATTCCCCACTTATGCAAACCTATTCAAAAACAGTCTTATTCTAACTAAACTGTTTCTTCTACAGATTTAGTTATCTTCTTTTTTCCAAAAGAAAGATTAACGATGATGACTGAGCTTAGAATGAGTAGTGCACCAGCTAGTTGGATAGCGACTAGCTTCTCTCCATAAAGAAATACTCCCAGCAGCGTGGCAACAACTGGTTCAATGGTTGCAATAATTGCAGCTTTGCTTCCTTCTGTCTTCTCAAGGCCCCATGTGTATAGGAAATAGGCAATAACGGTTGGGATTAAACCTAAGCCTATGCTATACAACAGGACTTCCCCATTTAAGAGCAGATCAAGCTTTTGCCAAAGCTTTGTTACAGGAATGAGTGAGACTGCTGCAACTAAAAAGGTATACATCGTAATTGTAAAAGGCTTATATTTCATGAGAGCGAACTTTCCGAAGATCGTATATAAGGCATAAAATAGGCCAGATCCTAAACCAGTTATTATCCCCAGCATGGTAATGTCACTTTGCCCACTTGTTATTCCTGCAATAAGCACACAGCCCATGATCGTTCCTGCCACAGCAAGTATTTTCGGTAAAGTAAGGCTCTCCTTTAAGAAAATAAATGAAAGCACAGTTACAAAAGCTGGAGCCGTATATAGCAGAATCACTGCAATAGAGATATTCATCTGGCTAATTGTTGTAAAATAACAGAAATTAAAAAAGACAATACTAAAGATGCCTGTCCCGACAAATAACCGAAGATCCGTTAAACTTTTTAACTTCATTTGATTGCGATATCGAGCCACGCCAATTAATAATAGAAAAATAGCTGCATAGATGACTCTAATTGCGACAATTTCCATTGATGTAAATCCGTAGTCTGCTAATCCCTTTACAAAATAAGCAATAATTCCCCAGAGACTAGCCCCAGAAGCAATCATTAGATAAGGCAGTATTTTTTTCAATATATACCTCCTCCAAATATGATGGAAGAGGATGACCGTAGCCATCCCCTTTATCTTATTATTTGGCTGTTTTCACAAACATTACTGCTAATTAACACATAGTTGGTGCAGGTTGATTTCCGCTTCAGGATGCTCCCTTTCCTCGGGGTGGGCGGTGAGCCTCCTCGGAGCATTCGCTCCTGCGGGGTCTCACCTGTCCCACTTCTCCCGCAGGAGTCTTGCACCTTCCACTCCAATCAACAAGCTTTAATAAAAGAGCCTAATTTAGTTGATAAACATTGCTATACTTTTCATATAAATAATCAATTAGATAGTTGGCATTTAGTTCTTCGCCAGTTACATCCTTTAAGATATCAAGTGGCTTCTTCATTTTTCCATATTGATGAATATGTTCGGTAAACCATTCTTTAATTGGTAATAAGTTTCCTTCTTCAACTAATTGATCGTAATTTGAGATATCCTTTTGCATGGCGTTCTTTAGTTGCGCTGCATACATATACCCTAAAGCATAGGAAGGAAAATAACCAAAGCTTCCACCTGACCAATGGACATCCTGCAAAACTCCTTGTGCTTCATTCTCTGGTTTAATTCCTAAGTACTGCTCATATTTCTGATTCCAAATTTCCGGCAAATCTTTAACCTCCATTTCTCCATTAAACAATCCCTTTTCAATCTCATACCGAATAATAATATGAAGTGGATAGGTTAATTCATCTGCCTCAATTCGAATAAGTGAAGGCTTCGATTCATTAATCGCTCTATAAAAGTCATCTAAGCCAACTTCATTAAATTGCCCACTTGAATACGACTTTAATAATTGATAATTCTTCTTCCAGAAAGAATATTGCCGTCCTACAAAGTTTTCGTAAAACAATGATTGTGATTCATGTATTCCCATAGACGTACCGTCACATAAAGGAGTTCCGATTAAATCCATGGAGATATTCTGCTCATATAATGCATGGCCGCCTTCATGGATTGTTCCAAATACAGCTGTACGGAAATCACTTTCATCATACTTCGTTGTTACACGGACATCCCCAGGGTTCAATCCAGTTGCAAACGGATGAACCGTCTCATCCAGGCGCCCTGCTTGGAAGTTATAACCCATCTGCTTAAGAATTTCCAAACTGAAGTCACGCTGCTTCTCCTTTGGAAAATGTTCAAACAAGAAGCCTGTTTCCGGTTTATTCTCTGATTGTGAAATGCGATGAACTAACGGAACAATTTTTTCTCGCAACTGCCCAAACACCTCATCAAGCACTTCTACCGTCATTCCCGGTTCATACATATCTAGTAATGTATTATATCTATTCCCTTCAAATCCCCAATAATCTATAAACCGCTTTGTCATTTCTACTAGCTTCTCAAGATATGGGCGGAACATATCGAAATTAGATCCTTCCTTTGCATCTTCCCATACACTTTCTGCTCTTGACTGAAGGATTACATATTCCTTGTATTCTTCCGCAGGAATCTTTTTGTTGCGATCATATTCTTTTTTACATTCCATTAATGTCTTTATTGTTATTTCTGTAAGTTCGGATTGAGCACCTGATAATTTTGCTATGTATGATGCCATTTCTTCTGATGTAGACATTTTGAATACATCTGAAGATAACATGCCAATTACCTCAGAACGCTGCTCCATTCCTTGTTTCGGCGCACCTGTACGTAAATCCCAATAGATTAATGCAAGGGCTTCCTTGTATGCTTCCATCTTCTTCACATAATCCAGGAATTCCTTTTCAACTTGTTTAGTTGTCTCACTCATTCTGTTTCCTCCTATAATCAAATTTCTTTTTATTTTATCATATTCTTCTGAAAAAAATAGAAAAAAGACAACAGCGTAATGTCTGTTGTCTTTTGGCCTTCTCTATATAAGAAACTTAAAGTTTATTTCTTTCCGATTGCTACTCTCCAAGTATCTGGTCCTTCTTCAATGTATTCCCAAGTGAATTGATCTTCTCTTTCAATCATAAATTGATACTGTAAAGGTCTTGGATCATGATCATTAACTAATTGCATAAATTCCCCTGATTGTAATGAATCAAATGTTCTAAAAATAGTTGGATGTTTTTCACGAGGTGGATAATCTGGTGCCACAACAGTTTGAGCAAATTCTAACATTTTTATTTCCCCCTAATCATCTTTAATTAACATCTTTATTTTATAAAATAAAGACTAAGAGATGAGTGAGGGGTGTCACATATAGACTATGATATTTCCCATCAAATAAATGAAATACTCAAATCCTTTCCTATTAATAAGATACTATAATCGTTTTATACAAAAGAAACAGTTATAATGAGAAAGAATCTATAAAATAGGAAGAGATTGTATGAGACAATTTATTTTAATCATCGTTTTGATTTCTTTTATTGATATGTTTTCCCAGTTACCCATTATGAGTCCTTTTGCCAAAAGTTTAGGAGCCTCTCCCGCATTAATCGGGATGATTGTTGGAATGTATTCCTTTTCCAATATGTTCGGAAATATTCTTGCAGGCTATTGGATTGATAAACATGGCGGAAAAAAGGTACTTCTATTCGGCTTTTCCTTTACCGGAGCTATTTTACTCCTTTATACAATCGTCACCTCCCCAGAACAGTTAATGGCAGTAAGATTCTTCCATGGTTTATTTAGCGGGTTTCTTGTTCCAGCGGCCTTTACTGTGCTTGCGAACAAAGAGAATAAAGGAAAACAAGGAAAATCGATGGCTATTTCAGGAGTTGCGGTTGGTATATCTGCCATTATCGGTCCAGCCTTTGGAGGTATTGTAGCCTCGAAATATACCATTGAATGGGTGTTTATCATTATTGCGATTTCAATGGGCATGATTGCAGTTTTTTCATTTTTTGTACTGCCTAATAAACCTGCCGAAAATACAAGAAAGATAGAGCCGCCCATCCAAACACTTATGACACTTTTGAAAAAACCGGCCCTAGCCATTAGTTTCATAGGCGCTTTTTCACTCATGTTTGCTCAAGGGGTCTTAGCCTATATGCTTCCTTTACAGGTAGAAGTACTTCAATATGGCAGCCACTATAGCGGGATACTTCTAAGCACATTCGGGATCACAGCCATTTTGATTTTTGGGTTGCCAACGAATCGAATTTTTGATCATTTTCAGCATCGTCATATCATGATGCTTGGAATGAGTATTATTGGTTTTGCTCTCATTTTATTAAGTATGGCTGTTTCATTGCCCTTTATATTTATATGTATGATTCTTTATGGCACTGGCTTTGCCTTTTTGTTCCCATCTATTTCAGCCATGCTTGTTGAACATACAGATGAAAAAACGAGAGGAAAGGCTTTTGGTTTATTCTATGCCTTTTTCTCTCTCGGTGTTGTTGCTGGCTCTTCATTAACAGGGGTGTTAGCCGTTTCTTTTGGAACAGGATTTATTATTGCTGCATGCATTTTATTCACAACCACTATTGGAATATTTGTTTATTTTAAAAACATAGCAAGGATAAAGAAAAGTATGGGGTGATTTAATTGAAAGAACTCGTTAATAAATGCCACTTATGCGGAAAAAACCTTTATTGCATGGATGGCTTTTTCAATGGAGTACTTACGAAGGATCAACAAACACTTTGCTTTGATTGTGCTAAAGAAGAGAAGGAATCCACAGATTAACCTGTGGGTTCTTTTTTTTGAATAGGAATAAGCTGAACTATTGAGAATGAGAATCAAAATAATAAAATACTATGATTCTCGTCACTTAACTAGTGAAAATATAATGCTACACTTGGGTTAAATAAAGATAGAAACAGGTAAGAAGGTGAACTAATTGAGAATTGAGGATATCGAGAAACGATTGAAAGCTGTTCCTCTATTTAGGGAACTTGAGCAGGATGAACTATCTCGTATTGTTGAAATAGCTCAAACAAGGAATTATAAGCATAAACTATATGTATTTATGCAAGGGGACCCGCTTGATCGTGTTTTCTTCATCCACTCAGGGAAAATAAAAATTTATAAAACAGATTCATCTGGAAGAGAGCAAATTGTTTCCGTTCTGGAAGCGGGAGAAATGTTTCCACATGCAGGTTTCTTCAGACAAGGGAATTATCCTGCCCATGCGGAAGTAATGGAAGAAGCACAATTAATCGCTATACCTATCGATGAGTTCGAAAAACTTCTTCTTTCCAATCCCATTCTTTGTATCAAGCTATTTAAAGTTTTGGGTGAAAAAATTGTTGATTTACAAAACCGTCTGGAGGAACAAATCCTCCATAATACGTATGAGCAAATTATTATGCTGCTGCTTAGATTATGCAAAACAAATGGAATGAGATTAGATAATTCATATAAAATAACCACCCATTTCACAAACCGAGAGCTCGCCAATATGATTGGAACATCAAGAGAAACAGTCAGCAGAACAATCAATCAATTGAAGAAGAAAGACTTCCTTTTAACAGATGAAGAAGGATTCTTCTTAGTTAATCGAGACGGCCTAAAACAGGAAATTCTTTAATTAAATATATATATTATCCAAGGGAGAGAATAATAATGGAAAATAAAATTGTTGAACTAGACGTTAGAGAAGATATCAAAAATAAATTGGAGCCCTTCCAAAAGATTATGCAAGCTATTACTGGACTTGAAAAAGGTGATGTTTTTATTCTTCACGCGCCATTTAAGCCAGCACCCCTTTTTACAGTATTAAAAGCAAAAGGGTTTGATAATGAAGTGGAAGAAATCGAAAGTAAACATTGGAAAGTTACATTTACGAAAAGAGGGTAATCATGATGATTCTAGATAATCGCGGACTTGAACCGCCCCAACCAATGATGAGAACCCTTGATGCACTTGAATCCTTATCAACAGGTGAAACATTATCAATTATTAATGATAGAAGACCGATGTTTCTATATGAACAATTAGAAGAAAAAGGATATAAACACGTAACATCTGAGCGTGAGGATGGAAGTTTTTTAATTGAAATCACGAAATAAAGAAGGTGTTAAAGTTGATTCCTTCACAATCAGGCAATGAAACAAATATAAAGCTGCCGTTTCTATTTATCTTTTTAAGCATGGTCTCATTGATGGCATCGCAGATTTTACTCCTGTTCCAAGGTGATTTCTTACTTAACGGACAATTCCGTGTGCCAGGCATCTGGTCTGCTGCCCACTTGTTTATTCTTGGCTGGGCGCTAATGATTGCGATGGGAGCCATGTACCAGCTTGTCCCTGTTGCGTTTCTGACACCTATATGGAATGAAAAGTTTGGCTTTATCCAGTTTGGTGTGACGGCCATTGGGACATTCTCTTTTGCTCATTTTCTATTTCATGATCCTCAGCATGCATTAATCCCTGGGATCATTACATTAATTGGAATTCTCATGTTTGTATTTCAAATGGGAATGACTTTACGCAAACAAGCGAAACCAAATATTTTAACCTTATATGTTGGCACTGCACTGATTAGTTTGTTCTTAACGATCGTACTGGGGATCACTATGCTGTATAGCATGAAGACAGGTGCTGCTGCCGATCATTATCTTGCTATTTTTAAAAGTCATTTAATGCTTGGAACGACCGGCTGGTTCACAATGCTAATCTTCGGGTTTTCCTATAAGATGGTACCGATGTTCTCTTTATCCCATGGATATAGCATGAAGCCAGCGAATTTTGTTTATCCGTTCTATGCAGGTGGACTAATTGTTGCAATCGTCTCTTTCTTTATCAAGTCGCAAGGAGCCTTAACGATTGGATTATTGCTTCAATTAATTGGTTTTGGAATATTTATCTACCATATTTCCTTAATCCTTAAGAAAAGAGTGAAGAAGAAGCTTGACCGCTCATTTTCATTTGCCCTTATCGCTATTCTTAGTGGCGGGCTCATCCATTTAGCAGCGTTTATTACAGCTCTATTTGGTGTATTTCAAAGTGCAGTTGGCCCATTAATGCTTTTATATTTATTCTTATGGATCGCCTTTAGTATTATTGGTTATTTATACAAAATTGTCCCCTTCCTATGGTGGACAGCCAAATATAGCAAGGAGATTGGCAAGAAAGAAGTTCCAGCATTAAAGGATATGGTAAATGACCGGAATGCTACCCCTGTGTTTGTCTGCCTAGTGCTAGGAATACTAGGTGTTGCCGTTGCTATCATCATTGGCAGTCATGCATTGTTCATTCCAAGTCAGCTATTGTTTACACTCGCATGCTTCATGTTTTGCTTTGCCATTGCCAAAGTAGTTACAAAATAGGAGGTTAAGATCATGGAATTAAAAGAAAAGGTTATGAACAATTTAAAAAGAGTATTGGATCCTGAACTTAATATAAATGTTGTCGACTTAGGCTTAATTTATGATGTAGAGTTTCCAGAGGAAGGTACCGTTCTCGTTACAATGACATTGACTACGCCAGGATGTCCACTGCATGACAGCATCACAAGCGGTGTAAAGTATTGTCTTGAGGAAATGGATGAAATATCTAATGTAGATGTCAATCTCGTCTGGGAGCCTGCATGGTCGCCTGAGAAGATGACTCCTGAAGGATTAAAACAATTAGGCCGATAATTTTTAAAAAATCCCCTCAGCCGAGGGGATTTTTTTGTAGCTATTTATTTCACTGATAATGCAGTTGGCAGCACACTCTTCACTAATTCGATAACTTCCTGTTTTTCGTTATTTTTCATTAAAATATGAACAGTTCCCTTATCTTCATGTGTACGAATCAATCTGCCTATTCCCTGTCTTAAACGGAGAAGCATATACGGAAGGTCAACTTCTCTGAATGGATCTTCTACACTTTCTCTCTTTGCAGTAAAAACTGGGTCATGTGGAGGAAATGGCAGAGAAAAAAGGATAACGTTCTCAAGCGATCTTCCTGGAATATCCAAGCCCTCCCATAAATGAACAGAACAAAGCACAGATTGCTCATCATTTTGAAAACTTGAGACTAGTGTACTTATTTCTGCATCCCCTTCAAAATAAAGAGTGAGATTTGTCTTTCCTTGAATATATGCCTTAAAGCTCGCAAGTTCTCCTTTATTAGTAAATAATACTAATGCTCTGCCCTCTGATTTTTCCAATTGCTCATGTACATATTGCATTTTAGCAGTTAGATCAGTTTCAGAAAACTGCGGCATTGATATGACCATATTTTCCTCATAATCAAATGGAGAGGAAACAGAAAATGATAGATAGCTGTCTATCCCAAGGTTCTTCGCCATATAATCGAATGACTTATTCTCTGATAAGGTTGCAGATGAGAAGATAAACGGTTTCTTCTGCGAAAAAACTTCTTCTCTCATAATATCTTCGACCATTCGCGGCATAATGACGAGGGTTCGCTCTCCATCATATTCTTCAAACCAGATGATCCCTTTTAAGTCTTTTAAGAACAGGGAAAGAGAATACGAAATCTGTTCTAAATATTCCTCAACAATTTTTAAATCATATTCATTGATCACATACATTTCACTTTCAAATACAAGTTCTTCTTCAAGGGAACTGATTAAATCAAGCAGTTTTTTTCCTTCTTTAATCACTACTGCTGTTTTGTGAATGGTTCTTTTGTCTGATCCTTCCGTCACAGTCGAGGCATCTGTTAAAACGGAGAAAAACAGCTCATTTTGGACAATTGCATCATCAATGATATTCAATGTTTTTTCTCTTACATCATTTTCCATTAGCCTAGTGAGCAAAGATTCCAGTGTTTGCTCTGTCAGACGATAGGTCAGTGCCTTTTGCGAAGCATATTCAAGTAAATGTCCTTCGTCAAATACAACACAGGAGCTTTCCGGCAGCAATGGAAGCTGGCCTTCTCGTTTTCTTGATTCCTTCGTCCAAATATGTTCCATATAAAAATCATGAGAGCAAATAATAATATCTTTGGCATTACGGTAATAATCACGATTTAATGTTTGTCCACAACGATGACGCTTCTCACAAGTAAAGCAATCTTGAAGCGGATCCCATGCAACATTTCCCCATTTTTCATCTGCAAGCTCCGGGAATTCCTTCCTATCACCGTATTTTTCAAAACTCTGCATAGAAGAACCAGAATGAACAAATTCTGGCAGCCTGTCATAGATGGCATTATAGGCATCCATATCTTCATTTGCCACAAGTTTATCCAGCTTATTCAAACATAAATATTGATCTCTCGATTTAGCAAGCCTTACATCGATCGTTAAATCTAGTGCCTTTTCAAGCTTAGCGATATCTCCTTCTTTTTTCACAAGCTGCTCTATTAATGTCTCATCTGCACAAGCGATTATTGCAGGCTTGTTCACATATCTTGCATAAGCAATACAATAAAGCAAATAAACAAGAGTCTTTCCTGTTCCTACTCCTGCTTCTGCAAAAATAACCTTCTTTTCCTTAAATGCCTTTTCAACCTGAAAGGCCATAAAGATTTGTTCATCACGCAGTTCAAAGCCAGCCTCAGGCAATATATCGTAAAACACATCACCGATCCACTCGCCTAATTTTTCAAAAAAAGATTCACTTTTGGACAATGCAAAAGGCATCCTGTTTTGCATAGTACCCCTCCGTTCTAGAGTTTTGGAGGTTAGAGAAGGTATGAATGGAATCAGCAATATCTACCTCAACATTCCTACTCTATTTCAATCCGCTCTAGGAATTTAATATTTCTAAATGATATCAGTATTTCATTATTCTTGTTATATAAACAAAAAGACCAACAATTATTGTATCTTATATTAGGACAGTGTCAAGTGAGATCTCTCATTCTGGCGTATAAAGTCTGTGTTGCAAACAATGAAAAAACGGGCAGAAAGCCCGCTTTTTCATTGTTTGCTTAGTTAACAGCGCTTAGAATTACAGTATTTAAACCTTATATTATAAAAAACGGTCTCTTATTTCTGGTGGTGGTATCATGCAGCTGTCCTTTTTTCCGAACCATTTATACCGGTTCTTTGCTAAAATACGATAGAAATAATCCCGTATCGGTTTTGGCATAATTAGAAGACCGTATAACAGCTGCCATCCGCCCTTTAAATTTTTACAAATTCTCAAAGCTGCGGACGATCTAAAGTAGCATCGGTCGCCATCAAGCAGGACAATACTATCTATCTCTGAAGGAACACGATATTTTTTTAATAACGCCTGTCCAGCCTCACTTTGAAGAGCAGCAAACTTGTAGAGCGCTCCTTTCTCTCTCTTAATAATAAATTGAACACTATGATCACAAAAATTGCACTCACCATCAAACAAGATGATTTTGTCCAGGATCGTCCCCTCCTTACGTAATTATTTGTCACTTTTATTGTAACATATTGTAAATATGTGGTCCTTGTACAGTATAATAGTAACTATTAAAAATATGAGAATACACTTATCCTAAAAACAAAAGGTGAGCCAATGAGTAAGCATTTATTTCTTTTCGGAGGTAGTCCGCCATTCACTATTAAAATAGCCAAACAATTTGTAAAATTAGCCTCTAAAGTCGATGCACCCGTTTCTATTTTATTAGTAGAAAGAAAAGGCTGGGAAGAGTACATGCCTAAATATACAAGGTTACTAGAGGAGCTAGGTTTAAATAAGTTTACTTTTTTACCACTTCCATCAACCCCTATTGAACAAGTCATTTACTCCATAAAAAATAGTTCTGGTCTTATTATTGGAGGCGGTAATACGAATTTATATGCCGATTATATCGTTGACACTGAAATTTCTAAATCAATCATGGAGAGCTATGAGTCTGGTATCCCTGTTGCTGGATTTTCAGCTGGTGCACTAATATGTCCTACATGGTGTATTATTTCTCCTAAGGATAGTGTGAACTGCGAATTTCAACAAAGGAAGGGATTAGGTTTAATCCCCAATGTATTAATTGCTGTACATTTTTCACAATGGAATGATGAAGATCATTTAAGATATGCTATCAGTAAATTTAAAAATCATCTCAATTTTGGAATTGATGAAGAAACTGGAATCTACTTTCTTAATGGGATTGTTGAAGCGAGTGAAGGTTATGGTGTGTATACGATAGAAAATGAGAATTTAATAAGAGTAAGGTAGGAGAGAAACTATGTATCTCATTTAGAATTTTCAACTATTTTAAGTGAGATATATTCGTATTTTTAATATAATAGAATTGTAACTTTAAAACTAAGAAAGGGTGTGGATTATGCCTTACAAACCTCGTTTCGAATCTATAGAATTATTAATGCTGAAATTCTTAAACTCACGAATTTGTTTATTGCCCACAGAAAAGCAGCATTATTTTACCCTTAAAAAAGGATACGAAGGGGAGGTATTATTTGATTCATTGACAGAAACACTTCAATGTGAATGTCTGATCTTAAATGATCTGCTGCTCAAACATAATAACACTCACTTCCAAATTGACTCAATTATTATCATGCCTACTAAGATTTATGTTTTCGAAGTGAAAAATTTTGGAGGAGACTATAATTACGAATCAGATAGATTATACAAATTACCTAATACTGAAGTTACTAATCCATTAAATCAATTAAATAGATGTGAATTGCTTCTGCGCCAGTTACTTCAAACACTTGGATTCAATATCCCCATCCATGCTTCTGTCGTTTTTATCAATCCTGAATTCACCTTGTACCAATTACCTCTCAACAAACCATTTATTTTGCCAACACAAGTTAACAGCTATTTGAAAAAACTGAATAAGAACACTTCAACTTTAAATAAAAAACATATAAAGCTAGCTGACACTCTAATTTCACATCATATTGTGGATTCTCCTTTTAAACAATTACCTTCATATGAATATGAGCAGCTCCAAAAGGGAATCACCTGTGGAAGTTGCACCTCTATTTCGGTTTCAATTGAGGGTAAACTTTGCGTTTGTCGTGAATGTGGAAATGAAGAAGCGGTTGAAGCTGGCGTATTAAGAAGTGTGAAGGAATTCAAACTGCTTTTCCCCGAAAGAAAAATCACTACAAATGCTATACATGAGTGGTGTAGAATAGTGAATTCTAAAAAGAGAATACAAAGAATTTTAAATGAAAATTTTACCCTACTAGGTGTTCATCAATGGGCATATTTCGAATGAAAACTTGATGAAGGACATTTTTTCGCCGTTTTACTAGATTTTGTCCTTCATTCACTTGATGAAAGACATTTTTTCACCATTTCACTAGATTTTGTCCTTCATTCACTTGATGAAAGACATTTTTTCACCATTTTACTAGATTTTGTCCTTCATTCACTTGATGAAAGACATTTTTTCACCATTTTACTAGATTTTGTCCTTCATACGCTTGATGAAGGACTTTTTTTCTTCTTTTTATTAGATTTTGTCCTTCATCCGCTTGATGAAGGACTTTTTTTCACCATTTCACTAGATTTTGTCCTTCATTCGCTTGATGAAGGACTTTTTTTCTTCTTTTTACTAGATTTTGTCCTTCATCCCCTTGCCACTCGGATCATCCTGTCCAGTTAGCGATAATTTTGTATATATTTACCTTGTGTAAATATTTCCTGTGCACTTTTTTCTGTCCATTCTAAAGGACTAATTTCTGGGTGCAAATCTATATAAGATCTGACCATTTTATAGCCTTCACTATATCCGTAAGATGGCGGAAGACCTCCACCGCCCATAATAATTTGATGCGACCGATTTCCATCTACTTTATCTAAATCCATTTCAATTTCCCCCCAGTGCTCTTGATAAAAAACGGGGTCAATTTGTGTAAACGTAATTTCTGGATACACAAGCTTTTCAAAGAAAACGGCTTTTCCTTCAAAAATAAGATTGTCTAATACAGTAAAATTCAATTTCTTTTGGAAATGCTTCTCTGTCCAAACGCTATGATGATACTCATGGGCGATTCCTGCTTTAATTACATCATCTGTGTAAAACCGATTATATAGAACTGTAATCTTTCCAGCTCCTGCTGCAATCATAGTTGAACTTCTTTCTTTTGTATTAGGAAATATGCATACTGTTTGTTCATGTTCAGACGGCAGTAATTCAGAGGATTTAATCAGTGCACTCTTAATCACTTCATTCGTCTCTTCCCTGCTGATGCCATCTGCAATCTCCTTTAATTCTGTGAAGTTATATGGCAGCTCGTTTAGCAGTGAATCAACCATATGTAAGTATTCTGCACCTTGAAAGCATGAGTCATAGATTGGCTTAATAATTTCTTTCTTGTATAAATCCAATTGCTCGTTTCTAGGCGTATTTTCTCTTTTTTCTAGAAAACCATCATATAATTCATATGCATGAACAATTGTATACATCTGCCCTGTCTCTGGATTTTCAATCGTATCTGTAATGCTTTCTGGGATTGTTCTCACTTCATTCTTTTCTGCTTCACAAGCAGTAATCATAGAAATTATTATGAATATTAAAAATATGAAAATCAGTCTTTTTTTCAAAATTTTATCCACCCCTCTCACATGAAATACGCTTGTCCAATCTAGATGGTTTCACTTTTTCCATTTTTATTTCAACAAAAGAATAGCCCTAACCCGTCCACATGGATCACTCACTTCTGTTTTGTTTCTCATATAGATAACGGCTAACTAGCTCAAAGTGTTGGAATCATTTTAATTTTTTTTAGATTTTTAACAAAACTAGTTTAAGTATACGATTCTTTCCACTATGTATCTGTAAAAATATTTTTCAAATTGATTCATTTTTGTAAATATTTATAGTATCTTTAGAGAAACGAAATAAACACGAACGAGAGGCACAAACATGTGGAAAAATAAAAATGTATGGATTTTACTCACCGGTGAATTTATTGCGGGCTTAGGACTGTGGCTTGGTATTATTGGAAACCTTGAATTTATGCAGGAAATGGTTCCCTCTGATTTTGTTAAATCACTTATTCTTGCCGGAGGCTTGCTTGCTGGGATTGCCGTCGGTCCATGGGCAGGAAAAATAACGGATCAAATTAATAAAAAAACAGTTATGCTTGTTTCTGGTGCTGTCCGGACATTAAGTGTCGTCTTTATGCTTATCGCCATTCAAACGGGTTCTGTTTGGTGGATGGTCGTCTTTCTTGTTTTTCTTCAGATCTCAGCAGCCTTCTATTTCCCGGCTCTACAAGCGGCGATTCCACTTGTTGTTGAAGAAAAGAACCTATTGCAGCTGAATGGGGTGCATATGAATGTCTCCACCCTTTCTCGTGTGCTAGGAACGGCAGTTGCCGGTATATTATTAGTAATCATGCCGCTATCCATGCTTTATGTTATGTCATTAGCAGCATACGCAGGATTATTCATTATTACATGCTTCCTAAAGATCGATGAACCAAACAATAACAATGCACAGAGCCTATCAAGCAAGGCTTCGGCAGCTGGCACAAGCTTTAAAGATGTGTTCCCGATCATCAAAGGACTTCCGATTGTATTTATGACCTTAGTATTAACGCTTGTCCCTCTTTTGTTTATCGGCGGATTTAACTTAATGGTCATTAATATAAGCGAGATTCAGGATAGCTCAGTCATTAAAAGCTGGATATACGCGACTGAAGGGATTGGCTTCATGCTTGGCGCTTTTCTTGTCAAACAAATTAGCTTAAAAAGCTCACCTTACACGATTCTGTTTTTGTTTTCATTTGTGATTGGCTTCTCCCAGCTGCTGCTTTATTTTGCCGATGTACCGATACTAACCGTTTTGGCCTTTTTAGTGTTCGGCTTTGCTGTTGGCTGTTTCTTCCCAACAGCTGCAACCATTTTTCAAACAAGAGTACCAAAGGAGTTTCACGGGAGATTCTTTTCATTCCGAAATATGCTTGACCGTGTTACCTTCCAGGTCGTTCTCTTAATGACAGGATTTCTGCTCGATACAGTCGGTCTCCAGCATATGGCCATCATTTTCGGGATCCTATCTCTGATTATGACAGCTTCCTTCTATTTCAGATTTAAGCAGCTTAGAAACGCGGTTGATGTAAACGAAAAAGTGTCATAATAAAAAACAGATCCCCGCTTGCCTTTGCAATCGGGGATTCATGCTTTCATTTTTATTTATGTAAAGATGATAATGAATAGGACATTGCCTGCTGGAGTTCATTTTGTGCATTTTCCAATTGTTCGAGAGCAAATGGAGATAAATCCTGTTCATTCCTTATCGCTTCAATTGTTTCAGCTAAGGATTGGGATATTTTATTAAAATCGATCATTGAACTGTACATCTTCTAAAGCCCTCCTGACCATTTCTGATATAAATATATGTTATTCATGATCAGGAGAATATATTCTTTATATATTTAAAACCAATCATATTTGCTAAGAAAAACCGGATCAAAGCTCTTTAATTCATTATTCTATGTTTTCCTTACTGCCTCATGTATGTTATCCGTCACTTTTATTGACATTTCCGTCACTTTCTTTAGTTTACCCGTCTCTTTCCTTATGTTATCCGTCACTTTCCACGATTTACCCGTCTCTTCGCATAATATCAGTATTCAAAAACCCCCCAAAATTTCAATACAAAAAAAAAGCCCTGTTTCCAGGACTTTATTTTGTTCTTGGCGGGCGTTTACCCCAATATTGATAATAATCGGTTCGGATAAATCCGTTAAACAGCTTTCGTTTCTTCGTTGCTGGTTTGCCGTAGAATTGTTCAAACTGTTCGTTTGAAGTAAGGATATAGACAGACCATGTATCTAATGGAGCAAGTGCCGCACCCATTTCTGCATACATTTTTTGAACCTCTTCCTTATCGCCTAGTCTTTCTCCATATGGAGGATTCCCTACAATGACGCCGTATTCCTTCATTGTCGTAAAATCTCTCACCTGCATTTGTTTGAATTGAATTAAATCTCCAAGACCAGCTTCAAAGGCATTTTCTTCAGCAATTTTGACCATTCGGTGATCAATATCGGTACCTGTAATATCTAAGGGCTGATCATAATTAGCCAAATCCTCTGTTTCCATTCTCGCCTGTTCCCACACTTTTTCAGGAACCCAATGCCATCCTTCAGAAACAAATTCACGGTTAAAACCAGGTGCAATATTTTGTCCAATTAAAGCCGCTTCAATCGGAATTGTGCCTGAACCGCAAAACGGATCAACAAATGGCTTATCTGGCGACCAATTTGTCAGCATAACCAGTGCAGCAGCAAGCGTCTCTTTCAAAGGAGCTTCCCCTTGCCCTGCCCGGTATCCGCGCTTATGCAAACCACTTCCGCTTGCATCAATCGTTAATAGTGCCACATCTTTATGCAGCGCTACTTCTATTTTGAAAAATGGACCGTTCTCATCAAACCAACCTGTTTTTTTATAGTGCTTTCTCATTCTTTCAACAATTGCCTTTTTTACGATTGCCTGACAATCAGAGACACTAAACAACTGCGATTTCACGGATTTGCCTGTTACAGGAAACTCCGCATCCTCTGGCAAAAAGTTTTCCCATGGAAGTGCTTTTGTTTTTTCAAAAAGCTCATCAAAGGTTGTTGCTTTAAATTCGCCTACTTTGATTCTAATACGATCTGCTGTACGAAGCCAAAGATTGGAGCGTGCAATTGCCAGTGCATCCCCTTTATATGAGATTCTGCCATTCTCCACTTCACATTCATACCCTAGATCGCGTACTTCTTTTGCAACAAGAGCTTCAAGCCCCATTGCTGACGTAGCAATAATATCAAACATAATTTCACCCTTACTTTAATAATTCCCCGTCCCAGTCCTCTAGAAATGCCAATAATTTATGTTTTGGAAGGGGTTTTGTTATATAAAACCCTTGAATAAAATTGCATTTTTCCCTTTTAAGAAGTTCATATTGTTTTTTATTCTCTACCCCTTCAGCTACAACCTTTAAATGCAGGCGATGGGCCATCATGATGATCGCTTCAACAATTGAACTATCCTCTTTATAATCTGAAATTCCACTTATGAAGCTTTGATCAATTTTAAGTGTATCAAGCGGAAAACGGTTTAAATAGCTTAGTGAGGAATAACCTGTACCAAAATCATCAATAGACAATTTAATTCCAAGCTTTTTTAACTTGATAAGCTTATCAACTGTTTCAACCGCATTCGGCATGACCATACTTTCAGTTAATTCTAACTCAATATGATGGGTACTGACATTCGTATTCACAAAAATGTCATTAAGTGATTTGATAAATCCTTCTTGATTGAAATGCAATGCAGAGATATTAATACACATTTTTAATTTAGAATGACCATTGAAATGGAAATTATTAAGATCCTCGCATGCCTTTTGAATAATCCACTCACTTATAGGAATGATTAATCCTATTTCCTCGGCAAGAGGTATAAATTCAGATGGCGCTATTTCACCCAATTTTTTTTGTTTCCATCTTACTAAGGCCTCTACACTTACTATTTCCTTCGTGTTAGCGTCTACTATAGGATGATACACAAGGTAAAATTCGTTTCTCTCCAGTGCTTTACGTAAATATGTCCCAAGAATCATATGCCGCGATTCATTTTGATGCATTTCTAAATGATAAAGTTCATACTGATTCTTGCCGCTTGATTTAGCTTCGTACATGGCTTTATCTGCATTCCTTAGTAATTTCTCCATATTTGTTCCATCTAAAGGATACAAACTAATGCCAATGCTTGTCGTGACATATAATTCATAGTTCTCAAGCAGAAACGACTTGGACAAACCATCTATAATCCTATCAGCCATATGGATGGCTTCTTTTGGGTGCTTGAGATTAGGCAAAACGATAACAAATTCATCCCCGCCAAGCCTAGCAATCATATCTTTATTTTTGAGCAAACCTTTCAATCTGGAGGATACTTGTTTAAGAAGCAAATCCCCATAATTATGGCCTAAAGTATCATTTATTTGCTTGAATCGGTCTAAATCAAGAAAAAGGATTGCTAACTGCTGATCATACTTCTTTGCCGTTTGCAGAAGACCCTCTAGCCGCTTATTTAGACTGTACCGGTTGGCAACACCTGTTAATGAATCATAATGGGCTAAAAACCTTAATTGTTTCTCCGTATGCTTTTGATCTGAAATATCACTGAAAATGCCAACATAATTTGTTACATTTCCTTGTTCATCTTTGATCACACTAATGGTTAGCCATTCTGGATAAAGTTCATCACTTTGGCGTTTGTTCCAAATTTCACCTTTCCAAAATCCGATCTCAGCTATTTGTTTCCACATTGATTTATAAAATGCTTCATCATGTATTCCAGACTGAAGAATACTAGGATTATTGCCAATTACTTCATCCGCGCTATATCCTGTAACAATTTCAAAAGCTGGATTTACAGAAATAATTCTACCGCGGACGTCTGTAATCATAATTCCTTCACTCGTATTCTCAAACACCTTCGTTGCAATCTTAACGATATTATGTAAATCTAATTGTTTTGTTAACTCCCACATGTTGGTTTCATCCTTATACATTTAACGTTACGATCGGTCCATTTCAACTATTTACATGATAACGATAGAAGAAACATTTTAAATATTACACGTATATTCACAATCATGATATATGTATTTATCTATAAATACAACAAGGCTCTCCTTAAAAAAAAGGAGAGCTGGATTCATATTTCAAAGATAATTCACTAATAACGTTCTGTAAGCCATGTTTTGTTCCTTTGTACTACAAACGACCATAGGCCTCGTACTTAGGTGGTAATCATCTATCTACAGATTATAGAAATAATCTGTCCTTCTCCTCGTTCATTTCCTAAGAGAAAGTGCCCCTACCATTATTTGGGTTTCTCGCTCGCGGGGTTTACCTCGTTCCACCCTTTCCATTTCTGAAAAGGCTACGTCACTGTGGCACTTTCAAGGTATTCATGCCATATCCAAAGACTTAGGCATTTTCCCTGCCGTCAGTCTAGCGTTAGCCAAACTGCCCTAGCTTATGAATTGGCTAGGCACGATCACTACAGGCATCTCAGCTCCGTGCGAGCATGGACTTTCCTCTACAACAATGCTAAAAGCTTGTTGCAGCGATTACCCGAACGTCATTAATGAGTACAAAGGTTATTATATGCAACTTTCCTGCATATAGCAATGGTTATTAACTGGGAATTACAGGGATTTCTGTTACTCGTACAATTTATTGCCAAAAACATGTTTTTCTAAATTAGAAAGCCGTTTCAGTATATCAAAGTTTGTAGTACCCGCTGTTTGCGGCGGTGTTGGTCGTCTAGAAGCTTCTTCTAATTGCTTTTTTAAGCGTATATTTTCTTGTTGTAAATCTTCAATATCCTGTTGAAATGTTTCATAATCTTTAATAACCATATCTAAAAATTTGTCAACATCCTCAGGTTTGTAACCGCGCATAGCTGTTTTGAATTCTTTTTCCAAAATATCTTTTGCCGTTAAATTAATTTTATCCGATAGCATGACACTCACCTCAGTATACACCAATCAATATTTATATTTTTTCAAAGATATGCATATTTGTCAATTTTTCTAATGCAATTATTAAAAATGGGTCTTTTTGCAAACAATGGTGCTTATAAAATGTAGTGGGTAAAAGTTGATTTCCGCTTCAGGATGCTCGCTTTCCGCGGGGTGGGCGGTGAGCCTCCTCAGCGCTAAAGCGCCTGCGGGGTCTCACCTGTCCCACTACTCCCGCAGGAGTCTCGCACCTTCCGCTCCAATCAACAGACCTATTTTGTCAACCATTTGATTCACACAACTCATTCAAAAACACTAACCTTTTAGATAAGACTTAAAAATAGTCCTGTTCTTTCATTTGCTCTTCTTCTACAATAACCTGTAAGTCATAAAATTGGATCAGTCGAATTTCATATTTTGTCTTTTCTTGATGTTTTATTGCTGTGTTATAAAGGAATTTGGGGCTGCCTTCTTTTTCTGTATCATAAAACATTAGTAGAACATCACTTTTTTCAACAAAGAATTGATTCTTTAAACGAAACTGCATAGGGTTTTCATATGGTTTTCGTGAGACCGAATCAATAAAATCTGCCTGTGCAAGAATCGATTCATACCATTCCTTATTTGATTCCTTCCATGTTTCTTCCTGATTTAAAAAAGGCGTAATCACACCAAGCTGTAATTCACTATATCCCTCTAATTGTAATGCAAAGACAACCTCTGCAGCCCATAATTCCGTACCAAGCTGACCGCTAATAATTACCCACTCCAGCCCTTCTTCCAATAGAGAGATAAGCTGATTTCTTAATGCCATTTTGATGTAATCGACTGCAGGGTCGTCATTCTTAAAGATTCCAATCTCAAAAGGCTTGTAACCAGAAACGATAGCAACCTTTGCCAATTTTCAAAAGCCCCTCTTTATGTATTTCTATTAATTGAAATTTTGCCCTAAAAGGCATTTAGAGTCAATTATTATTTCATTAGGTGCTTTTCATTACAAGAAAACAAGGGCAGCTTTTGCCCTTGTCTACTTCACGGTCGTCCAATAAGCAACGCACATGTACAATATCCATACTAGTACGCCATTCCTATCAGAAGTCATAAGCTATTATAAGAGACTCTTCCGCTTTTTATTATCTTCCAAAAAATCCAGGTCTAGGAACACCGAAGCCTCCAGTAGCTGGGCCTCCAAAACCACCTGGTCCAGGTCCTCCGAAACCGCCAGGAACTGGTCCTCCACCAGCAATAAACTGTTGATTCGTTACTTGATTCACAGTTGATTGTGTTTGTGGAAAATAATGTTGATGCTGGAAGTTAATGTGGTTAACATTTGTTGTATGTGTAGGATGAATATGTGGTACCACATTATTTTGGAACGTATTGTTTACACAGCATTTTGTCGGATGAACGATTGCTGGTAATACATTTGTAGGTCTAGGTCCGCAATACATTTAAAGATCCCCTTTCATCAAAGTTTATTTACATTAACAGCCTATGATGAAAGGGTGAATCTTGTACTAATGAAAATGTCTAATTTAAACCTATTTTTTCAAAAAACAATCTGCCTAACGATGTATGAATTGGAAGCTCTTGTTTAGAACATACTATAAAAATTATCCTTAAAGTTAGAAAAAAGAACTGCTGTAAAGATAATCACGATAAAAAATATGAACAATACTGCCTTATACATGATACCAGCCTCACTCATTTTATTCCAAATTAATATATCACACATTAATCTATTTTACAGCTTTCGAAATGTACAGACAACTAGGAATTTGTGGGTTTTTGATATTTGTAACAATACAAGCAAATATCCTTCTAAATCACCCTTAGGCTTCTAATTTCCTGTGAAGTCTTTCCAGTCTTTTAGCGGCCTCATCATGACTCATTTGACTTTTATTAGTAGAATGGCTCTCCTGTTTTTGCATAATTATCTCTGCCTCTTTAGTAAAAAAGATGGCTCTAGGATAGTTCTTTTCTCGGTGTTCATAGATTTTTGCTAATTCAATACATGCTATTAGCCTTATCTCATCCGTTCCTTCATCTACAACCTTTTCCCATAATTGTAAGGCTTCCTGCCACCTTTTCTGCTTTTTGTATTCAAAAGCAAGCGCATGCTTTGCTTTTAAAGCGCCATCATCATTGCCTGCAGATAGCTGCGAAAAAGCTTGTCTTGCCGCGGATGATTCACCTAAATGAGAAAACCATCTTCCAACCTCATAAATCTCCTGGGAGGATTGTTCTTTATCAAGTTGGAGAATCTGAAAAGAAAGATGGGTATATAAACTGATGAGTGATAAGATATCTATTTCATTATGCTTTAATATTCCGAGCATCCCCTCAGGATCTTTTCGTTCAACAAAATCAAAGTAAATCATTGGGGCAAGGAAGCCTGGCAAATCATCTTTTCGCTCAATTCCTAATACTTCTTTCTCTACAATCGAAAGCTTCAAACGATCTAATTTATGCTTCCACATTCTTCTTGATGCATGGTATAAATCAAAATGCCCAAATGACGGAAGCTTAGGCAAATGCTCCCGTATGAGCGTGTGCTGTGTTTTTACTTGTGGCCAATCAAAGGATTTCCCATTATAGGTGGCCATTGTTGTGTAATCGACATGTTCAAGAAAGCTTTTGTAGAAAGGCACTTCTGCACCAGGATGCGGCAAAATATGCTGTTTCAATATTATCTGATTTTCATTCAAGCTTGCATGGCCAAGAATAAAGATTGAATTACCCGCTCCTCCACCTAATCCAGTCGTTTCTGTATCAAAGAAAAAGAAATCTTCTGGTTTATGGTCCAATGCAGATAGCGGGTGATTAATCGGTTGGTTATTCCATGCGGCTACAGCTTCTGCAAACTGTGAAAAAGAGTATCTTCCATGTTTTTGATCAAGAGGAAATTTAACTTCTCTAATTAGACAATAGCTTCCTTCAAAGTAATAGGGGGTCACTCCTGCTTTCTCCCACACATCACTGAACGGGATATCGGCGATTGCTGGATGTGACTGATTAGTAACAACACTTTTCTCACTCACCTCATGAGTTAGATGTGATTTTAGCCGATTTAGTTTCTTTTTAATTGACATGTAGTTCACCAACATTGAAATAGGTCAATAGTTTCAATACATCTCTTTTGGCTGTTTCTGACGAGCTATCTGTCCCTATGCATGAAGGGCACCCGCTCTCACATTGGCATTTATTTACCATTTCTCTTGCCTCTTTCAGAACAAACGTGATTCCATCGTATATTTTTTCACTTAACCCCACTCCGCCTGGGTAGCGATCATAGAAAAAGATCGTTGGCTTTTCATTATGAGCAGCTTTTACTTGAGGGACCACATGAATATCCTGCGGATCACACATAACAAACAGCGGCGCAATATGCCTTAATGCATGGGATGTACCGATCAACCCCTGTTCCAAACGCTCCTCATTGTACGGTAATATTTCCTTATTTAAGGATATCCAAGCAGCGCTCGTATGCAGTTCCTCTTCTGGAAGCGAAATTGGCCCTGAACCGATATTTTCATGTGTTTCAAACTTAATCTTTTTAAAAATGGTTGCCATTGCCGTAACACTTACATCTCCATAGCCAATTTCACCTGAATGAGCAGACCGCTCTTTATCTTGTTCAAGAACTTTGAGTGAAACAGCAAGATTAGCATCTGTGAAATAGTCAACATCCACTTCTCTTACGAATGCTTTCTTTTCTTCCCAGTCAAGCAGCTCAACCTGAAATTGCGTCCCTTGATGAAGGTAGATCGCCTCCTCATGCAATAAAGTCAGCGCTGAAAAACGATCCATTTCACCAATTACCTTCACATTTGCAACATCAGACTGGTCGATTATCACTACATTTTCTTGAGAAGCTGAACGAAGACTGACATTATGAGCAGGAAAAGAGTCATTCATCCAATAAAATTTATCACCATTTTGATAAAGAACGCGTTCCTCAGCCAAGTATTCTAGAACTTCTTCTGTTTCAAACGAACCGAAGCGCTCTCCATCTTTAAATGGGAGCTCGTATGCTGCACATTTGATATGATCGATTAAAATGATTAAATTATCTGGATTGATCCTAGCTGTTTCAGGACTCCGATTGAAAAAATAATCTGGATGCTGAATTACATATTGATCCAGCGGACTACTTGAAGCAACTATAATTACAAGCGATTCACTATGCCTTCTGCCCGCTCGGCCTGCTTGCTGCCATGAACTTGCAATTGTTCCCGGATAACCAGTCATAATACAAACCTGGAGCTGACCAATATCTACGCCTAGTTCAAGCGCATTAGTACTTACTACCCCATAAATCTCACCAGAGCGGAGTCCTTTTTCAATTTCGCGTCTTTCCGTCGGCAAATATCCGCCCCGGTAGCCCCGAATTGCCTTTGGCCCAAGTTTATGCTTGATTAACTCTTGTAAATAGGTAAGCAATATTTCGACTCGAACTCGGCTTCTTGCAAAAATAATCGTCTGAATCTTATTCTTCAATAGTTCTCCAGCTAGCTTCCTTACTTCTAAAGTGGCACTTCTTCTGATATTTAATGGCTTATTAACAATGGGCGGATTATAAAAAACGAAATGCTTCCGACCGCTTGGAGCTCCATTATTATCGATAAGCACAACAGGCTTTTCTGTTAGCTCTTCCGCTAGTTCTAACGGATTCGCAATGGTAGCTGATGTACATATAAAGGTTGGATCACTCCCATAAAAACGGCAGATTCTCCTCAACCGCCGAATGACATTTGCCACATGGCTCCCAAAGACCCCTCTGTATATATGGAGTTCATCAATAACTACAAACTTCAGATTTTCAAATAAGGAGACCCATTTCGTATGATGAGGCAAAATAGCTGAATGGAGCATATCTGGATTGGTAATCACGACATGTCCAGCCCTGCGAACTTTTTGGCGAATATTCGAAGAGGTATCTCCGTCATATGTATAGCTATTAATTTTCAAACCTGATTCTTCTATGATTTCATTGATTTCACTTTTTTGATCTTGTGCTAATGCTTTTGTCGGAAATATATATAAAGCTCGAGAATTAGAGTCATTTATGATAGTCTGTAAGACTGGAAGATTATAACATAAAGTTTTCCCGGAAGCAGTTGGGGTTACGGCAACAAGACTAGCTCCAGTCATCGCTGTATCATAAGCTGATTTCTGATGGGTATACAGGCTAGTAATTCCCCTTTTTTGCAATGCTTCCTTAAGTCTAGGATGGATATCTGTTGGCAGGTCCGCGCTTTTCGCTTCCTTTTCCTCGATTGTCTGCCAATGAACGATATTTTCTTTGAACGAGTCTATTCCTTTCCATTCTTTCATTATTTCAAAAAGGTCTTTCCGTACTTTCATCTCATTCACCTCGTATCTACTATTCTAGCGAATAAGCGTTCGTTTAAAAAGGGAATCCTGCTACTTTTTTTCTTGTTTTTATTGCCAAATTTAACCACCATTATGTCTGACATTCAAATAAAGTTCATACTTTTGTCATTAATAAGCGTTTTTCAAATGTTTTTTTTGTTACAATATTGGTAATAATGGCTTTAGCAGCAGAGGTGAAAAAAATGGAGAAATTAGAAATTAAAAAAATGCTTTCTCAATTTACTCTTTTTCGTGGGCTTAGCGATGAAGAGATGGATAAAATCGTTGAAATTTCAATCTCAAGAGAATGGAAGAAGGGCAGCCATGTCTTTATGCAGGATGATCCACTTGAGAATGTATATTTCATTCAAAGTGGCCGCATTAAAATTTATAAAAGTGATATAAACGGAAAAGAACAGATTGTTACAATTGCAAAAAACGGGGAGATGTTCCCCCATGTTGGCTTCTTCCGCAAGGGTGGTTACCCGGCATTTTCAGAGGTACTCGAAAATTCCAAATTAGTTGTCGTTCCTATTGACCAATTTGAAAATGTATTAATCGAGAATCCTGAGCTATGCATTAAAGTATTTAATGTACTCGGCGAAAAAATAGTCGACTTACAAGAACGGCTAGAGGCACAGGTACTCAATAATACGTATGAACAAATCATTAAGCTGCTTGTACGGTTAGCAAAACTCCACGGAGAAGCACTTGAAGACGGCACCTTCCTTCTTAAGGCTGAATTTACGAATAAAGACTTAGCCAACATGATTGGCACGACGAGAGAAACTGTCAGCCGTACATTAACAAAGCTAAAAAAAGAGAAATTAATTGAAACAGACGAGCATGGCAATATCATTATTGACTCTGAACGTTTATTAGAGGAAATTATTTAATGAGTACCGCGGTTTACCGCGGTTCTTTTTTATTAGATCATAAATGGAACAAATACCTAGTCGCTCTCATAATATATCATGGCGTAAATAGATCAAAAGCCATTTTTCATATGAAAGGGGCAGAAAATATGAATGAACGTAATAATAATAATAAAGGGAAAAATGAACCGATTGGCGATTTAATGAAATCAATGAATCAATTTTTCCAAGAAAAGCCGGTTAAAGGTTTCTTACAATCAATGGATGAATTCTTCAAAAATCCATTTCCTTCCTCCACATCATCATTTCATGTAAATGTAAGCGAAACAAATGATGAACATATCATCTCAGCCGAACTTCCAGGTATAAACAAAGAACAGATACAGATCGATGTTCTAGATAATTATGTTACAATCACTGTCCTTTCAACAGAGTCAATGACTGAAGAAAATGAACATCAGAAAACGATCAAAAAACAGACATCCATCAAAAAATCAATTCGAACGGTCCCCCTGCCACAGCTAATAAATGAGAGTAAGGTAAAGGCTTCCTATCAAAATGGTCTATTGCAAATTCGAGTGCCGAAACAAAAAGGAAAACAAATAATGATTGATCATCTAGATTAAAAAAACAAGCAGCCCTTGAACTGCTTGTTTTTTCTGTGAAAAATTAAATGGTCGGTCTGATTAATTGAACAAGCCTTTATGACGCAGGAATAACCAGTGCAGTGAAATTAGACAGACCGACATTTACATACCAGGTTTGTCAGAAATCTATTTAGGATTTAATTATTAAGCCAGCTATTAAAATACCCTGATGGCACTAAGAAATAATTCTTTGTGAAGCGAATGAATTCTTCTGTGTCCACTTCTTTATATTGAAAATGATGATAATAGTCTGAGAGATACTGCATACCCACTGCTTTCACATTCTCTCCTTTAAGCCTATATTTATCCTTCATCATTTTCAGCAGTTCTACCGCTGGCTGTCCATATATAAAGGCTGTACCTTTTAATTCATGAATCGGTACATTTGAGTACTGTCTCCCAAGTCCCGCTTCTTTTGCCATTTCCATTCGTCGTTTAGGCATACCAAAGGCTTGTCCCTCAGCCTGACCCTTCCCGACGTAAAAATACATCGAAGTCGCAAACTCTGTGATCCCTTCGTCAACCCATGCTTGATTGTACTGATCATTGCCAACAATTCCATAGAAATATTGATGTGCAATTTCATGAACGATCGCATTTCGATAAAAATTTGTATCCTGAATATATGGATTAATCGTCACAATTCCTGGATATTCCATAAACGGCCCGTTATCAAGGATGATATCTAATTGCTTATATGGATACTCGCCAATCTTTTCTTGATAGAATGTCAGAGCATCTTTTGCAAGCTCCAGTGTGTCCTCCACATTTTTATCATGATCTTTTGTTGAAAACAACCTGATTTTCACACCATCATTGGCTGTCGTTTCATTGGTCTCCATATCCTTAACAACGGCAATAAAAAAGTCCCGTACCTTTTTGATCTTTACGTTTCCCTCATGCTTTCCAAGCTCTGCATCACTTTCAGCAGTAGAGACAAATGAATAGCCCTCAGGAATCTTGTAGCCAATTTTATAATTCGAGAAATCTGTATGATATGTTTCCGCCCCATCAGAATAATCCTCTTTATTCCACTTGCCGTCTTGGTAAGTAGCAACCATTGGATACCACTGAGCTAAATAGTAATTATCTTTTTCTTTAGAAAAGCGGACTCCCTGCTCCGGCGGGGTAAACTGATAGGCAATTTTCACTTGATGTTTCGTCTTCTTTTTCATATTTGCAGGAAGAGTGATTTTTAATGTATCTTTCTCAAGGCTATACTCGGCCTTCTCCCCATTAATTTCGATTCCCTTCATTTCCACTTCGGAATGACCTTTTACAGATTCGAAAGAATGTCCTTCTTTAAATACATTTGGAATAAAATAAAACACGAGTTCATCCCATTCATCATCTGATTTATTTTTCACCTGAATATTTGCAACTGTATCAAATACACCATTTTCATCCATCACAAGCTGCAAATCATATGCAGCCTTATTGCCATTCTTCACACCGACATCTGCATCTTTAGTCAGATAAACATATCCGCCTGCACCGATAAAGGTAAGAAGCAGCGTAATAATAGCTAGCTTTTCACCGCTTGGCGGCCAAAATTTACGATTTTGACCAAACTGCTTTCTAACAGGCTTCAACCTTGGTACTTGACCAATTTTTATCCAAGGTGTTCGTGCATAGCTAGATTGGAATCGATTTTTTAATCCATTTGCTAGCAGGCTAAATGAAATCGTTGTTATTAATAATACAATCAGCGGAACGGTAAGAATATGGGTATTCCCATAAATATTTGTTCTTGCTTGCCCGACTAACCCAGATAATTCCTTTGTTACTGAAAGATAAATAAGTGGGTCAAATCGTACAATGGTTCCTCCAACAAAGATATTCATTAGAGCGAGCTGTCCCATAATCGTAATAACATAAACAATTTCCAACAGAAACATTACGAGCAAGGTTTCTTTCAACTGCGGAAAGATATGCTTCCAAATTAGCCTGTTCCTTCGTGCACCTAAAGCCCTTGCTGCCTCTATATAAACAGATTTATTCAGTTCAGAAGTCTTGAGTCTCACAGATGAAACAATACTTGGAATACTGATAATAGAGGCAATGAAAATGAAATAGCCTAGGAGTGTACTCGTTTCTAATTGACTATTAAAGTTGATTGGTCTTAGAAAAAAGTAAAGAATTAAAAATAACGGTACATAGCTCCAGGCATTTTCAAATGCAATCATCCAGCTTGGCGTCCGTTTCCACAGCCCAATGTATAAACCAAACACTGTACCGAATAGCATTTTTATTAATGTAATGGCCAATGCTATGAATACAGTATAACGAATCCCGTGAAGAATCATTGACATTAAGTCATATCCCCACTTATCTGTCCCTAACGGATATTCCTTGGATTCAAACGGTTCCATTGGAGGAGATATTACTTTTCCATTTGTATATTGTGTTTCTAATGTTTCTGTCAATGAGTGAGGTGCCATTATCGGGCCAAATATACAAAGAAAAAGTAAAACAGAAACACAGAAAACACCTATGTAAAATGAGTAGTTGATTTTAAATAGTTTATTCATAAATAAATCCTCGTTTGAAAAGATAGAATACTAGTCGTACAGATAGGTAGACGATAGCAGATATGAGCAACATAGAAAACAGTCCAATGGCAATCGGCTGAATCTCATTGCTTTGAAAAATAAATTTTGTAATCCCTGAAACATTCATTATGTATTCAATAATAAACAGATTGCCGATAGCTAAAGAAATAATTTTCACTAATTCAGCAGTTATAAACGGCTCAATATTTTTGAAAACATGCTGGAAATTAATATAGTTTAAGCTCATCCCTTTTGCGACAGCTGTTTTTATATAATCTTCACTGCTTGTTTGGAAGTACTTAACTGTGATTAGTTTGAATAAATAAAGTGTTGGTGCAATAGCAACAAGCAAAGTTGGGAACCAAGTATTTAATGCCCCGGCATCAGGCCGTAATGAAATCACTCTAATCCCAGTCCATCGATAAATGTTCACCGCAAGAATCATCGATATAACAATGATAATGAAATCGGGTATAGTGGAGAGAATGTTCAAAATTAGGTTAAATACTTTTGTTAAATGAAACCGACTAAGAAAAATGCCAAAGATCAAGCTAATAATAATGGCTGAATTGACACCTATCAGCATGACTTTCAAACTCGTAAAAAAGTTATCCCCAATATCTTCTTCAATTGCCCGAACCTGTTCTCCTAATTGATAGTTTCCAAGACTACCTTTACTAATTTCACTTATGAAATCACCATAAATTGTTGGCAGCTGTTCAAAGTTCCATTCTAATTTATTATCCGCTGAATTGACCTCAATAATCGCAGGTAATGCGGCTAAAGTAAGTATTAAGAGGAATATTATAACTATTTGCTGTAAAACTCTTAACACATCCAACCCCCCTCTGTTGTCAATAATCTATTTTTTCACTTCTAATCAGTAATTGTCAATAAAATTATGCTAATTCATATAATTTAAAAAGTAGTCAGTCTACAAAGTCTGCGAAAATAGCCTTTATAAAAGAAAAAAAGGCCTATTCGGCCATTGATTAATATTCTCACAAATTATTCGTTCTAAACTTTAATTATTCCACCTAGTCCTTTTACCATCGATGAAACCTGATTTACAGCATTCATCATCGTCCCAGCAGTATCCATCATTTTATTGATATCTATTGAACCATCTTGGGCTTTAAAGGAGTTCATAATAGATTTAACACCCGATGGCTGCTTCGGAATAAATGACTGCTTTGGATATGGATTCATATATGGATTGGCTCCATATAGCTGATTAGAATTAGTCATTGATGGTTCCATTTCTGGCTCTAATGGGTTTTGAAATATACTTTGTGCATAACTTTGTTGTTTTGGCTGTCCATATTGCTGCATATGATAGTTAGTATAAGGATTCATTCCAGGATATGAATGATTCATTGGATTTTGTGTGATCGGAAAAGGATGATATCCCGGCTGTGAAGGTTGATTTTGAACAGCTTGTTGTGGCAAATATGGTCCTCCCCAATTTTCTGTAAGATTAGGATAATAAGCTTGCGGCTGTTGCCGGACATGGAACTGATTATACATTCCCAATGTATAAGGATTCATGTTTGATTGGGAGTTGTAAGTTATGTGACGTTCAAAAGGTGCTCTATATCTTCTACGGTCAAACATGGGCAGACTTCCTCCTTAAATTTATTCACTAATGTAATTTATGTCAGCATTGCCCAGCTTGTGATTGAAATAAACACTATTCTCTTTGTCAAAATATGAAATATACTGTCGGAAGTCTAAATTTTTTAAAAACAAAGGACAGCTTGATTTTCATGGTAGGATATTAAAAAGCATATACATTTTTTACCCAAATTGAGGAGGGAATTAAAATGAATGTTCACGAACTAAATATGAAGTTTCTTCAAATTCGAAATTACAAGCCTGAAAATGTAAATGAATTACTAGATTTCACAAAAAGGGCGTATATTTACAACGATATTTGTATTAGTGTTTATCGGAAGCTTGTTCGTGAGCTAGAAGCCCAAGGAGCCGAAATACCGGAAAGCTTCTAATCTAGTTCCCAAATAATTAGTAAAAAACTAAAAAGGGAAGCCCTATTTTGAGGGCTTCCCTTTTTCTATTAATAAATGAATCATGTTATTTAGCACATATCTTGCTGAAGCAATTGAGCTGTTGAATCTTGAACGGCTCGTATCAGGAAAAAAAGCTTGTACTGAAACGGTTTCGACATGCTCGTGAGCAGAATCGATTTGCTGGTTATATAAATTCTTTGGCCCCACATTTTTCACCCATTTGATCGCTTCTTCTTTCCAAGCATCATTTATCCCTTTCACTTCATCGGCAAACGGCTTGACTTCTTCATAAAAGTCACCTTTCTCCCCTGTTTCCTTCACTTCTGCATATTTATTAGAAAGTGTATCAAGATAGTCTAATAAAGTTTGAGTTAATTGTAGAAGTTCTTTATATTCTTGCATCACATTATCAGCTCCAAAAATAAAAGTAGCTTTAATATACAAGCTACTAAATAATGACTATATTCTAATGTAATTAAAAACCAAGTTCAAGCTTCATCGTTTTTGGACGATTGGACTGACTTTTTATACCTATCGCTTCATCAGCCTCTAAATCCATAGAGGTTTGCTTCTCCAATGCGGTGATTCTCTCCTCACAGTTGACCATTTTTTCTGAATGATCATTTTGAACAGCTTGACGAACTTTTGAAAGATTTTTTTCGAGAATATTTTCTAGATCTTCTAATTGATCAGAAATTTCTGTAAGCATATTTAACAGTTCTTCTTTTGCTATCAATTTCTCATTCATCTGTTTGTCCTCCTTATTAAAGCAACAATGTTAAAGCTTGACCCTCGATTTTTTATGTGTTGTTACATCTATTCGTTCTTCCCTTTTTCCATTCCTTCACCGCTGACAAAACTAGAAGTGATTCGGCAAAGAAAGAAGTTTTTTTCAGGTGATTAACCTCCCATTCGACAAATGTTTGGAAGCATAAAGGAATTAAATTTGTTCACACTAATTACCGGAGGTGTATAAAATGAAAAAGCCTAAAGAAAAAGGTAAGGGACATCCCCAAAAGCAGGAAGAAGTGAAAACTGGTTATGGTGATAAAAAGCTAGAAGGACCTGATCGTCCCTCTACATAAGCAAAGTCAGAATAACTGGAAATCGGCGCTGATGTCGATTCCAGTTATTTGTTTGGGTTTACCCATTCACTTAGATAGACAAATGCTTGAATTTGCTTCTGCTTGTTCAAAAACCAATCAGTTAATTGGATTGGTTCCTGATGCTCAACTGCTTCCTCAACCCATTTTTTCTTTATACGAGTTTCCTCAGACCAATCAATCCATCGATCACGTTTATGCTTGATAATCGGGTACGTAAAGCGTAAGAATGGCGTTGACCTTATTGGTTTTTCTTTAAAGTAATGCTCATAGTCATATCTTGAACCTGTATGCTCCGTTTTCTGCGCAAATTCATAAAACCGAGGGTATAATTCTTCATTAAATAAAATATCTGCTAATCTTTTTCCAAGATCAATTCGTTTGGTAACTGACTTAAATCCATTCACACTTGCCCCAAATAACTCCCCCTCACATGTTGGAAATACGACAGAACTGAAATGGAGCCAATCCTGGAATAAAAATAGAACAGACCTGAACACTCTTGATCGATAGACGGGATGCTTAATAACAGGTTTCTGAATGACATTTTGTTCATTTATTATTAATGAAATCATTAATCGATCACGATTTTCCTTATTCCAAAATTGAAACCATTCCCTCTCCATAAATGAAGATATGTGAAAAAACTTCAATAAATGAAACATTGGACGATTTATTTTCGTCGAATATTCGTAGAGCAGCAATTGTGGAAAAGCATCTTGAAAAATAAGCCAATTTGCCCGTTCATATGTAGAAAATAGCTTCTTCCGAAAACTTTTCTTTAATACTTTTGAAAAGGAAATTCCTTCAAGATCGCACATATTCCATCCTGCATTCCGGGACACCATACTAGCAAGAAAGGACCATTTCATTTCAGGATTTTTATTATAAAATGTAAAATAGGCTTTCGTTCTAGAAATATTATCAACATTATATTTTCTAGTTTTTTCTTGAATTTGTTGTATTAATTGAATTTCGTCCATCTTAAGTTCATTTATACGCATTTATTTATAGCCTCCAAATGCAGATATGGCTTAACATTTGCAAACTTACTTGTTTTATTCAACCAAACCGAACAAAGTTTTGGTATGATTAGTAATAGCTTGTGAGGTGATTATAAATGAATTTCCATTATCCTAACGGCAAGAGATATATACCGGCAAAAAAGGAGATAATAGGGATAAAGAAAGAGAAAAAATGGTCTTATAGTAATCGAGGCATGACATTGGAGGAAGACATCAACGAAACAAATGATTATTACTTAGTACAAAATATTGCTTCAATCCATAAAAAGCCAACACCAATTCAAATTGTCCAAGTAGATTATCCAAAAAGAAGTGCGGCTGTCATTAAAGAGGCATATTTTAAACAAGCTTCAACAACTGACTATAATGGGGTCTATAATGGAAAATATATTGATTTTGAAGCGAAGGAAACAAAAAACTCGGCATCCTTCCCATTACAGAACTTTCATGAACACCAAATAAAGCATATGGAAACCATTTTGAAACAAGATGGCATTTGCTTTGTCCTTCTTAGATTTTCATTAACAGAGGAAATATTTCTACTTGAGGCACACCACTTGCTTCGATTTTGGAAAAGAATGAAGGATGGGGGAAGGAAGTCAATCACGAAAGATGAAATTGAAACCTATGGTCATCACATCCCACTAGGCTTTAACCCCAGAATTGACTATATTAAAAAAATCGATTATCTTTATAATCTTACAAGAAAAGCTGAGTCAGAGGAAAACTGAAAGCCGTGTTAACCAGTCCAGAAAGGATGAATATATATGTCAGAAAACTATCAATCAAGAGAGGAGCGCCGAAAGCAGCGTACATTAAAACAGAAAAACAAGGGTAAAAAGCAACCGAAAGGTGTCTTTAAACGAATCTTTTTAATTTTGATAGCCCTTGGTATTGCTGGTATGCTAATCGGAGCTGGCACTTTTGCCTTTATGGTAAAGGATACACCTAAGCTTGATGAGAAAGCATTGAAAGATCCGATTTCATCAAAAATTTTAGATATTAATGGAGAGTTAATTACTGAAGTCGGCCTAGAGAATCGGGAATATGTGAATTATGAAGACATCCCTGAATTAGTTGAGGATGCTTTTCTCGCTACAGAGGATGTTCGGTTCTACAAACATAATGGCATGGATTTAATCCGCTTAGGCGGTGCGGTACTTGCTAACGTTACACGTGGCTTTGGATCAGAAGGAGCTAGTACGATTACACAGCAGGTTGTTAAAAACTCCTTCCTTAATAATGAAAAAACATTAAGCAGAAAAGCGCAGGAGGCATGGCTTGCCTTCCAGCTAGAACGAAAATATACGAAACAGCAAATCTTTGAGATGTATGTCAATAAAATCTGGATGTCACAGCGAAGCCATGGTGTATTGACTGCCTCCCATATTTATTTCGGCAAAGAACTTGACGAATTAGAATTACATGAAGCGGCTTTGCTTGCTGGTATGCCACAAAGCCCAGAAAATTACAATCCATTTAAGCATCCTGACCGTGCTGAGAAGAGAAGAAATATTGTTCTTTCCTTAATGAACCAGCATGGATTTATTACAGAGGAAGAAATGAAAGCTGCACAAGCGATTCCAGTTGAATCAAGCCTTGTAAAGGTTGAAGATCGGAAAAGCAATGATTCACCTTACGATTCCTTTGTTGATGTTGTTATCGAGGAAGTAGAAGAAAAATATCCTGATTTAGATATTTCTTCTGATGGATTAACTATTTATACAACTTTAGATACAAAAGCACAGGACTATGTAGAAAAAATGCTTAATTCGAACGATATTGTTCAATTCCCAAATGATGAATTCCAGGCAGGGATTACCCTTCTGGATACGAAAACAGGGGAAATTAGAGCCATTGGCGGCGGCAGAAACCAAGAAGTAAAAAGAGGCTTTAACTATGCTATCGATTCAAAACGACAAGCAGGTTCGACATTTAAACCAATTATGGATTACGGTCCAGCGATCGAATATTTAAAATGGGGAACTTATCATACACTTGATGATAAGCCGACCACTTATTCAAGTGGCCAAACAATGAATAACTGGGATCGAAAACATATGGGGAAAATGTCATTACGGGAAGCGTTAGCACGTTCGCGTAACACAGCTGCCCTGCAAACCTTACAGGCAGTAGAAAAAGAAGTTGGCTTAGATAAGGCGAAGGAATTCGTTAATAATCTTGGCATTGAGTTGGATGAAGTATATGAATCACACTCAATTGGTACGGTGGAAGTTTCTTCTTTACAAATGGCTGGTGCTTATAGTGCTTTTGGTAATGAAGGCTTCTATACAGAACCGCATTCCATTAAGAAAATTGAAATGCGAGATAAGACAACCATTGATACTACACCAAAAACGGAAGCTGTTATGCATGATTATACAGCGTTCATGATCACAGATGTTTTAAAAAGTGTTGTAAAGGATTCCTTCGGTACTGGAAAGCAGGCAAATGTACCAAGTCTTCATTTAGCAGGTAAAACAGGTACAACAAACTATTCTAGTGAACAAAAGAAAGATTGGCAGATCCAAAGCGGCGGTGTCCCTGATATTTGGTTTGCTGGCTATACAACAAACTATACAGCAGCTATTTGGACGGGTTATTCAAACATGAAGAGCTCCATTGCTCCTAGTGATCAAAAGATTGCCCAAGCACTATTTAAAAATTTAATGTCATATGTTTCAGAAGATATTGATACACCTGACTTTAAAATGCCTAATAGTGTCGAAAAGGTTGCTATTGAAAAAGGGACAATGCCTGCAAAGCTGGCAAGTGAGTTCACACCTAAAGATCAGATTATTTATGAATATGCAGTAAAAGGCCAAGCACCTAAAGAGGTTTCTGAGAAATTCGATAAGCTTGATGCCCCTGGAAATTTAAGCGGGACTTTTGATGAGCTTACAAATGAAATCTTATTAAACTGGGAATATCCAGAAGAGGCAGAGGATATTCAGTTTGAAGTCTCTGTCGCCCTTGATGATGGATCTGACCAGCCATTGCAAGTCTTAACAGAAAAAGGATTAAAGATTGCAAATCCTGTCCCTGGAGGCATTTATCAATTTAAGGTGATTGCCATTAGAGGGGAACAGAGAAGTGATCCTGCTACTGTAAGGGTTGAAATTCCATTGCCAGATTCTGAGATTGATGATGGATTTGGAGATGGTGATCCGATGGATGACTTTGAAGATGATGAAGATATCGAAAATGGAACGCCAGGAAACAACGGAAATGGGAATGGAAACGGAAACGGAAACGGCAATGGCCCTGGCTCCGGGAATGGCAACGGCCAAGGAGGCGGAAACAACTCCGGAGGCGAGGATATTCCAGACATCGATCCTACCAATCCGAATGGGGATTCCCAAGAATCAGGCGGTCAATAAATAGGATAGAAAAAAGGCGTCTTAAGCTTTATGCTTAGACGCCTTTTTTATGGCCATATGCTTGACATATTGCTTTTCCATTTCAATCATTAATTCATTCAATTGGGCAAATGAATGATAAAGTGTCGGACGCTGAATAATAAATCCGATTCTTTCCCCCATATTTACAGGCTGTACTTTCAAGTCTTCACTCGTAAATGGTTTTTGGAAATTAACAGGATTGTCATTTGCCCAATAAACGAATTGTAGAAAAAGACCAATTCCCTTTTTCATTGGTGCAAGTGTATTCTTATAATCCCTAATTGTAAATAGCTTTTCCAAATTTACTTTTTCAGTGGACCATTCATTTATTAATAATGGAATACATTGCTCATGCATTTGCCATGGTTTAAGTGCATCAATCTTTGAAAAAAAAGCTGCTTCATACAGAAAAGGGACTTTAGGATTAAGATTTTGCCTATCATCTTTATCTAAAGTTAAATGATCATTAGTTGAAAAAAAGAAAGGATGAATTAGCTCAACTGGTATAGATAGAATCATTTGCTCGTTCATGATGCCCCCTTCTCCTTCATTCGTTTTTTCCCTTCTCTGCATAAGTCTAATAATGGACAAATATTACATTGCGGATTCTGAGCCTTGCAATGGTATCTTCCAAAAAAGATCATTCGATGATGGGTAACAGACCATTCATCCATCGGTATCTTCCTCATTAATGTCTTTTCTACTTCTAAAACCGAATCCTTCCACCTGCAGAAGGCCAATCTTTTGCTCACTCGCTCCACATGGGTGTCAACTGCAATCGCAGGAATTCCGTAAGCAACCGACATAACGACATTGGCCGTTTTTCGGCCGACACCAGGAAGCTTTGTTAATTCATCCCGATCCTGTGGGACAATATTATCATATTCATCAAGCAGAAGCCGACAGAGTTTCTGAATATTCTTCGCCTTATTACGGAATAATCCAATGGAACGTATATCGCCTTGCAGCTCTTCCAATGAAACATCTAAGTAATCTTGTGGCGTTTTATATTTCTCGAATAGATTTTTTGTTACTTTATTAACAAGCACATCTGTGCATTGTGCCGACAGAGCTACCGCAATGACTAGTTCAAAAGGATTGGAATGATTGAGTTCACAATGGGCATCTGGAAACATTTCTCCCATCTGATCAAGACAATATCTAATTTGATTTTTATTTAACAAATCGATCACCACTTATTTTTTCAATTCATTATTGCTCAAGCCAATTATAGAAAGGAACAGACTTTGATGTTTGGGTAGCACCCTCATTCGGTTTATTGCGCTGGGGCACTTGATTCTGCCTAAACTTTTTCCCATAACTTTTTGCTTGTTCAATTGTTTTAATCCCATTCTTTTTCCATTCGAATAAAATTCGATCAATATAACGGAAATTTAGCTTCCCGGAAATTACTGATTCTCTCAGAGCTGCTTTAATTATATGTGGATCATGATGGTCATCATCCATCCACATTGCAAGTGTTTCACATTCAAATGGGGATAATGGCCGTCCAAATTCTTGTTCAAAGCATGTATACAAATCGGTTTCATTTTGCTGATTGGCAATTACTGCTTCCTGTTTATTTCTCATCAGAAAATGATCAATCAGCTTTTCCCATAAAAGATTGATATCATATTGTTCATATCGAATCCCGTCTCCTGAATGACTCTCTTTAATTTCAATAAAACCTTTTTGAATTAATTTTCGGAGGATTTCTGTACACTCTGAAACGGATACGGTCATGCGGGAAGACAACTCAAAAGGAGTAGGAAATTCATTTCCATTTTCAATAAAGGAGATGACCTGCAGTAATAGTACAAGCTCTTGCTCATTTAAATTCATATCTTTATATTGAGAAATTAACACTCCAGGAATTGTAATATTTCCTTCCTGGAGCCACTTTAATAAATTCGTTTTTGACATTCCTGACACCTCCCTATCAGTATAGCATGAACTGTCCCAAGCTAGTAAGGAGAATATAATAGGCAGTATTTCCTTTTAATAATGATTGACTTTACAAAAAAACGAAAAATCCGCTCATGCGGATTCTCTTCTAGAAATTGATAAGGAAATCGGCTTTATTACCGATTTCCTCCAATTAAACCTCTCGATTATGGGTATAGCGGCTGCATATAAAATAGTTTTTGGATAATTCGTAATGAATATTGGTTTGTCATAAATAGCATGTTCATGTGGCGCACCAAAATCATCACGTTTTATCTTTATTTTAATTTACTCTCCACAAATTGATGGATTCGTTCAATTGCTTTTTCTAATAAATCCAATGATGTTGCGTAAGAGAGGCGGATATTATTCGGTGCGCCAAAGCCTGAACCAGGTATGACCGCAACCATTGCTTCTTCTAATAATGCTTGGGAGAAGTCATCTACATCAGCATAGCCAGTTAATTCTGCCGCTTTACTCACATTCGGAAATAAATAAAAGGCCCCTTGTGGTTTTAAGCATGTAAAGCCAGGTATCGCAATTAATTGATCATAAATTGTATTTAATCTATGTTCGAAAGCTTCCCGCATTTCGTTAAGCATTTCCTGTGACCCAGAATAAGCGGCAATGGAGCCGTATTGGGCCGTTGTTGTTGGATTTGATGTGCTATGGCTTGCCAAGTTGGTCATTGCCTTAATTAGCGCTTTATTTCCAGCTGCATAGCCGATTCTCCAACCAGTCATTGAGTGTGATTTTGATACACCATTAATAATGATTGTTTGTTCTTTCAATGCAGGTGAAAGTTCTGCAATAGACACATGCTTGTTTTCACCGTAAACTAACTTTTCATAAATTTCATCAGAGATGATAAGTATTTCGTGTTTAAGACAAACATCGCCCAATTCTTTCAGCTCAGATTCAGAATACAGCATTCCCGTTGGGTTGCTTGGTGAATTTATAATAACCGCTTTTGTCTTTTCAGAAATAACGGAGATTAATTGTTCTGCTGTGATTTTATAATCGTTCTCTTCCTTGCCTTCTATATAAACAGGCTTTCCCCCTGCAAGCTTCACTTGTTCAGGATAGCTTACCCAATAAGGAGTTGGGATAATCACTTCATCCCCTTCATCAAGCAATGCTTGAAACAACGTATACAATGCATGCTTTGCACCGCTTGTAACAATAATTTCGCTTGGATCAAAGTCAATCCCTTGATCTTTAGCAAATTTATTAATAATTTCCTTTTTTAAAGCCGGAAGCCCAGCGGAAGGAGTATATTTCGTATGTCCTTCATTCATTGAAAGTACTGCCGCATCAATGATATGCTGTGGAGTGTTGAAATCCGGTTCTCCTGCCCCTAGTCCAATCACATCCAATCCTTGTACCTTCAGTTCTTTCGCTTTTGCTGTAATTGCCAGCGTCGAAGAAGGTGTTAATGCTTTTACTCTCTGCGCCAGTTGAATGTCCATCCTTTTTCCTCCACCTATAAGTTTTCAATTTTCTTTAGCCATTCACCAGTTTTGAAGTCAACATAATAATAATTAATTAAATCGCCTTCAGAACGATAGTAAATTTCCCATAATGGGATGTTTTTTTCCATGCCCAGACGAACGGAAATAATTTCTTGCGGATTTTTCTCCTCCAGAAGCTTATCGATCGCTTCCTGTTTTGAAACACCGTCCGACTGCTTACGAACAATGATTCTTCCTTCCTTTTCAGGAATCCAAGCATAGAGATTTGTTCCATTTTCATTCTTGCCTTTTACAACATAATAGGTTTCTTGTCCATGATATAGATGAAAGTCCTCAGCCTCTATGATCTCTGTTTCCTCCAAAGCCATTTGAATCGCTTTATCCTCGGCTGTTTTCATTGGCTTTAATGCATTTTGATAAACAAAAATTCCAGAAACAAGAACAATTGCAACTATGATTATTATTATAATAATTATTTTTTTCACAAATGTCACTCTTCTTATGTACGATATATTGAAAAAACAGCTTTATTTTGATCTTCTTTGTCAAGTGCCAAACCAAACATCAAATCTTTTTCTTTTAACGTTCGGTTTAGTGCATCAACAACTTTATAAAGATCTGGACTTAGCTGGATTTTCACTGTCGATAAAATTTCTATTTTACTTTCCATACTGGAATTCCTCCTCATATGCAACAAAATTTGTAATTCATATGCTTGAAAGCCTAGGACAAACTATATGTACGTAACAGTTTAACCTTGTTAAATTAGTATAACAGCTAAATGAAATGCATTGAAATAGTCAACTTAAAATTTACTTCTAATCCACTACGTCAATTGGCTGCGCTAAAAAAGCGCAGCACTTTTTTATTTTGGCTGGTTTCGCAAACATGGTTGCTTTAACACATGGTTGGGTAGAAGTTGATTTCCGCTCCAGGCGCTCGCTTTCCGCGGGGTGGGCGGTGAGCCTCCTCGACGCTAAAGCGTCTGCGGGGTCTCACCTGTCCCACTACTCCCGCAGGAGTCTCGCGCCTTCCGCTACAATCAACTAGACAAATTTGTCTACGATTTTCACTCACAACATTTATTCATAAAACAACAATCTTTTAGAGAATAGCCTTTATTTTATAACCATTGCTTAATTAACGTAATGGTGTCATTAATTGTACTTTTTTCAACTTTTACTGGTGGGATGGATTGTAAAAAGGCATTTCCATATTTCGTTGTTACTAGTCGGCGATCGAAAATAAATATCAGTCCCCGATCATTTTTTGTTCGGATTAATCGGCCGAAGCCTTGTTTAAAACGAATGATTGCTTCTGGCAATGTGTAATCTGAAAAAGGGTTCCCGCCGTTTTGTTTGATCTGGTCGCACTTCGCTTCTGTAATGGGTTCATCTGGCGGCGAGAAAGGCAATCTAACAATTATTAAGCAGGTTAAATCTTCCCCTGGAATATCTACACCTTCCCAAAAACTGCTTGTTCCTAAAAGGATTGCCTTATCAAATTTCTGGAAATTCCTTGTTAACCTTGATCTGCTGCCACTTGAGATCCCTTGAGCGATAATCGCATAATCATGGAGAAATCCGGACTCTTTAATAAGCTCATACGTTTTTCGCAACATCTCATGGGAGGTAAATAAAATAAGCATTCTCCCTTTAGTCACTTCTGCAATTGAAATAATATGCTCTGTAATGGACGCAACATATTCTTCTAATGGTACAGCATTCACTTCTGGCAAATCATCCGGAATAATTAGCTTAATTTGTTCTTCATAGTTAAAAGGTGATTGAATTTGTTCAACAGAACAATCTGTAGACTGTAATCCAAGCTCCTTTAACATATAATTAAACGAATTTTTCACAGATAAAGTGGCTGATGTAATAACAGCACTCTTCTTTTTGCTAAAAAACTGCTCTTTTAAATACTGCCCTACAGAAACCGGCTGTGCATAAACTGTAGTCGCATTTTGCATGGAACGCTCATCCATTTCAATCCAAGAAACAAACTCATCAGTTGGGTTCAAAAACATTCTTTTGATGGTAATGGCTGTTTCCTTTAGCTCATCCACCAATGAAGTCAGTTCTTCCATAAATGATTTCTCACGAGCTGACATTGATCCCTGAATTGTTTTTACTAATTCAAGTCTAGTCGTCATAACTTGAGTGAAATCCTTTAAGAGGAAGAAAAATCGCTCTGCTTCTATATGAACTGTCTGCCAGTCCTTACTTGATTCATCTGCTGTAAATCGAGAGCTAATTCGATTATATCCCTTTTTCGACTTCGTTTTCTTTTTTGCATAAACGCTTATGACTTTAAAGAATTCATCTGTTTCATAGCTAAGCTCAACCATCATTTGATTCACTTCAAATGAATGAATCTCTTCATGATTCTTTAATTCTTCATTTTCTAAAAGTTGTTCAAGCTTAAATAACAATTGCTTTTGCTCCATAAGACCGATTTGACTAAGCAGCAAGCGAGTTGTCAAATAATCCAATGTGTGGCCAAAATGCTTGCCAGATACTTTCATCAAATGATGGCCTTCATCAATGATGACATGACTGTATTCCGGCAAAATCTTATTTTCAGCGACTAAATCGATTAACAGCAATGAATGATTCGTAATGATGAGATCTGATTGCAATGCTGCTTTTCTTGCTCGCAAATAGAAATCCCTTGAAAGCCATGATTTACTTTTGAGAAAAACCGTCTCATCATTCTTAATCTTATTCCAGAAAAGCATGCCCCCACTCGATAAATTCAACTCATCAATATCCCCTGTTTCTGTCTCAGTGAGCCAAACAAGAATCTGCATCTTTGTCAGGATCGTATCGTAATTATCTTCATAATCCTTTAATGTCTGCTCAAACTTAGCCATACTTAAATAATGGCTTCTTCCTTTTAGCAATACGGCTTTCAGCGAAAAAGGAAGCATCTGACGCAATTTAGGGATATCATTTAAAAGCAATTGTTCTTGCAGCTGGGTCGTATATGTACTGATAACAATGGGTTGATTATTCTCTTTCCCGTAAATGGATGACGGGATCAAATAGGCAAGAGATTTCCCAACACCTGTACCTGCTTCAATCATGGCATGCTTCTCCTGATTAAATGCCTGATAGACAGAATCCATCATTGAAAATTGACCTAATCTCGTTTCATAGGTTGAAAAAGCCTTCTTAAACATTTCTGCCTTTGCAGATTGGCTTATTGGATATTCCATTTTTTCTCCATCATCAAGTCCTTCTTGGTCTTGACCTCTTTTAAGCGTAATTCCATGATGGATTTCGAGAAAGTCAGGAATGGTTTCGATCGATGATTCTTTTTTTATCATTATATTGTCCATAAGTAAATCTAAATCACTTTTCAAACCACTTGAAAGCTTGTGGAGCTGCTTGATTGTATTAAGCGGCAAGCGTTCAAGCTTTGCAAGAAGGAGCAACAGCAGCTCGGCCGTCACATAGGCATCACTATCAGCCTGATGTGGCCGTTCATGGTTTAAGCCCTCTCTCAATGCAAGCTCAGATAATTGAAAGCTATCCGCTGTTGGAATAAGTACCCTTGACATCTCCACTGTATCTAAAATCGGACCATAGAAGCCATTATATCCTGCTTCAATTAATTCTTCCTGCAAAAATGAGAGGTCAAACAGAACATTATGAGCAACAAAATAGGCTCCCTCTAAAAGGGTTAGTACTTTCGGAGCAATCTCAGAAAAAACAGGTGCATCCTCAACCATTTCATCATTTAATCCTGTTAATTCTTCAATAAAAGGAGGAATTAGCTGTAAAGGGTTGACGAGAGAAGAATATTCTTCAATAATTTTTCCGTTTTCAATGACAACAGCAGCAAATTGTATGATTCTATCGCCCTTCTTCGGGGCATTTCCTGTCGTTTCTAGATCAATCACAACATATTTATTACCCATCCTACACACCTCTAACATTTGAGTCACTCAAACGGTATCATAAAAACGGAAAAAGAAAAAGATATAATACTCTCTATTTATATTTTTAACTATTTTCACCCATACCCATACATTTTAGAAAAGAGCTTTTAAGAAAGGCTGACCAGATTTTCCAGTCAGCCCTTTCCTGCATACATTAGTAAATTGTTTTTTCTGGTTCGTGATCGACCATATCTTTAATTTTATTATGTTCACCCATTATTGCTACTTTTGGTTTGTGATTCAGAATATTTTCTTCTGAAATCATTGCATAGGAAATAATAATAACAATATCCCCTTCTTGCACAAGACGAGCAGCTGCCCCATTTACACAGATGACGCCGCTTCCTCTTTCTCCTGGGATAATATACGTCTCAAATCTTGATCCATTATTATTATTAACAATTTGAACCTTTTCATTTGGCAGCATTCCAACTGCATCAAGAATATCTGTATCGATCGTAATGCTTCCAACATAATTTAAATTTGCTTCTGTAACAACTGCACGATGGATTTTGCCATTCATCATGGTGCGGAACATGATGTTTCCCCCTATTTCTCGCTTATTTCTAAGATTATATTATCGATTAGACGTACTTTTGAAAACTTCACTGCTAACGCAATGATGATTTTCCCCTCTAATAATTGTATTTCTTCTAACATTGGATACGAGTATATATCAATATAATCAATTATGCCGTCTGTTTTTTCCGTAATCATCTCTTTAATGATGGAAATAATTTTCTCGTGATTTCTTTCTCCTTCGAGAATAAGCTTTTTTGCGCTTAAAAGACTTTGATAGAGTACTGGCGCTTGCTCTCTTTCCTTAGGAAGCAAGTTCACATTTCTTGAGCTCTTTGCAAGTCCATCACTTTCACGTACAGTCTCTACAGGAATCACTTTAATTGGGATGTGGAAATCATTGACTAAACCTTCTACAACTGCAACTTGCTGTGCATCCTTTGTCCCAAAGTAAACCTTCTCTGGCTGAATAATATTAAAAAGCTTAGTCAACACAGTGGCGACACCGTCGAAATGATCTGGTCTTGATTTACCGCAGAGGACATCTGTTCTTTCATTCACTTTTACTGTAACAGATGATGATCTAGGATACATCTCCTCAACAGATGGATGAAAGATAAAGTCAACTCCCTGCTGCTCAGCCAGCCATTTGTCATGTTCGAAATCTCTTGGATAAGAGCTAAAGTCCTCTGTTGGCCCAAATTGAAGCGGATTAACGAAAATGCTGATAACAACCACATCATTTTCTCCTCGCGCTTTTTCAATAAGCGTTAGATGCCCTTCATGAAGAAAGCCCATCGTTGGGACATACCCGATAGATTGGCCGCTATTCTTCGCTTGAGTGATTGTTGATTGCATTTCCTCTATTGTTGTAATAACTCTCATGCTTTCCCTCCATACAAACTAAGCAATTCTTCTTCCTTCATTGAAAAGCTGTGCTTCTCTTCAGGAAATTCGCCTTGTTTCACTTCAGCTACATACGAACTTAATCCTTGTTCAATCATTCCGTTCAATTGTGTATATTGCTTGACAAATTTCGGTACTCTTTCCACCCCATAAGTAAGCAGATCATGATAGACGAGAACTTGTCCATCCGTGTGAACACCTGCTCCAATTCCAATCGTCGGAATATTAATTGATGTAGAGACTTCTTTTGCCAGCTGTTTAGGCACACATTCTAAGACAAGAGCAAAAGCTCCTGCTTCTTCACATTTCTTCGCATCTTCTATTAACTTTCTTGCTGCTTCGGCATTCTTGCCTTGAACCTTGTAACCCCCAAGTACACCTACAGATTGTGGGGTAAGTCCAAGATGTGCAACAACAGGGATCCCTGCTTTTGTTAAAGCTTTAATATGATCGATTACTTCATCTGCACCTTCAACTTTTACCGCATGTGCTCCTGTTTCTTGAATGAGCCTTGCCCCATTCAAAAGCGTATCTCGGATGGATAAGTGGTAACTCATAAAGGGCATGTCAACCGTAATAAATGTATCCTTCGCTCCACGTTTAACAGCCTTTGCGTGATGAATCATATCCTCCATCGTAACTGGAACGGTTGAATCGTATCCAAGAACAACCATACCTAGAGAATCGCCTACTAAGATCATATCAACCTTAGCGTTTTCAGCCTGTTTTGCTGAAGGGTAATCATAGGCCGTCAGCATGACGATTTTTTCATCTTTCTCTTTCATTTTCAAGAAATCAGAAGTTTGCTTCATTCCAAATCCTCCTTTTTTTAAGGAAGAGGGCGATATAATAGCAGAGCTATTTTGGAAAAATAAAATCCTTCTAAAAAAGCAGAAGGATTGCGCATTACAGCTCTTGATTTGAGATTCATCCCTCTGTCCCGGTCCGTTTTGGATCTAGGCAGAAAATCTTTAATTGGTTTAAAACAAGATGGTGCAGTTCAGCTAAAGGATACTGCCCGAGAAAAACACTGTCGTTTTTCAAATAAAGTATAACAAATAGAGGATAAACTGACTATAGAAATTTTAATTTTCCAGTTCTATATCCGCAGAATACACTTGATGGACTTTCCCTGCCGAATCCTCAATCAGAAGAACTCCGTCATCGGTTATACCCATTGCTTTGCCGTAAAGACTTCCAGTAACCGTTCTTGCTGTTATATTTCTTCCAATACTAATAGCATAACTTTCCCACAACAGCTTAAGTGGGTAGAAACCTTTTTCTAAATATAATGTATAGAGCTTTTCAAACTTAAGAAGAAGAATTTGAACTAACTCTGCTCGCTTAAGCTGCTGGTTGCATTCAATTGAAAGAGATGTTGCAATTGGCTGTAGTTCCTCTGGATAGTCTTCGACTTGCTGGTTCACATTAATCCCAATCCCAATAATGATTGATTTAATTCGATCTGCATCTGCTTGCAGCTCAGTTAATATTCCTGTTACTTTCTTTCCATTAAGCAAAATATCATTAGGCCACTTAATTTGTGGTGTTAAATTAGTCATTTCTTCAATTGCCTGAACAACTGCAACCGCAGTAATTAATGTAAGCTGCGGAGCTTTTGGCGGGGGAAGATTCGGTCTGAGTATCATGCTTAACCAAATGCCCGTGTATTTGGGAGAGTACCACTTCCGATCCATTCGGCCTCTTCCAGATAGCTGCTCTTCAGCGATAATAATCGTACCTTCAGGGGCCTCTTCATATACAAGGCGCTGCGCAATCTTTTGGGTCGATTCCACACTTTCCTCATAATGTATATGTCTGCCCATAAATTCCGTCATCAATCCAAGACTTATTTCATCCGCAGTCACCCGCTCTGGTGTCCTAGTGATTCGATACCCTTTCCTTCTAACGGCCTCCAGTTCAAAACCTTCTTTCCGCAATTCCTCCATATGCTTCCAGACAGCTGTCCTAGAACATCCAATTAAATCAGCTAAATGCTGGCCTGATAAATATTCATCCTGACTGTTTGAAAACACATCAAGCAGCTTTTTCCTCAGCTCTGATTGCACGCAATAAGCCACTCCCTTATCAATTCTTTACGATTGCTAATCTCCCGATTAATGACCGCGTTTTCTACTTTTTCAATTACATCCTTAATCCATGGACCTGGTTTCTTTTGGAACCAGACTTGTAAGTCATTCCCCGTAACTTGAAGCTCGCTTCGATGTTTAATAGGCAGTAATTCATATCGTTTCATTAAGCTAGTTATGTTTCCGTTTATCTTGCGATTATGTACGAACATATAAAGTCTTTCTGCTGCAAGTGATGTTTGCTGACCAGCATGGTAAATTGCTTCATCTGTCCAATCCACTTTCAGCCTAAAATCAAGCCATTTTACTAGCTGCATGATTTTATTTATCTTTTTCACAGGAAGCTTCCAGTTTTTCAGGAAGGTCTTTACTTCATTATCATTGATGCCAAACTGATGGATTAGCAGCACCCACATTTCTTCAATCGTTAAATCCGTAAAATCGAATTGAAGCAGGTGATTTAATTCATCCGAATAGGAAGTCATCCCTGGCAAATATCGATAGAGTCCTGTATTACTTAAAATTTCTAAAGCCTTAAAGCGATATCTACCTGTCAACAGCTTCTCAAATTCAATCAGCTTTCGTTCAATCGATATGTTTTCAAGTAACTTAGCAAATACTACAAGTGCTTCCCGTGTTGATTGTTCCATTTCAAAACCAAGTTGGCTGTAGAATCGCACAGCACGCATCATTCGTAATGCATCCTCTTGGAAGCGCTCTTCAGCTTTGCCAACTGTTTGAATCATCTGTTCCCTTATTGCCTGCTTTCCATTAAAAGGGTCAATTAATAGCCCATCTTTATTCATAGCAATTGCATTCATTGTAAAGTCTCTTCGCTGAAGGTCTTCCTCCAGTGAGCGAATAAATTGTACTTCAGACGGTCTTCTGAAATCTTCATATTCTGACTCTGAACGGAACGTCGTTACCTCATAAGGCATGCCATTGAATAGGACAATAATCGTTCCATGTTCAACCCCGACGTCAATTGTTTTTGGGTAAATCTCTTTGATTTCTTGAGGGGTTGCCGAAGTTGCAATATCCACATCCGAAATCTCACGGCCTAACAGAAAGTCTCTGACAGCTCCACCGACAAAATAGGCTTCATATCCCGCGGCTTCTATTCTAGTTAAAAGGGGGATGGCAGACAAGAAAGGCTCCTTCATTTGTCCTCACCTTTCTTTAAAAGATTATAATAAATATCTTCATATTGAGAGACAATGAGACCTGACCGGAAGTTTTTATAAGCTGTATTAATAGCCTCAGTAGCAAACTTTTTGTGCAGATTTTCATCTGAAAGCAGTGAAATTCCTTTCTCCGCAACTGCTTTAATGTCCCCTAGTGGACATAAATAGCCATTCTTCCCATCAAAGATGACCTCAGGAATTCCGCCGACATTCGTTCCAATACATGGAACCCCACACGCCATTGCTTCAAGTGCCACTAGCCCAAAGCTTTCCTTTTCCGATAGCAGAAGCATGAGATCACTTATTGAGTATAGCTCTTCCAGATTATCTTGCTTACCAAGGAAGATCACCTGATCCTTAAGGCCTAATTGATTAACAAGCTTACAAATAACCGCCATTTCAGGCCCATCACCAACAAGAAGCAGCTTGGAAGGGACTTGTTCACTTATTCTTGCAAAAGCTTTTACTACATCTTGGACTCTCTTTACTGTTCGGAAATTCGAAACATGTATGACTACCTTCTCTTCTGCGGAAATGCCAAATTCCTCACGTAAATAGGAAGAATCAGTTAATCGATAAACCCGCTCATCAATAAAGTTGTAAACCACTTCAATTGGTTTATCTGGTTTAACTACATCATATGTTTGGGCAACTAAGGCATGTGATACGGCCGTTACTGCGTCTGATTTTTCGATTCCAAATCGAATGGCATCTGTAAGGGACGAATCATATCCAAGAACTGTAATATCTGTGCCATGCAAGGTGGTAACAATTTTGATGTCCTTATGACACATTTGCTTGGCAAGAATCGCACATACCGCATGTGGAATGGCATAGTGTACATGCAGAAGATCAAGGTTCTCACGATTAATAACCTCGGCCATTTTGCTTGCTAAGGCAATATCGTATGGAGGATATTGAAAAACTGAATACTGATTAACTTCAACCTGATGATAATAAATATTGGGATTCATTTTATTTAAACGGAATGGGACGCTTGAGGAGATGAAATGAATCTCATGACCACTCTCTGCAAGCATCTTCCCTAATTCTGTTGCAATAGCACCTGAACCGCCAACTGTGGGGTAACAGGTGATGCCGATTTTTAACTTTTTTGCTTTCATCGCTCTTCTCCAAATAAATCATGATTCATAATTAATGGTTTCTTTCGTTTAAAGCCTTCCGCATATGTAACACCAGCTTGATTGCCAAATAACCCTTCTCTTGCTTGGATCATTTCAACATAGCCATTGACTAATGGGGTATCAAATGAGTCGGCTGATCTAGTAAACTGACTCTTATAAGCCTGTAGACTTGCTATTTTCTTATCCATATAAGACGAAATATCAATGACAAAATCCGGCTCATGAAACCCATTAATTATGTAAAAGTAAAGACTGTTCACTTTATGTGATTCTCGTCCATCTTCTGTATCGTACTTCTTTATTCCAGCAGAAAATACTGCTTCTTCCACAAGACGGGCACATGCGCCATGGTCTGGATGACGATCCTCAAAATAAGGGGCAAACACGAGATATGGACGATATTTACGAATTTGACTTGCTATTTTTCTTATATATTCCTGTTTTAGGAATAGTCCTCTATCAGGAAGATCAAGCATCTCTCTTGTTTCCACTCCGATTATCGCAGCTGCTTCCCGCGCTTCCATTTCCCTTATTTCAACCGTTCCATTGGATGATAGCTCCGCCTTCGTTAAATCACAAATGCCAATTCTCTTTCCATTTGCAGCGTACTTCGCAATGGAACCCCCCATGCCAATTTCTACATCATCTGCATGGGCGCCAAACGCAAGAATATCAAGCTTGATCTGCGCCATTTTTTTCACCACTTCTTCCATTCACAATCGTTCTCCATGCTAAATCTCCACGTTCAAGTCCTTTGATCAATATTTCAGCTGTGCCAAGATTAGTAGCTAATGGAACAGCATATACATCGCAAAGGCGAATTAATGCCGTTATATCAGGCTCATGTGGCTGTGCTGTTAAAGGATCCTTGAAAAAAATAACCATATCCATTTTATTATTGGCCACCATTGCCCCGATCTCTTGGTCACCGCCATATGGACCGGATTGAAACCGATGAACAGACAAACCGGCTTCATTCATTATTCTTAAACCTGTAGTTCCCGTTGCAAAAAGACTGTGCTTGGACAAAATTTCTTGATAAGCAGTTGCAAAGCTTACTAAATCATCCTTTTTCTTATCATGAGCAATTAATGCAATATTCATCGTTTCGCCCTCCTTATTCAATAATATTCTCTAATCCATATACAAGTGTATCTACTTTCAACGCTGTATCTACTGCAAGCTTCACTCCTGACATGAATGAGGCACGATTATATGAGTCATGACGGATCGTGAGCGTTTGACCTGCTGACCCAAACATAACCTGCTGGTGTGCAATTAACCCAGGCAAGCGGACTGAGTGAATATGCATCCCATCATAATTGGCTCCTCTTGCTCCTGGAATGACTTCTTCCTCTTGTGGATGCCCTTGTTGTTTGGATTCTCTTACTTCCGCAATCAATTCTGCTGTTTTAACTGCAGTTCCTGAAGGTGCATCAAGCTTTTGATCGTGATGCAATTCAATAATCTCCACATCATCAAAATATTTGCCTGCCAATTGCGCAAATTTCATCATGAGAATAGCACCAACTGCAAAGTTTGGTGCAATCACACAGCCTAATCCCTTTTCTTTACATAGGTTTTCCAGTTCCTTCAAATCCTCTTTTGTAAAACCAGTTGTCCCAACAACCGGCCTAACTCCATAGGTCAAAGCTGTCTTCGTATGAAACATTCCTACAGCAGGAGTCGTTAAGTCGATAAGAATATTCGCATCCGTCTTCTGAAAGCATTCCTCAATATTAGAATAAACTGGTACATCCAATCCTAGAAAGCCGTCAAAATCACTTAATAGCCCACCATCATTTTTACGATCCACAACCGCAGCTAAATGATAATTTTCTGTTTCATGTACTAGCTTAACCGCTTCTCTTCCCATACGTCCACGAGGTCCCGCAATAACAATATTAACCTTTTCCATTCCCATCGCTCCTTTACTCTTCCACTCTAGTCCAACGATCTTTGTCACGAGTATTAAACTTATTCATTACTCGATTATGAGCTTCCTCAAGATCAATATTTAATGAGTTCGCAAGACAAATGAGGACAAATAGCATATCGCCCATTTCCTGTTCGATTGCTTTTTCGGTCTCAGAAGATTTCTTCGGTTTCTCACCATACTGGTGATTGATTTCCCTAGCCAGTTCGCCCAATTCTTCTGTCATTCGTGCAAGCATAGCAAGGGGACTGAAATATCCTTCTTTAAATTGACCAATATATGTATCAACTTCAGCTTGAAGCTCTTTCATTGTTTTTTCTGACAATGGTTCCACTTCCCTTTTAAATAGGCTTTATTATGTATGAAAACACGATCGTTTTCCTTCTTTCATGTTAGCTAATCAACCGATCTTTTACAAACATTTTTATTATACTAAATTCCTTTAATGAATAAACTTGACTTTCCCATTCCAATAAAGGCACAATAATCTAAGTGTCATTTTGGTAGTGGAGGGTTTTTATGAAATTGAAAAACATACTGTTTATTCTACTTGGATCAGCCATATTTTCTTTTGGTATTGTCCATTTTAATATGCAGAATAACTTAGCTGAGGGCGGATTCACGGGGATCACATTACTTTTATACTTTCTTTTTAATTGGGATCCATCGTATACGAATTTAATCTTAAATATCCCGCTTTTCATTATTGGTTGGAAATTACTTGGGCGGAATGCCTTCTTTTACACGATTATTGGGACTGTAAGTGTTTCCGTTTTCTTATGGATTTTTCAACGCTATCAGATCTCTATGCCTCTTAATGAGGATTTAACTTTGGCTGCTTTATTTGCTGGCGTGTTTATCGGAGTAGGCCTTGGAATCATCTTCCGATTCGGAGGAACAACAGGTGGCGTTGATATTATTGCTCGATTAGCTAACAAATATGCTGGAATAAGTATGGGGAAAGCCATGTTTATGTTTGATGCAGTTGTTATTACATTATCATTAATTTTCTACTTAACCTATCAAGAAGCGATGTATACACTTGTAGCCGTGTTTGTTGGTGCACGTGTCATTGACTTCATGCAGGAAGGGGCTTACTCTGCCAGAGGAGCAATGATTATTTCCGATTTCAATGAAGAAATAGCCGCGAAAATTATGAGTGAAATGGATAGAGGAGTCACCGTATTAAAGGGCCATGGCTCTTTCACAAAGAAAGAACGAGAAGTCCTTTATTGCGTCGTTGCAAAAAATGAAATTGTCCGCTTGAAAAACGTCATTACCTCTGTTGACCCACATGCATTTGTTTCTGTCAGCATCGTTCACGATGTCCTTGGAGAAGGCTTTACATTAGATGAAAACAAAAAACCGATTGAACATTAATAAACCAACATCCAATACAAGTATTTTTCTTATACAACGACTAAAACCAGCCACTTGGCTGGTTTTAATCATTTCTTTGCATACCTGTATAAATAAGGATTAAGCGCAGTAGCTCAAGCACTGCAACGGCTGCTGCCGCCACATATGTTAATGCAGCTGCATTTAAAACTTTCTTCGTCTCTCTTTCTTCATCATTACGGATAATTCCTAATGAGACAACCTCATCCATGGCCCTATTCGATGCGTTATATTCAACTGGAAGTGTAATTAGCTGAAAGACAACAGCTGCAGCCATAAAGATAATACCTAATAAAACAAATCCGCTAAAACCTGCTAGAAAACCGATCATAATCAATATCCAAGAGAAATTTGAGCCTAGATTGGCAACAGGAACAAGCGCATGCCGAAATCGTAAAAAGGCATAATCTTGCTGATCTTGGATTGCATGTCCAACTTCATGGGCTGCAATCGCTGCTGCTGCAACAGAATGTCCATGATAATTGGCTGTAGAGAGCCGAACGGTTTTGGAACGCGGGTCATAATGGTCTGATAGATGTCCCCGTGTCTCTTCTATTCCCACTTGATATAAACCATTTGCGTCTAAGATTCTTCTAGCTACTTCCGCCCCCCTCATATGGGATGACGACGCAACCTTTGAATACTTGGCATATGAACCTTTTACTTTAAATTGCGCCCAAATTGGCACCAAAATAATGATGGCGAAGTAAATAAGATATCCACTCATAATAAACCTCCAATTCAGCTAATTCTAGTTGATAGCACCTGCAAGAGGTACTTTGACAATATTGTACTCCAGCTGAAAAATGAAGTCACTATTTTTGCCCTCGAGAACGGTTCTTCTCCTTCTGTCGGTCTCCTTTATATTTTCTCCATCCAACATAGGATAATGTAAGAATAATAATACTTCCTGTAGAAATAATAACCCACCAAAGTGAAGGATCCGCTTCATCACCAGACATTTCATCGAATAAAAGCTGTAAATCCGCTTCTAATGCTTCAATCTCCTGCTGATTTGCTTCATCTGCTAACACTTGGGGGCGATAGCGGTTAATATAATCAATTCGAGTATCGATCTTTTGAATCCGCTCCACATCTACATTAATTTTCATGCTCGGATAAATGACATCATATAAAGACAAAAAGGCATTCAAATTTGTATAAAAATGCTCTTTATCCCCGCTGTAGACAGCCTCTTTCATTTCCCCAAAGACAGTCATTATTGGTGATTCCATTTCTGTCCATAGCGGCTGATTTTGAGAGGTAATCGCATCCATGACAAGTCTAAACTTTGTCACACGATTGATCTTTTCATTATGATCAATGGTTGTATTAGCTGTAGCCTGGACAGCTTCGTCATGAGAAATGGTAACGATCCGCAGTTCATCAGTGGATAATGGCCTTTTCCTTTCAGAAACAACGCGAAATTGATCTGAAAAATAATCCAATAGCTTTTTTGCATCTTCATATCTATGAAGCTTAACCATTTGAAGTGCGTCATCTGATAATTGATCTAATCTATCAATAGGTGAGGTTTCTTCTGAATAGACTGTTATAGGCAGTAGAAGAAAAATCATAATGGCAATAATAAATCTTGCTTTCATCCTTGTCCCCCCTCCAATTACTATTAAATATGTATGAGAGATTGGACAAGGTTAGACCAGAAATCTATGATCGTTCACCTATACAAGATCGAATAGTTCATTCAAGCTTAATACTTTATTTCCAGTTGAAAACGGTTTTTTCTTAAGCATAAAAAGGCGGTTACCCCGAGAGAGGCGATGCTTAACCAAAATGTAAAATACCCAATCTGTGGAGTATACAAATTCAAAATCGGATAACGCGGAAGCATAAAAAATACATAATCGATCACATCATTATGTAGCGTCCATATTGCTACTGCAACAAGATGCCAAGTCTTTATTCGGTAAAATGGGGCATATAATATCCCCTGAACAGCCATTGCTCCATGGGAAAAGATGAGCATAAGTGCAATAAGATCAAGCTCTCCAGTTACTTCAAATACTAGTAAATTCATTACAACTGCCCATATGCCGTACTTTATTAGCGTCACAATTGCTAATGCTTCAAATAGAGGCCAATTTTTTCCTAATAAAAAGGCAATCAAGACAAATACGAAGAAAAAACTAGCAGTTGGACTATCTGGGACAAACGGCAAGAATATAGCTGGTGTATCATCTAGCTGCCACTTATACCAAATATATCCGTAAATAGTTCCTGCGATATTAATAATTAATAGAAGCAGCATGACTGCTCTGTTTGCTAATATAGGATAAATCCACTTCATGGTTGTCCTCTTCTCTATTAAAGATTTGTATTATTCATTATTTTACCATATTGGATCATTAAACATAGGAAACACATCAAAAAAAGCTGACGAAAAAACGTCAGCTTTTTGTTAATTATTCGCTTTTTAAGCCAGAGATAAACTCAGCCAATTTATCAAACTCTTCATCCGTACCTTTGAAAAGTCCAGCAGGCATAGCACCTCTACCATTAGTAACAATTTCTTTAATCTCATCAGGAGTTAAACCATTATCGATAAGAGCTGGTGATCCAGCGCCACCTTGAAGGTCCCCACCGTGACAAGTTAAACAAGTGTTGGCTTCCATAATTTTGTAGCCTTCAGCTTCTGTGTCAATATCAACTTCTGCTACAATCTTCCCTTGGTTAGCAGCAGCTTCCCAGTCATGGTTTGCTACTGATTGCCAAGTTAAGAAAGTAATAGCAGCGATTGCTAACAACATAAATCCTGTTGCCAAAGGACGCTTAGAAGGACGACGCTCTGGTCCACGATCAATAAATGGAGCAAGCAATAATCCTCCGAAAGCTAAACCAGGAATAATTAAAGAACCTACGATATTAAATGGACCTGAAGCGTAAGTATACTTTAATAATTGGTATAAGAATAAGAAATACCAGTCTGGCAATGGAATATATGCTGTATCACTTGGATCCGCAATTTTTTCAAGCGGAGGCACATGTGCAATTGTTAAACATAAAAATCCGATTAGGAAAACTGCACCTATCATCCATTCTTTTAATAGGAAGTTAGGCCAGAATGCCTCTGTTTTCCCTGGGTATTCCGAATAGTCTTTCGGAATGTTCGGTTTTCGTTCAGCAGAAACACGAGAGTCTCCTACGAATTTCATACCTTTACCGCGATGCATTGGGCGATTCCCCCTCCTTTATCAAAAAACCCTTAGTCCATTCATTTTACAATGGGCCAGAAATACCTTGCTTACGAATCATTACAAAGTGAGCAGCCAATAATGCAAATAATGCTGCTGGCAAGAAGAATACGTGAATCGCAAAGAAACGAGTAATCGTTTGCGCACCAACGATGTCCGCAGATCCAGCAATAAGGGTTTTTAGATATACCCCAATTAACGGAACAGATTCAATAATTTGCATTGTAACTTTTGTTGCAAATAATGCTTTCATATCCCAAGGCAATAAGTAGCCAGTTAAACCAAGCGCTAGCATAATAAAGAAAATAAGTACGCCGACAACCCAGTTCAATTCACGTGGCTTCTTATAAGCTCCTTGGAAGAACACGCGTAACGTATGTAAGAATAACATTACGATTACCAAACTTGCTCCCCAGTGATGCATTCCACGGACAATTTGTCCAAATGCCACATGGTTTTGTAAATAATACACAGATTCCCATGCATTTTTAATATCTGGAACATAGTACATTGTTAAGAACATTCCAGATAAAATTTGAATGACAGTAACGAAGAATGTTAAACCGCCAAAACAATAAACGAAAGCAGAGAAGTGATGGGCAGGGTTAACATGCTCTGGCACTTCATGGTCTGCTATATCGCGCCATAAAGGCGTAATATCTAAACGTTCATCTACCCAATCATAAATCTTGTTTAACAATGATTACGCCCCCTTCTTAGGCTCAGCCTTACCTACATGCAGATAACCGTCTTTTTCAATGTATGGATATACATCAAGTGGTCCAATTGGTGGTGTTCCTGGAACGTTTGTACCATCTTTCGTGTATAGTCCTCCATGACATGGACAGTAAAAATGATTCTGGTTTGACTTGTCTGTATTCCAGTCAACTACACAGCCCAAATGCTTACAAACAGGTGAAAGTGCGACAATTTCTCCCTTGTCGTCCTTGTAAACCCATGCTGTACCCGTCTCTTCAGATGAATACCAAGCATCCTGCTGTTCGAATGTAAAATCAACTCGAGTTGGGACATCAGTGATATCTGCAACTTTTTGTTGAGTTGGAATGTAATCACCTGCTGCCTTAGCCTGCAATACAGGATCTACTGCAAAGCGAACCATTGGCATTAACATTCCGGCAGCCATGAAACCGCCTACACCAGTTAGTGTATAGCTTAGGAATTGACGTCTTGAAACACGATTTTTGCTCATACCTTTCCCCCCTCTATTATGAAGTTAAGTCCAACGGACAAAATTCAACACAATATAAAACTAGGACATAATTATGATATATCAATCTTTATGGAAGGTCAATATAATCATTTGACGAAAACATGTCAACTGTGTGACCAAAATTGCCACCTATTCGGCTGTTTGCCATTTTTGAAGAAATAAATTAAGCAGCTGCTTCACTTGATCTTCAAGAATAGAATTTTTATAATTATCATCCATATGTTCTAGTGGCAGCGATGGCAGCCAAATTAGTCCACCCTCTAGCTTATTTTCAATCGCTTTCCAGCTGCTATCAGAAGTGATGTAGAATACATGCTTAAATCCTTTAGCTAGCAGCTCTGTCTCCCAATCCTTCACATCACTGACAAGCTTATCCTCAGCAGTTGATTTTAAATAGGAATAGCCTGGGAGCATAACAAGCCTTCCTCTGAACTGCCTTTCTAACTGAACACTTAGCAACGAGATAAACTCTGTCATCGCAACCGTCTGTTTAATATCATCATCAAATGAGACGGGGAACAACGGAAGGACGACTGTATCTACATATTCCTTTGATTTCAAATACATTTCAATATCCTGAGAAATCCACTTCATCCATTTCACTCCATAACCTATATTTGTCCAATTTCCTTATTTACATACAGTAAACCTCTAATAATAGTGGCTTGCCTCATCTATCATAACACTTTAAACATCCGTCGACAAAAGAAGTTTGGTAAAATATATGTTAATTAATCAGATCGACAATTTATTTTTTTACAAAAAAAAGCCTGCTATAATATAGCAAGCGAAATTAGTTCTTTTTTAGTTTTTTTAACTTTTCCGTTAACAGTAAGAAGGCTTTCTGATCTTGATTATCCAATGCTTCGTCAATTTGCTGAAGAAGAAGATCCCTTTGGAATTTCTCCAAGCATTCACTGAGAAATCTTTCAGCAATTAACTTATCTTTTTCATTAATTTGAAGTCTTTTCGGCATAAAAGGATTCTCTTCAAGAACGGCTGCATACTGGTGTGCCTTGTTTGATGCATGAAAGTTCAATTGAATAAATATTTCCTCTTCACGATTCAGGCGAATATCATGAAATGATTTCTCAGCATCCGTCGTCATCACATTTTCCTTGTAAAAACGAAAAGGAACTTCTTCCACACAATGGGTTGACATGACTAAACCTTTTGGGCAATACTGCGCCTGATCAACAAAATGCACCTTTTCCATCAGCTGGTCATGACTCATTAAATAATTCAAAATCCACACACATTCTCGCCTTTTTAATTGATAATGATTAAGAAACCAGCGAATAAAATCTTTTTTCTCGTTGACAGATACAGGGGCTGACATGATGAAATTCCCTCCTCTGCAAAATGAAATGCTCGAAACAGCTCTCTCTTGCCCCGACAAGTACAAGACATGCCTCTCAAAAAGGGATTCTTTCCCTTCTGGGAGGATTGACCGAGATGTGGAGATGACTGCCCAAGGTCGACAAAAACGCGACATCCTGTACATCAGAAGTAGCCGCTTGTGCTAGATAATAATCTAACTTAATAAACTTTTCTTTGTAAAACTCATACTTAATTATTCTGAGAGTCTTTGAACAATATCTTGATATTCTAAGTTGTTTGGTTCCATTTTTACCAGTGTATTAAAAATTTCGGCAGCCTCTTCTCTTTTTCCTTCTTCTATTAGAAAATATCCATAATCAGAAAGAAAATCCGGCTGTTCCTTTAAGAAAGTATATGCACTTTGGTATTTGTTTAATGCCTGTGAATATTCCTCCAGCTGATGATGGGCAATCGCAGCATCCCACATCAATCTTGGCTCTTCTTCCTCAAAATCATTCATCATTTCCACAATTTCTAATACATCATTATATCTTTCCTGCTTAAGGAGTAATTTCGTCAAGGTAACTGCATCTTCTGTATATTCAGGATCAAGCGCGAGTGCTTCTCTAAAAAGCTGCTCGGCTTCTTCTTCGTTGCCAACCTTTAGTGCAAGCTTCCCGCCATAGAAATAAAGTTCCTTATTAAATTCATCTTGTTTGATGCCCATTTTTATCGCTTGCAAGCTATTATCCAGTTCTTCTTCCCGTTCATATGCTTTAGCAAGATGCAAATATAAGGAATGGAATTCTGGGTCAATCTCTTTGAGTTCAATTAGCTTCTCAATAGCCACTCTGTTAAAGCCGGCTTGCAAAGCTGTAAATGCATAACTGAATAATGTATTGATTTCATTTTTCTCATCTAGCGCTTTTTCATAATAGGGCAATGCTTCTTCAAAGGCTCCGCCAACACTAAGGACATCAGCCATTCTTTGATTGACATTCACACCTGCAATGACCGTTTCTATTTGTAATACCTTTTCGTATGCCTTTGTTGCTTCAAGAAATTTCCCCTGCTCCGCATATAGCTCCCCAAGGGCAAAATCAATAATTACTTCATTAGGCAAAATTGATTTTGCTTTCAGAAGCTTTTGCTCACTTACCTCATACAGCCCTTCCATCTGATACAGATCAGCTAATAATAAAAGAGCTTGCGGATAGCTTGGATCATCCTCTTTCAATCGTTCTAGGACAAGTATGGCTTCGTCTTCTTTCCCTAAGTCAATCGATACCTCTGCTAAGAGAACAAGCAGCTCACCCTCTTCAGGATAAGATTCTAGTAGTCTTTCGAACAAAGCCTTTGCCTCTTCCATAAAGCCATACTGAAATAGCTCTTCCCCGAGTACAAATCTTTCCTCATTCGAACCATTTAATAATATTTGTTTATACTGCTTTAAGGCTTCTTCATGTTGACCGTTTTCTATAAGTGTAATAATTTGATTTACTTTATCCATTTTAAGTTCCTTTCAGGTTTGCTTTTCTTATGAAAGCTAGCTTGTATAAAATGAAGGCGTATTTATTTTAACATGTTCACCATAACCTGGTCGAAAATCCAGATAATCATTGGCACGGAGGACTTCGCCTTTATGAACAGTAATGACTAGCATATGTCTATGATAATGAAAGAGCTCCACTTCTTCAATATTTCTGATTTCCCTGCTCTTCAAATAAAAATTATAGGATAATCCACTTCCCTGATGTAAACTTGATTTTTTCGGGTAAATCCCTATTTTAGTTAGCGCAGAATAAGGAATTGGTTCATTTTCCGCTAATTCATCATTAATAGATGGGATCTTTTCCTTTACTAATACTTTTCTCCATTCTGACTTCATTTGGTTCTTTTCTCTTTCATCATCATTAATGAAAAGAGGAACTAAGGGACTATTGAATGGAAACATTGCCTCTCGAATCCATCCCCAAGGAAGTTTATATAGCTCGTCCACCTGTTTTATTTCAACAAAAATAGCTGGCACCTTTTCCCGTTTGCATGATCTCAAGAAAGATGGTGTTAACAATCTGACAGGAATTCTTACGCCAATAATATAGTCAATTGGACTATTTAATAATCTTGTCTTTATTCGTTTTATTTCTTTTGACAATGCTTGTTCTTGTTGCACATTGGCTAACGTAATAAAAGTTGTACATCCTTTTAGAATAAATTCTTCTATAAAATAGGCTTTCGTTTCTTGGAAAGACAAGTGTAACGGGAACTCTTTAAGCAAAAGAGTTGGTGTGGGGGTCATAATATAAGGAGCTGCATTCATCCTAATAAACCGGTATCTTTTATATACTGGTTTCAGCGATGAGATCTTCCCATTAGCAATCAATAGCGAAGTCTTTGTAATCATCCGGTCCTGTAGTATATTCGCATTTTCAATAATATACGTCATAAAACCCCCCTCTAAAACGGTCTTATGACAAGCTATGTATTTTTCTAATAAATATGACAATTATTAATAAGAAAAGCGCAAGCGCCTTGGTCATCGCCGTACAAACTGGAAGGGCCGCGACTGAGATAAAGGAAACACGGTGAGCGAGAGCGAACCGATGTTGACTTATCGTAGGGAGGGGACCTGAAGTTTGATAGGCGATAGGCGCTGGAGCTGGATGCAGACAAACTTGTCGCAAAGTTATCCACAACATCAAAATCTATAAATTCCTAGACAATGAAAAAGAGCTGCATGGCAGCTCTAATTAGTTTAATAATTAAGTGAGGCTATGCAAGTGGTCGAAGAATGATGGATATGATACATAAATGGCGTCTTCCTTTTCAAGATAGACATCTTCTTTACAAAGTGAGGCTGCAATGGCAAGCATCATCCCAATACGATGGTCCCCATGACTGGATACGGATCCACCAGTTAGATTAGACTTCCCATTAATAATCATCCCGTCATCTGTCGCCTCTATATCTGCGCCTAGCTTCGTGAGTTCAGCAACAACTGTATCAATCCGATTCGTTTCCTTTACTTTTAATTCATGGGCATCCTTAATTATGGTCTTGCCCTCTGCTTGAGTTGCTAATAATGCAATGATCGGAATTTCATCAATCAGTCTAGGAATGATATTTCCTTCGATGGTTATTCCTTTAAGCACGGAGGATTTAATAACAATATCTCCACTCGGTTCAAAAGCATCCTCATTATGCTGTGTAATCGTAATGTCGGCGCCCATTTCATTCATTACATCAATAATGCCCGTTCTTGTCGGGTTTAAACCCACATTGGTCAATTTGATCTCACTATTAGGCAGGACGGCACCAGCAACCAAAAAAAAGGCAGCAGAAGAGATATCTCCTGGAACATGAATAGATGTACCTGTTAATTTTTGGTTACCTTTTATTTGGATGGTTTGCCCGTTGATCTCCACTTCTCCACCAAATTGTCTGATCATTCGTTCCGTATGATCCCTCGTTTTGACAGGTTCGATAATCGTTGTTGTTCCACTTGCCTGCAATCCAGCAAATAGAATGGATGATTTCACTTGGGCACTTGCAACAGGAAGCTGATATTCCATTCCTTCTAAATGACCACCTTTAATGGATAAAGGAGTAAATTCACCATTCTTTCTTCCGTGAATAACGGCCCCTAATGAACGCAATGGCTGTGTCACTCTAGTCATCGGCCTTTTTCCAATCGATTGATCCCCAATGAGAACAGAATGAAAAGGACGGCCAGCTAATATTCCTAGCAGTAAACGAATGGTCGTTCCAGAGTTCCCGACATCTAGTATATCGGCAGGCTCTTGTAAACCATCCAATCCTTTCCCATGAATAATAACTTTCTCATCCTCCCGTTCAATCAACACACCTAATTTCTTAAAACATTCGATGGTGTTTAAGCAATCATCACCTAATAAGAAATTCGTTACAGTTGTTTCACCTTCAGCAATTGCTCCAAACATAATGGAGCGATGAGAAATTGATTTATCTCCTGGAATTGCGAGTTCACCATTCAGACTTTTTACATTTGTATGTAATTGGATTGCCTCCATATTCATCACCCTTCGCAAATCTTTTAAAGACCTATAGAAGTCTCGTAGTTGGTATTGGATTGAATACAAGTTGCAGCGCATTCGCGATCCTCTTCCGTTTGAAAGCTTATCACAAGTACCCCATAGATTTCCTCACGCGTTTCAAGAATACGTATATTCGTTATACTTATTTCTTCTCTCGCAAGTATGCCGGTAATTTCAGAAATAACACCTGGATAATCCGGGACATCAACAAACAAATCATAGAAAGCTGGAATAGCGCCTCTTTGCTTCTGTGGCAGTTCGTCCCTAAATTGCTTTGCCTGTGAAAAATAATCATAGATTTCTTCACTATTTTCAGACGTAAGCATGCCTGCAACCTTATTCATTTCCTCTTGCCAGTCTGTTAATAGGCTCAGCATAACCTCTTTATTATGCAGCATGATATCCCGCCACATTTCGGGACTGCTTGATGCAATCCTAGTTACATCACGAAACCCGCCGGCCGCTAGGCGAGAAACCAGCTTCTGTGTCGTACTTGTTTTTTCGGCTTGATGGACAAGGGATGCAGCAATCATATGAGGGAAATGGCTGATCACCCCTGTCAAATAATCATGTTCCATAGGTGACATCATGATAAACTTTGCTCTTGTGCCCGAAAGCCAGCATTGTAAATCTTGTATCTGTTCTTCACTAATATGATCTTCAGGTGTCAACAAATAAAAGGCATTTTCAAAAAGAATGGCTTTTGCAGCAGTTATCCCACTTTTATGAGAGCCAGCCATTGGATGACCACCGATAAATGTAATCCCTTTTTCTTTTAAGCTGCTTGCTTTTTTGACAATTTCCTTTTTCGTACTGCCAGCATCTGTGATAATAACATTCTCTTTTAGCGGCAGAGAACCTAAAATTTGCAGTATTCTTTCTGTTTCTTTTACAGGAGTAGCAATGAGGATAAGATCAGAATCACTTGCCCCACTTTCTATTGAATCAGCTACCTCATCAATAACAGTCAGCATTCGAGCTAGTCTTGCCTGTTCAGCATTGACATCAAAACCAACAATGGTCGCATCTTCATGCTGTTTCTTAATACATAATGCAAGAGAGCCCCCAATTAATCCTAAGCCAATTATAAATACACGGCCATCCAAGATCCTCACCACCTCTACTAAAAAATTTAGAGGCCTTTACAGCCTCTAGGGAAGAACATCCTTTAAATAAATATTTATGAAGAAGGGATCATCTCAGGCAACAGCAATCTTGATGATAAATAGTCACCCATCAATTTAATTACCCCTTCATTCTGTTCTTTAGAACCTACTGTTACACGAACTGATGTTGGAAATCCTAGTGCTCTTCCTGAACGAACGATATAACCTCTTTCAAGCAAATATTGAAATACATCATTCCCATCAGTTTTGAAATCAATTAAAATGAAGTTTCCTTGTGAGGGATAGAACGTCAGCCCATTTTCCCGACAAAAGCGATAATACTGTTCCAAGCCTTCCCTGTTTTGCTGTTTGCAGTCTTCTACATATGACTGATCAGAAAGGGCTGCAACTGCAGCTTTTTGTGCGAACCGATTGACATTGAATGGTTCCCTGACAGGCTCTAACGCCCGGATCGTTTCTGCCAGACTAATTCCATAGCCGATTCTTAAGCTGGCTAAACCATAAATTTTCGAAAATGTCCTTAGAATAATTAAATTAGGAAAAGATTTCAATAAATGAATGGAGTTGCAATAATCATCTGCAACAACATATTCATAATAAGCTTCATCAAGCACAACAAGTATATCAGCAGGCACTTTTTCTAAAAAAGAGGTCAACTGCTTTTTAGGAATGTATTGCCCAGTAGGATTATTAGGATTGCAAATCCAAATAATCGAAGTATTGTGGTTGACGGCTTCAAGCATTTGATCAAGATCATGTTCCCCATTCTTTAAAGGAACCTCCTTAATTTCTGCTCCTTCAATCACAGCATTATGTCTGTACTGCGGAAATGTACATTCCGCCATTACAGTATTGGTCCCTTTCCCTAACAAGGCTCTGGAGATCATTTGAATCAATTCATCTGATCCATTGCCAAATATCAATTGGTCTTCATTTACCCCATGATGTGCAGCCAATACCGTTCTCAATTCAGCTGCGTATCCATCAGGATATAACGGAAATGTAGATTCGGCAGGCTTAAGGACAGTAAGGACTTTTTCTGAACATCCAAACGGATTTTCATTCGAGGCAAGCTTAATAATCTCACTGAGGCCAAATTGCTTTTTCACTTCATCTATTGATTTCCCTGGCTGATAAGGAGTTAACTGAAGCAATTGCTCTTTCCATTTCATAATTATCCACCTTTTCTAATCAATATTTCCTTTAGGATCACTAATCGAGGTACTGCTAATTGATACTTGTTTTTAGATCAGGTCTCAAGCTTACGGCTTCCCCTAAATATACATGACTGATCTCTTCCTGAGGGATCGTTGTGTTCACATGCATCATTACTCGTATACACTTTGTCAGGGAGGATGGCACAGGAACTTCTTTCATACACATGATAGGTACAAATGTCCAGCCATCAATTAATCTGATCGCTTTCGCAGGGAATGCAGCTGTAATATCCTCTGTTACAGAAATGAAAACAGATGCAACTGTATTTGCTTCAATCCTGTTTTGTTCGATCATTTTCCGGAGCAAAACTTCTGTTGCTTCGATAATTTCCTTTTCCTCATTTTCAATCACAGTGGTAGCGCCTCTCACTCCTCGGATCATATTCATTCTCCCTTTTTAAAATTTGTACAGCTCTGTCATTAACTCTTCATCAGATATTTCATATAAAACAGGGCTGCCAATTTCCTTTAATAAAACAAATTTCACCTTTTGCCCAACGGATTTTTTATCTTGCTTCATTCGCTCGACTAATTTGTTATATACTAATTCCTTTGGCATATTTGTTTCATATCCCAGCTTCATTAGCCAGTTTTTAAATTGTTCACAATCAAATGTTAAGCCCGCTTTTTTTCGGCTTAGCTCCAATGCAAATAGCATTCCGATCACAACAGCTTCGCCATGTGTCCATTTGCCATAACCCATTTCTGCCTCGATCGCATGACCGAGTGTGTGTCCGAAATTGAGAAAGGCACGGATGCCTTCTTCTCTTTCATCTTTAGAAACGAAAGCACCTTTAATTTCAATTCCTTTTGAAAGCATATGGCTTAAATCATCTGCTCCTAGACTTTCCAAGGAATCAATATGTTCAAGCAGCCATGAATAAAAGGATGGGTCATGGATGAGACCATGCTTAATAACCTCTGCAAAGCCAGACCTTTTCTCATGCATTGGAAGTGATGGAAGAAAATCTAGGTCATAAAAAACAGCTTCAGGCTGATAGAAAGCACCAACCATGTTTTTTCCTAATGAATGGTTGATCGCAACTTTCCCGCCTACTGCACTATCATGAGCAAGAATGGTTGTAGGCACTTGAATAAACGGGATTCCCCTCATGAATGTTGCTGCAACAAACCCACCAAGATCTCCAACAGCACCACCGCCAAATGCGAGGACAACCGATTTTCGATCAAGCCTGTTCTCAAGGGCAAATGTTAAGCATTGATGGTACACATCAAAGGTTTTCGCCCTTTCACCACTCGGAACAATGCATGACTTGCAATCGAATGGATTCAATGCTTCTTGCATATCAGAAAGGTACAGATTCGCAACTGTTTCATCGGTAAGAATCATCAAGTTTGTTATGGTCGGAAAGGCTTCGTGAATAAATGAAGGTAATTGATTTATAACCCCACTGCCAATAAATACCGGATAGGTTTTAGAGGCAGTTTGAATAGTGATGGGTTCCATATCAAAACTCCTTTGCGAATGCTCTCTGCTTGTCGACCACTTCTTTTAATGTTTCAAACCGGTCAGAGTAGAATTGATCAACAATCGCTACCGCTAATTCCCATGCAATTACATTCTCAGCAACGACTGCCGCAGCTGGAACTGCACAGCTGTCAGAACGCTCAATACTAGCAGTGAATGGCTCTTTTGAATCAATGTCCACACTTTGAAGCGGCTTATAAAGGGTAGGAATTGGCTTCATTACACCTCTGACAACAATTGGCATTCCTGTAGTCATTCCGCCCTCCAATCCTCCTAAGCGATTGGTTTTCCGGTAATAGCCCTGTTCCTTGCTCCATAGAATTTCATCGTGAACCTCACTGCCTGGTTTGCTTGCAGCTTCGAATCCAATCCCAATCTCCACACCTTTAAACGCATTGATACTCATGATCGCACTTGCTAATTTTGCATCTAGTTTTCTATCATAGTGTACATAGCTTCCTACACCAGGAGGCATGCCTTCAGCAATGACCTCAACAATGCCTCCGATTGAATCACCTTGTTGTTTTGCTTCATCAATCGCACTCATCATTTTCTTTTCGGCCTCAGAATCTAGACATCTTACTGGTGAGTTTTCTGTTATTTCCTTTAATTTTTCAAGAGATTCATATTCTTTAACCGATGAAGTGACCCCACCGATTTCAATTACATGTGAAGCTACTTCAATGCCCAATTCCTTTAATAGCTTTTTCGCAACAGCTCCAGCTGCTACCCGTACAGTCGTTTCTCTTGCAGATGATCGTTCTAGAACATTCCGCATATCCCTATGTCCGTATTTAAGTGCACCATTTAAATCAGCATGACCAGGACGAGGACGCGTAATCTTTCGTTTGATTTCATCCTCTTCATCTGGTGCCAGTGGTTCTTGACCCATAATTTTCGTCCAGTGCTTCCAATCATTATTTTCAACAACCAATCCCACTGGAGAGCCTAGTGTATATCCATGTCGGACACCACCAACAATTTGCACCGTATCTTTTTCAATTTGCATTCTTCTGCCTCTGCCATGACCTTTTTGGCGTCTAGCTAATTCGAAATTTATATCTGAATCTAGCAGGGATAAACCCGCTGGCAGCCCTTCAATAATCGTAGTCAGCTGCGGACCATGGGATTCACCCGAAGTTAAGTATCGCAAAACTCTTTCCCCCTTCAACTCATTAAAGGATTATGTACCAATATAACATATGACAAAAAAGAAGCATAGTAAAAAAAAGAAAATTCCTATAATTTTTCTATATTTAATGCATTTTAACATGAAAATCCCCATTAAACAAAATAGAAAAAAAGAGCCTAGATTTCTCCAGACTCTAAATTACTTTTTACGGTAAAAGAATGTATCTTCAGTTTCAAAATCATATTTACCTGGGTTAAAAATTTGCTCTGTGCTTCCAACAAAGAATATACCACCTGAATTCAACGCCCCGCTAAATTTACTATAAAGCTCATCCTTCGCTTCTTCAGTAAAATAAATGAGCACATTGCGGCAGATGATCAAATCAAATGGTCCCCCAAATTGATCGGCAAGCAGATTTTGCTTACGGAAAGTCACCGTTTTCTTAACTTCTTCAGCTACCTTATAGAAGCTCCCCTCAACCGTGAAATATTTCTTTTTCATTTCATCTGGTACTTCATTCAATGATCTCTCTGGATAAACACCTTTTTTTGCTCTGGCAATGACATTTTCATCTAGATCTGTTGCTAGTATTTGTACTTGAGATAAAGGCATAAATTTCGACATGATCATTGCAATCGTATATGGTTCTTCGCCTGTCGAACATGCAGCACTCCAAATTTTCAGCCGTTTTCCTCTTGCCAAAAGTTTTGGCAAGATTTTCTCTTCCAGCACTTCCCATCTTTTTGCATTCCGATAAAATTCTGATACATTGATCGTCATTCGATCAAGGAATTCATTTAATAATTCTTTATCTTTACTAATGGCATCAAAAAAATCATTAAAGGATTGGAATCCTTTCTTTTCATATAAAGAGAGCAATCTTCTTTTCATTTGAGCCTCTTTATATAAAGAGAGATCAATTCCCGTTTTCCTTTTAATATTTACAATAAAATTCTGATAGTCCCGCGACATTCCTTCTTCTCCTCTATCCAGTGCTTTATTCTCTATACACATCTTTTAGTATAGCTGAAAAGAATTGGAATGGAGTATTTTTAGATGAAAATTTTGTATCTAATCTTATCTTCTCTCTAATTAGATATGACGGCTTTCCATTAAACGAATCCCAATTCCCATCAGGACGACCCCCATAAGTATTAAGATAGAGATGGGATAGAGTAACTCACTATAGGATAAGCCAGAAATCGTCGCCCCTTTCAATAGTTCCATCCCATATGTGATTGGAACTACTTTTGAAAGCACAGTCAAAATCTCTGAAGTAACTAGTTCGATCGGCCAATAAGCTCCGCCAAGCATAGCAAAGCTAACACTTATTAAAGGAATGATTGCATTAAATTGACCGATTGTTTTAACCACACCAGTCAGAAAGATAGATAGAGCGACAATTGCAAACAAATAAGGGATAATCAAAATGAATGTCTTCCCAAATGAACCGTAGAAATTCACTCCTGCACCATACTTGAATACGACAAAAATTAAAGCAATTTGAACATATCCTATGATAAAGCTGTATAATAAATTTCCTGCGTACATCTCCACTTTTGATGTTGGAGATAGAATAAGCCGATCCCATATTCCCATTTGCTTCTCCCGCAAAATTCCAACCACACTAAATGCAACCGTGTATATCGAGAAGAATAGGACAAATCCAAACAGAGATTGTAAGCCTTGATCATACGTCCATTGATTATCATCTGTATACGATGCAACTGATAGCTCGACCAATTGCTTTTCCGCTGCCTGATCCAATTGTTCCTTTGCCTCATTTGGATTAATAGCAAGCTCCGTTACAGCTTTTTCTTTTACCCTTTTTAAATAAATATTTTCTACATATCGATTAATCAAATGGTAATTCTCTGTACTTCCTGCATGATATAAGGTGAAAAAGGAGTCTTCAAGGAAAATCCCTGCTTCCGCACTTGCCTCGGCAACTTTGTTCTTCACAATATTTTCATCTTCTACAACAAATGCAAAGGAATCACTTTGATTTAAGTCCTTTATGATTGAATTTAATTCCCCTTCAGGTAAGGAACTATAAACAGGTACTTCCACTTTTGTAAAGGATGACTGCCCAAGTAAAAAGGCAAATGCCATACAAATAATCGTCGTTGAAAGAAAAGGACCGGGCTTTCTTAATAGCAGGCGGAAATTCCCCCATAAAATTCCCTTCATACAGACTCACCCCTTCTCGGTTGAATCAAAAATGCGATAAATAGTAATACGACCGTTATTACACCCACTGCAATCAATTGGCTGGAAATATCACCTAACGAATAGCCTTGCATTATTTTATAATAAGCTGAAATACTTGCTCCCCCAGGTGAATAGCTAGAAATTGTCTCAAAAAAGCCGCCTATTTGCGAAATTGGGACAAAGCTTCCCCCAATAAAAGCAATAATCGGAATCAAAAAGCTTGAAAAGACTTGAAGGGCACCCCTTGAATTTGTTCGGTAAATAATAGCAGAAAGAAAGACGGCAAATCCACCAACCATAGCACATATTAATGCCGTTACAATTAGGAAGTGGATGAGATTAGGCCATATCACTCCATGTACAAGGGCTGAGAGGCCAAACAAAATATTCATTTGAATAAATGCCACTACTGACGTTGAAACAAATACCCCTGAAAAAAACAGCCAAACAGGGATGTTCGCGAGCAAAATCCGGCCAAATATCTGATTTTCCTTTTCCTCGAACGCAAGCGATGCAATATTCCCTGCTACGTAAAACATGAACATTACACTCATTCCGATCGCATAATAAGTGACTGCATTTATTGGCTTATTCTTTGATACGGTCTCCACTTTCCCTACTTTAGTAAGAAGTTTTGTCTGAAGTTCAGCTGGATCAATTCCTAACGAGGGGACTACAGACCAAAAGGAAATATCCTCTTGAAAAGTTGTAAAAAAATCCTTTAAAACACTGCCTGCTAATGTCGTTGATTCATTTAATTTGAGTTTGAGCTGTGGAGCCTTTTCACCATTTAAAAAAGTATAGCGATAAAATTGTTCAGTAAATCCATTTGGAATCTCAAGAATACCACTATATTTAAGCTCCTCTTGTTTGGACAGTTCATTGTCTACATATACAACTTGAATACTATTCTTAAATTCTTTACTTGCAAAAACTTCATCAACTAAAATTCGTATGGGATTGAAGCTTCTAATCCCCTCAACTGCCCCTGTTTTTACTTCATCTGTAATTGGCAGGCTCTCCAATTCTTTGATAATCTTGGCTTCCCCGCCATCTGTATCATCTTTTTGTATAATCGCTAGTTTGATATTCAAATCTGGAGACTCTCCGTCCATCATAGATCCTAGTGCTGCTCCTAAAATAGTAATAAGCACAAACGGCATAAAGAGTAAGATAACTAACTCCCGAGGTCTTCTCCAAACCAGGAGCAATTCCTTTTTTATCAATTGAAAGATCATTTTCCCCCACCTCCTTTAGTCCCTTAATTGGCGTCCCGTTAAATGAAGGAAAACATCTTCTAATGATGGAGTTTCAATATGAACAGATGTTACACTTGTATTTGTTTCTTCCGCTAATTTAAAAATATCTTTAAGAATATTAACCTTTTTAGGTACGATGAGCGTAATAGCAGGGTCTTGGACCGATATATTCTTTATATTTGGAAGGGATTCAAGTAATTGAAGGTATTCACCTTTTAAAATATCTACTTTAATGCCAATGGACTGTTCCGCTGATAAAATATTTTTTATTTCTTCTTTTGTCCCTGCCGCAATGATTTCCCCATGGTCCATAATATAAATACGGTCACATAAATACTCTACTTCTTCCATATAATGACTTGTATATAATACAGTAATATTTTTTTCCTTATTCAATCTTTTGACCGTTTCAAGAATATAGTTCCTTGATTGGGGATCAATGCCCACTGTCGGCTCATCCATAATGATTAGCTTTGGCTCATGAAGCAAGGCAACACCAATATTTAATCGTCTCTTCATACCGCCAGAAAATGTTTTCACCACATCATTTTTTCGATCAGTAAGGCCTATTATCTCCAGTATTTCATCTACTTTGCCATGCAGTTCTTTCTTGCTAATACGATGAATTCTTCCGAAAAACTCAAGATTTTCTTTAGCGGTTAAATCCATGTATAAAGCTATATCCTGGGGAACAACTCCTAGTATATTTCGAATTTTCTCTGGTTTTTTCAAGATACTTTCATTCATTATTCTCACATCCCCACTCGTGGGAACGATTAAGGATGAAATCATTGAGATGGTTGTCGACTTTCCTGCACCATTCGGTCCAAGCAAACCAACCGTCTCCCCTTTCTCCAAATACAAATTAACTCCCTTTACCGCCTTTTTATTTTTATAGTGCTTCGATAGCTCTACGACTTCTAGCATTAAATCCCCTCCCTTATTCATCCTTAGTGTAATTAACTTTCGAATTTCACTACACTGCCTTAGGTCACTAAAGAAATCTATACCCATGACTGCAGTCATTATTTTAAATTTCGTAACATAAAAGAAGTTATGTCAGCTGACATAACTAAGTATTCATGCTTCCCTATTCTTTTCGATGCATTTGCGGCAAATATGCTTAAATAAGATCATATTTAATGGCAAAAATGGCTAACTGGGTTCGATCTCTTAATTCAAGCTTATGTAATATTTGTGTTAGATGATTTTTAACTGTTCCGATAGAAATATAGAGTTCACTAGCAATTTCCTTATTCGTTTTTCCATGGCCTATAAGCTTCGTAATGGCTAGCTCTCTAGGTGTTAAATCAATTGGGAGGGATTCATTAACCTGTTTATCTAACAGCTTTGGCAAGAACTTTGCCGCTACTTGTTCATGTATAGGCATTCCTCCCTCAAGACAGCTTATAATGGAACTGATTAGCTTCGGAGCATCTGAGGTTTTCAGTAAAAAGCCATTTGCTCCTATCTTTAAAGCTTGGAGTGCATATTCTTCATCATTAAAGGTGGTAAGAATCAGAATTTTGACGTCTGGCCATCGTTCCTTGATTTTATAAGTGGCCTCTATTCCATTCATAACCGGCATGCGGATGTCCATAATCACAACGTCTACTGCATGTGTTTCTAAGAAATCAACCGCAAATGCTCCATTTTCTGCTTCTCCTGCAACTGTAAAATGTTTATCTTGCTCAAGTATCATTTTCAATCCTTGACGGACAATGCTTTGATCTTCTACCAATAAAACTCGAATCAATTTCATCCCTCCCTTATGGCAATGTACCTTGTATAATAAATGTATGATCTAATTGAAATATTTCGAGTTTCCCTCCTGCCTCTTCTACTCTTTGCCGCATATTTTTCAATCCAAATCCTTCATGTAACGGTTTGTTCAATTCATATGTATTTTTTATTTCAAAGTTTAAGTGTCCAAGAGGGGAGGTCCCCAATGTAACAAAAATTTCTCTTGAATGTCCATACTTCATCGCATTTGTTAATGACTCTTGCAAAACCCGGTATAACACAATGCTGTTTTGATTAGATAAGGGCAGGCTTAAGACACCTTGTTTTGTTGTAAAATGGACTCTTAAATGACTTTCGGATTCAAGCTTCCTTATTAATTGAATAACCGAAGAAATCCCTTCCACATCATCTGACTTTAAAGCTCTTACAGCTTTTCTCGTTTCTTCTAAACTTTCATTAACAATCTCTTTCATCGATTGAAACAGATCATTTTTCTCTTTCATAAGAAGGATTTCTAATTGCATACTTAAAGCAGTTAATTTATGTCCGACTGAATCATGCATTTCACGGGCAATTCGAGTCCGTTCCTGCATTCTTACTGCCTCTTCATTTTTTATCGATTGCCTTTTGAGCTTTCTATATTCATCTAATAGCTGTTCAAACAGTTGAGTTTGATCTGTCAGGTTAAAATAATAAGTATTTAAGTAACTTAAGATTAGAGAGAGGAGGATTGTTAAGATAAACAAAGCCGCAGTTAGATCAATAGAAATACTTACGGATAGCAGGAAGAAAATAAAAATAGCTGCATTCACCCCAAATAGCAAACTACGATAATATCGGGGCTGCAAGTAAAAAGCGGACTCAAAGCAATACAATACTATTTGCAATAAAAAAAATAATATGAGCTGCTCATCTAATAAGAATGCATAGAGTATCGTAATGATAAGCAATAAAGAAATGATTATTAGCTTTTTCTTGAAAATTGGAATGACAAAATAGATTGATAATGAGATTGCGCAAAAGAGCAGAAGCAATCCATCCGTACTTTGCCTTGAGGAATATAGAATAAAAGCCCATATTAAGATCAAAAGAAGAAAACGAATATAAAAAGAAACCAATCTGATTCCACCCATCAATAGGACTAATTAGATGAGTTTACCGTATCAAACTGGATATCATTGGTCAATATAGAAATTTAAGTTACTAACTAAAAGAAAGAACAAATGCGCAAGCGCCTTGATCACCCCTGACAAGCACAAGACGAGCCTCACGGAAAGGTGTCCTTTACCTTTCTGGGAGGATTGGCTTGTGACCTCGAGGGGGTAGGCGCTGGAGCTGAACGCAGACAAACTTGTCGCAAAGCTATCCACAACATCAGATTATATAAATTCCTATGTAGCAAAAAAGCACTCGCATATGCAAGTGCTTTGTTTGAAGTATAGATATTCGCTAAAAATAGCCTCTTGTTAGTTAATCCATTCGTTCATTAGTTTTGAATAGTCCACAAGTTCTTCTTCTTTGAAGAATAAACCGATTTCACGTTCAGCACTAGTTGGTGAATCAGATCCGTGAATTACATTTTTTCCTACTGTAATTCCGAAGTCGCCGCGGATTGTTCCTGGTGCAGCATCCTTAGGATTTGTTGCACCCATCATAAGACGTGCTGTTGCAATTACATTTTCGCCTTCCCAAACCATTGCAAACACAGGTCCAGAAGTAATAAAGTCAACCAATTCTCCGAAGAATGGACGCTCTTTATGCTCACCATAATGCTCTTCTGCAAGCTCTTGTGAAATACTCATAAGCTTTCCGCCAACTAGCTGGAAGCCTTTCTTTTCAAAGCGAGAAACGATTTCCCCAATTAAATTACGTTGAACACCATCAGGCTTTACCATTAAAAATGTTTTTTCCATGATTTCCACTCCTAAAGCATATGTATAGTGAATTACCTAAGAAGACAACCCATGAAAATAGTAACATTTTTTAGACAATTTGTAAACTTATAATAAAAGCGGAAGCGGCTTGATCAGGAGCGACAAGCATAAAACGAGCCGGCATAAAGGTTGTTCCTTAACCTTTGTGCCGGCTTGGCTTATGACTCGAGCTCCTAGCCGCTGAAGCTAGACAGATAAAAGCGGAAGCGGCCGATTAAAATTTTCTCTTTCCAATAATCTTAGCAATATCTCTTAATGTTTTCTTTGCGCGATTTTGTGGGAGTTCATTTAAAATTTCAAGCCCTTTTTTCAAATAACGATCACTAACAAGAAGTGATTCTTCAATTGCCCCTGATTCTTTAATCATAGCAATGATCTGTTCGATCTCATCACGTTCCGTAGAAGCTTGTACCTTTATGATTCTTTCTCGAATTCTCTCGTCCCTCATAGCAAATAAGACTGGGAGAGTGATATTCCCTTGGTGCAAATCATCACCTGTTGGCTTGCCTAGCTGCTTCTCTGTTCCTGTGAAATCAAGAACATCATCAATTATTTGGTAGGACATCCCTACATAATACCCAAATTGATATAGCTTTTTATGTATCTCTTCATCCACATCAGCTGCAATCGCTCCAAGCTGACAACTAACAGCAATTAAAATCGCTGTTTTTCTTTTGATTCTTCGAAAATAATTCCGCGTGTTTTGTTCGAAATTATATTTATCTTTAATTTGTTCTATTTCTCCAATACAAAGTTCAACTAGTGTATTAGCTAAAATTTGATGGGCGAAGGGCTTTTCGATTTCTGTCATTAGTTCAAGTGCTCTTGCAAAGATATAATCCCCTGTATACATTGCAATCCGATTATCCCATTTTGCCTTAATTGTAGGTTTGCCTCGCCGTAATTCTGCATCATCAATGACATCATCATGGACAAGTGAAGCCATATGTATAAGTTCTAGGGCAACAGCAACATTTTTTATCTTGTCAATGTCATAAGCCCCAAACTTACCAGCAAGCAAAACAAAGACTGGGCGGATTCGTTTTCCCCCAGCTTTTAATAAATGCAGGGATGCTTGATGCAACAAAGGAGACTCCGCTTGAACGGTCTCCTCAAGTGCTTCTTCAATTATCGTTAAATCTGAATTCAAAAATGAATACATCATTTTTAATTTCATATCCATACTCACCCAGCTTATCAATCCTGTCTGCCGCTTCCATAATGTTATCTAATGCACAAACGATACTATGAAAAAGCATTCAGAAAAAAATATTATTTTTCTTTTTTGCCAATATGAACTGCCGCTACTCCACCAGTAAAAGGCTTATAGCTAACCTGATCAAAACCAGCATTCTCAAACATTTTAGCAAGTTCCTTCATCCCCGGGAAGTCACGTGCCGATTCTTGTAGCCAAGAATATTCTTTATAGCTCTTTGCAAAAATCTTACCGAACATTGGCATAATGAAGCGGAAGTAAAAATAGTAACCTTGTTTAAACCCAAGCATTGTTGGCTGAGAAGTCTCAAGGCAAACAGCAATGCCTCCAGGCTTGACTACTCTATGCATTTCTTTTAGTACTTGTAAATAGTCAGGAACATTACGCAAGCCAAAGCCAATTGTGACATAATCAAATGTGTTATCAGGAAATGGCAGCTCCATTGCATTTCCATGAACAAGCTTTACTTGATTTAGTTTAAGATCCTTTACTTTTTGTTCCCCTATTTTCAGCATATTTTTACTGAAGTCAAGACCAATGACTTCACCTTTATCACCAACTGCATCAGCCATTGCTATCGTCCAATCTGCCGTACCACAGCAGACGTCTAGAGCCTTCGAACCCTTTTGGACGTTCATTCTCTTCATCGTATCTTTACGCCATCTAATATGCTGCTGAAAGCTGATGACGGAATTCATTTTGTCATAATTCCCATAAATCTTTTCAAAGACATGATGGACGCGCTCTTCTTTTGATTGTTGCATACTGCTTACCCTTCTTCCACAAATGTATTTGTTAAAGATTTCTGCTGACTAAGGATCGATTGAATTCTTTTATCCAACAGTTCATTCATAAAAGGAAAATTCGACAAACTCTTTTCAATTAGCTGCTTCGAACGATCAACATACTTATCACAGATGGCAAGTAATTTTTTTTCTTGCTCACTCTTCAATTGATTGGATATTTGCTCTGTTCTTGGAAATGAAAGGTTATTTAAAGCATCAAAAACAACTGATCCTTTTCCATGTAAAAATAATTCCCTTTCAGCGGTTAGCCGTTTGACGAATAAAAGATTTGATACTAAGTCACTCCAGTCCTTGTTATCCAAGTACGAAGTCATTTTAACAAATAAAGAAGACTCAATCATTTTTACATCGTTCATTAAAGCATCTATATTTTCAGATGATTTTTGATAAAGCGAAATTTTATGTTCATTCACTTCTTTTATCCCAATAGCCAGCATACGAATCATTTCAATGTCATCAATGCCTGCAAGGATTTTATAGTATAAACCACTATAATAAACACCAGCCAATACAGTTAGCTGTCTAGGCTTTAGATCCTCTGAATCAAGCTTCTGATTTGAAACCAGTTCATGGGTATCAAGAGCAATTTGAATGAGCATTGTTGTTATGCAATAGTTTATTGCTTTATTCTCAGGCAGATTCCCTTGTTTAAGAAATGTAATAAGGAGCAATAGCTTGTCTTCATCTATAATTGGAGACTCAATATACTTAAGTAAATAAGGGTGTTTCATCTTTTTTTCGATTTGTTCTTTCACATCTGCTAATACGGTCATCAAGTTTTGCATGCAATCACCCTTGTTTTCCCTAAGTTTTCTTCGTTTCTCCGAAATATTACTTTATATTAAAAAATTTTTTCTCTTTTTAAACATACATAAGGCAGAAATCATTATATCATATATTACATTTCAATGTCAGAGGAATTTTCGAGAAAACAGTCTGCATGTAAACACTTACAACTTTTTCAAATTATGTATTTGCAAAGATTGTTGCTAAATAACATTCGTGGGTAGAGGTTGATTTCCGCTTCAGGTACTCGCTTTCCGCGGGGTGGGCGCTGAGCCTCCTCGACGCTAAAGCGTCTGCGGGGTCTCACCTGTCCCACTTCTCCCGCCGGAGTCTCGCACCTTCCGCTCCAATCAACAACCTTATTTGTAAATATCTTCTAAATATATAAACCTATTCAAAAACAACAATCTTATAAAAATAGCCTTATTATGTATTATTTCTTTGATTCGCTTTCTACTTCACCATGTGCTGTCATGATGGTTGCATTTCCTCTAATTTTTATTGCGGAAGTGTGTTCTGTAAATTGGGCAACCATTACTTCTCCATTATCAAGCTTTTCAGAATGATGGAATTTTGTATCTGAACCTCGTGTCAGCCCAATTACATTGACACCATCTTCCTTTGCTTTAATAATGATATATTCATTTCCCATCTGAATTCGATTCTCCATAAAAAACACCCTTTTATATCATATAATTTATGAATGCTATGTATTGGTATGGGCTGTCCTAAGACATGTTTCGATTACTAGAATTTGATCAATGAAAGAACTTCAGCTCGCGCTCTGTCATCTTCTGCAAATACACCTCTTACCGCAGTAGTGATTGTTTGAGAACCAGGCTTCTTCACTCCACGCATCGTCATACACATATGTTCTGCTTCTACTACTACCATTACCCCATGAGGATCAAGCTTTTCTAGGATCGAATCAGCAACTGTTGATGTAATTCGTTCCTGCAGCTGTGGGCGTTTAGCAACTGCTTCCACGGCTCTAGCAAGTTTGCTTAAACCTGTAACTTTTCCGTTCTTTGGAATATAAGCCACATGAGCTTTTCCGAAGAATGGCACAAGATGATGTTCGCACATGGAGTAAAAAGGAATATCCTTCACTAAAACGACTTCTTCATGATCTTCACCGAAAACAGTCTCAAAATATTCTTTCGGATCTTGGTTTAAACCTTGGAATACTTCCTCATACATTTTTGCTACTCTTTTTGGTGTATCGAGTAGCCCCTCACGAGTAGGGTCCTCCCCAATTGCATCTAATATTAAACGTACTGCTTCTTCTATCTGCGCACGATTTACTTTCGTCATTACATATCCTCCTCAAATCAAAGCAAAGTAATCTAAATCTAATATTTCCATATTAGCATACTCATTAAATTAAAGAAAAGCAGAAGTGGCTGATTCAGGGGCTGATAAACTTACGATTGACAATTTCCTAGATAAAGAAAAAACCGCGAGTAACTCGCGGTTTTGAACTGGAAGCAAAAGCTTATAGCACAATATGTACTTATTTAACTGCATCTTTCAATGCTTTACCTGGTTTGAAAGCAGGTACTTTGCTTGCAGCGATTTCAATTTCTTCACCTGTTTGAGGGTTACGTCCTTTACGTGCTGCACGTTCACGAACCTCAAAGTTTCCGAAACCAATTAGTTGAACTTTATCACCATTTTTTAAAGCATCTAAGATTGCATCAAAAACAGCATCAACAGCTTTAGTAGCGTCTTTCTTAGAAAGTTCGCTGCTTTCAGCAACTGCGTTAATTAGTTCTGTCTTATTCATGCCTTTCACCTCCTCCCAAAATTGAAATGCGCAAAGCGCCTTGGAGCTGGAGCTAGACACCGTCTAACTCTAGGAATACCATACGCTCTAACATCTAAAGAAATATTCTTACTTACATTTGTAAACAAATTTACTGATTTCTAAACGTTTTCATGTATTTTTGTTTAACATGCCCAATAATAAATCATAAACGAAAAAATATCAATCCATTTGTATTAAAAAATCCTTTAATACTAAGGGTTTAAGCAACTTTTGCTTTAATTCAGTTTAAAGATTATCACAATCATTTACGGTTATCAAGAATATTTCTAGTATTAGTGGAAAAGTTTTCATATTTATTGACAAAAATGAACGTTTAGACTATTTGCAAAGGGGAATACAAAAAGAAAAAGACCCCCTTCGGAGTCCCTTAAACTATAATATTATCGCGATTAATCCGCCCGAGCCTTCGTTTATAATTCTTTCTAACGTTTCTTTCAGTTTATATCTTGCATTTTCAGGCATCATGGCCAGCTTTGCTTGAATTCCTTCTCTAACAATGGAGCTTAAACTGCGTCCGAATATATCTGAATTCCAAATGGATAGCGGATCATCCTCGAAATCCTGCATTAAATAACGAACGAGTTCTTCACTCTGTTTTTCCGTTCCAATAATCGGTGAAAATTCAGATTCCACATCTACTTTAATCATATGAATAGACGGGGCCACTGCCTTTAATCTAACACCAAATCTTGAACCATGGCGTGTAATTTCAGGCTCATCCAAACTCATATCTGCAAGGGATGGAGCTGCAATTCCATAGCCGGTTTGTTTGACCATTTTCAAAGCATCTGATATTTGATCATACTCTGTTTTCGCATGGGCAAAATCCTGCATAAGCTCTAATAAATGGTCTTTGCCGCGAATTTCTACACCGACAATTTCTTTTAATACTTCATCATAAAGATCATCTGGTGCAAATAGATCAATTTCTGCGACACCTTGACCCATCTCAATTCCAGCTAAGCCCGCTCGATCAATGAACTCAAAATCACTGAATTGATGAACGACACGGTCTACATCTCTAAGCCTTTTAATATCTTTAACTGTTTCTTTCACAGCCTCTTTATAGCTTTCTCTCAGCCAATGTTCTTCATGTAAAACCATTACCCAGCTTGGTAAATTCACATTGACCTCAAGCACAGGAAATTCATATAATGCTTCACGCATGACATTTAATACATCTGATTCCCGCATACCCTCTACACTCATAGCTAAGACAGGAATATCATATTTCTCAGCTAACTCATTCCTAAGTGCCTCTGTGTTGGGGTGATGAGGCTGTACACTATTGATAACCATAATGAATGGCTTTCCAACCTCTTTTAACTCATCGATTACTCTTTTTTCAGCATCAAGGTAATTGACTCGCGGAATTTCGCCAATTGTCCCATCAGTCGTAATCACTACCCCAATGGTTGAATGCTCTTGAATGACTTTCCTTGTACCAATCTCCGCAGCTTCATGAAAAGGAATGGGTTCTTCATACCATGGCGTATTAATCATTCTTGGGCCATTTTCATCCTCATAGCCTTTCGCTCCAGGAACCGTGTAGCCAACACAATCAACTAGGCGAATATTCACATCCAGCCCTTCATCCACATGAACTGTGGCAGCTTGGTTTGGAACAAATTTCGGTTCAGTTGTCATAATGGTCTTACCAGCCGCACTTTGAGGAAGTTCATCTTGGGTGCGTGCGCGGTCTGCTTCATTGCTCATATTCGGCAATACAACAAGCTCCATAAATTTTTTTATAAAAGTTGATTTACCTGTACGCACTGCTCCAACTACCCCGAAATAGATATCACCGCCAGTTCTTTCGGCAATATCTTTAAAAATATCTACCTTTTCCAAGTGATCCCCTCCTAAAATCTGTGGGATAATATTATCCTATCAATTACGTCTGGACATTATATGTTTATGATGTTGTCCTACTCCGTTATGACAGTTTTTTATTAATTACCCCAATTAAAGAGTAAAGTCTTGTTCATACTTTATTTCTTATTCATTACTGTTTAGGTTAGAATCGCAATGAAGAAAAAAACCCTTCTCCTACAATATATTTTGCTGGAGAAGGGTTATGACTATTTTGCCAAAAAGATTGGCTGTTTTGTATTTGCATCAATTGTATACGGCAAAGAATAAGCAGGTACAAATGATGAATCCTCAAGAAGAATACCCCTGATGTCTTCGCCAGGTTTATAATTCACTTCCCTATCCTTCACTGCCTCAAAAAGATCGCTTGTATAATCTACATACACTTCAGCATCTCCAGTTACTACGAAGGGAAGCTCTAATCCGCTATATGGACTTAAAGCAGTTGGATCCTCTGCATAGCCTAATTTGCGAAAATCCAAAGAAAAAACATGGCCAGCAATTTGTTCATTATATGGAGGATATCCTTGCGATTTTATCCTTAGTTTAATATCTCGTATCGTTTCTGCAATTCTTAAATCAAATATTTTTACCGTTGGATTGGTTTCTGCATCAACTAATACGTATTGAAATACCCCACCAGACTCAAATGCATTTCCTGGCGCCTCAGCCATATACTTAGGAGCTATTTTTTTGAAATCAATTGGGTACTTTTGATATATAGGTGTTGTTTGGCTCTTCGTTTTAATTGGAAGAAGCCCACCAGTGTCTTCTTTATATTTATTAACTGCTGTTTGAACAGCTTGAATCTGGTCCTCATAAGGGATTTGATTTTTTGCTAATCTTTCTTCAGGATACATGCATCCAGATAGAACAGAAATGGTTAAAAGCAGTAAAGAAAAAAACAGTAATCCTTTTTTCAACAGACTCAATCCTTTTGACTATGTATTTATCAACCAAAACTAGGGATACACTGCTGGAATTTCTACTTTAATTATTCTGGGGTAGGACCAGTAAATACGACAAAAAATATAATGATTCCTGACAAAATCATTAAGATATAAGCAATTGTAGCAGTAATAAATTTCAAAACCCCACCTAATTTATAACGACTCAAATAAATCATGAGTATAGACAAAAACATAAACCCCATCGCAGACAGAGATACCCACATTTTCATTAATGACGGTGACATGATTTCAACTCCTTTTTCCCCGATGTATTATACCATATCGCCAGTATAATTGGCACCAAACATGATTTTTGCTTGAAAACACTTCTTTTTTTCGGTTACACGATATGAAAAAAAAATCACGAAAAAAAAACTGAGCTAAAGAGGGGCAATTCTTTAACTCAGCATGTGACTAAATAACCCAAACACTCTGTTCATTTCACCAGTTTGCTTCGTTGCATTGTATGCAAAAGATTGCTCACTCGCATCCTCGAATGCCTATATTTACAAATTATTATCTAGAACATTCGTCAGATCTTCCATTTCGTTCTTCTTCCCACGAGCCATTAAGCGATCAACAGCATCTTTTGTGTTTATATTATTAAAAAGAACATCATAAAGTGCATCGGCAATCGGCATATTTACTTCATACTTTTCCGCTAATTGTTTAGCTGCTTTTGTCGTTCTGACCCCTTCAACTACCATTCCCATATTGTCAAGAACCTCTTGAAGGTTGTGGCCTTTTCCAAGTAAATTACCTGCTCTCCAGTTTCGGGAGTGAACGCTTGTACATGTCACAATTAAGTCACCAATTCCAGTTAGACCTGAAAAAGTTAGCGGACTTGCGCCCATTTTCATTCCTAGACGTGCAATTTCTGCTAAACCACGTGTAATTAAGGCAGCTTTCGCATTATCCCCATACCCTAGTCCATCAGTAATCCCTGCTGCAAGTGCAATAATATTTTTTAGAGCACCGCCTATTTCTACACCAACAATATCCGGGTTCGTATAGACTCGAAAATTATTATTAATAAATAAATCTTGAATCCTGTCTGCTGCCTCCATATTTTTCGAGGAAACAGTAACTGTTGTTGGATATCGTCGACTCACTTCTTCTGCATGGCTCGGTCCAGAAAGAACAACAACACTTTCCAAAAGATGGGCAGGCATCTCTTCTTCAATCATTTCAGAAATTCTGAGCAAGGTATCTGGCTCTACTCCTTTGCTGACATGGACAATTGTTAGAGGTTCTTTTCTAATTGTACTTATCTTACCGATTACTTCCCTAATAGCTTTTGTAGGAACGGCTAAAATGATTGTGTTAACTCCAAATAAAGCATCTTCCAGAGAAGCAAAGCCGATAATTCCTTCTGGCAAATGAATATCAGGTAAATATTTTTTATTTGTATGGTATTCATTTATTTCTTTAATTTGTTCAGGGTTATGTCCCCAGAGCTTCACTTTATGTTCATTGTCTGCCAAAACCATTGCTAATGCTGTACCCCAGCTGCCAGCACCAATTACAGCAACGCTGTCCCTATTTCGCTCCATAAAATCACTGCCTTTTATTGATATTATCATGCGCTTTTCTTTGTCCAGCTTCAGCGGCTAGCCCCTCGAGGTCATAAGCCACTCCTCCCATAAAAGGTAAAGAACACCTTTTACGGGAGGCTTGTCTTATGCTTGTCGGGGCTGAGCGAGCCGCTTACGCTTTTCTTATTACTTTCTTTCTCTAGCGAATATTTTTATTGGTGTTCCTTCGAAGCCGAAAGCATCTCTAATTCGGTTTTCTAGGAAACGCTCATATGAGAAATGGAGTAATTCTGGATTATTAACAAACACAACAAATGCTGGCGGCTTGACGGCCACTTGTGTCGTATAGTAAATTCTGAGACGCTTGCCTTTATCTGTTGGAGTAGGATTCATTGCTACTGCATCCATCACCACATCATTTAGCACACTAGTGTCTACACGTAATGCATGGTTTTCACTTGCCGTATTAATCATCGGAATCAATGTATGAATCCGTTTTTTTGTTTTGGCCGATAAGAAAACGATTGGTGCATAGTCTAGGAATAAGAAGTGTTCGCGGATATTTGTTTCGAATGCCTTCATCGTCTTTTCATCTTTTTCAACAGCATCCCATTTATTCACAACGATCACAACTGCTCTTCCAGCTTCATGTGCATAGCCAGCAATCTTCTTATCATGCTCAATAATGCCTTCTTCTCCATCAATTACTACTAGAACAACGTCTGAGCGTTCTATCGCCCTTAAGGCACGAAGGACACTATACTTCTCAGTTGTTTCATAGACCTTCCCTTTTTTACGCATACCAGCTGTATCAATGATGACATATTTATCCCCATTATAAGTAAGCTGCGAATCAATTGCATCTCTAGTTGTTCCAGCAATATTACTCACGATAACCCGTTCTTCTCCAAGAATGGCATTAACAAGAGAAGATTTTCCTACATTTGGTCTTCCAATTAATGAAAACTTAATGACATCATCTTCATAATCGTTTTGCCCATGTTTCGGAAAATGTTTGGCTGCTTCATCAAGCAAATCCCCTAATCCTAAACCATGTGAACCTGAAATTGGGAATGGCTCCCCAAATCCCAATGAATAGAAATCATAAATTTGATCTCTCATTTCAGGATTATCAATTTTATTAACAGCAAGGACAACAGGTTTTTTTGACTTATAGAGTATTTTCGCTACTTCTTCATCAGCAGCCGTTACGCCTTCTCTTCCGTTTGTTAAGAAGATAATAACATCTGCTTCATCAATAGCGATCTCCGCCTGCTGGCGAATTTGCTCTAAGAAAGGTTCATCTCCAATATCAATTCCGCCTGTATCAATAATGTTAAATTCATGTGTTAACCATTCTCCTGAACTGTATATACGATCTCTCGTAACTCCTGGAATATCCTCAACAATAGAAATTCGTGCACCTACAATTCTATTGAAAATAGTTGATTTCCCTACATTTGGACGTCCGACAATCGCCATCACTGGTTTTGCCATGAACATCACTCCTTTAAACTTATTTCTTTCAAACATACTTAAACATCCTAATTTATTCAACCGAAGCCTAAGAACGGATAAAAGTGATTTGTGATAAAATAAACCCTTCTTATTAAATAGAAGGGCCTAACTTCCTTATATTATCAAAGCAGTACCTTCCTAGCAACGAAAAACTTAGAAGATTGGTTAATGTTTCACAATCACATACAATTCTTCATTTAATGCATGGGCAATTCCATCGAGAATGGCTTCAAGATTGGCTGCGATTGAATCCATTTCTTCTTTGTTTTCACAAGAGAATACGGTGGCCCCACTTGGGACCTTCGCAGGATTTGTCGTGATCACAGCAAGTATATATTTTTCCAGAACCATCAGTTTAACTCCTTTTCTTATGGTTGTTTACGGGAAACATTGTTGCTTATATTTCCTAAGATCTTTCTATTCCTTTTTGCTAGAAGTATTTCTTTCAGTTGGCATACGGATAGCATTTTCAAGTGTTGGCACAGCGCCGATAATGGTTAAAGCTTTTTCAATGTTTTTCTCTTGCGGCAGGACAAACACTGCTACTCTCCCATCATCAAGATCTCGTTTAGCAAGCGGTACGAGCGCTGGAGTGCCAGAGTCTCGATAGACACCTAGTGCTGTTGATACATCGTGAAGAATGGCCTGTCTTTGGCCTAAATTCGCAATGGTCGAGCGGGCATTAAAGTTTTTCGGTTTTAATATAAAGCCCATTCCGTACTTTAGAACCTCTTCTTGTCTTTGCGGGAGACCAATATTCATAATATAAATATTATCAACATATAATCCTGCGCCATCAAAGCGGGGCTTCATGTATTCAATATCCACGATATCAGAGATCTTCCCACCGGACATAAGAACTCTAGCAAGAATAAAGGCGATCACCGCGAAGGTAAGACCAAGCCATATATTTAGTAACAGGTATCCGAGGACACTTACAAGGGAAGTGAAAATCACAAGGTAGTTTCTGCTTTCAAAGGCAATTGCAATTCCTTCGATATAGGTCTTTCCTCTAGGAACCATTTCATAGCTATCCAGTTCCGTCAGTGTATTTCTTTCCATATTCCTTACTTCACGAAATTGAGAAGCTGCCAATGTCAGAAAGGTAATCGCTGTAAATTCTGCATTGAGAATAGATGGAATCGCGACGGATCCTAAGCCAGCCGCAATAAATCCAAGCGCCGTATGAATAATTTTCCCATGGAGATAGGTAGGATACTGACGATAATCAGATCTCAACATATACAGTCTTGCCAGTGTCCCAATTGCAACTCCAAAAAGGATCGGTAATGTGTATTCACTCATGATAGTTTTTGTTTCTCCCTTTCCAATTGATTGAAATGTCTCTCATAGAATGTTGCCAAGTATTCAATTCCATTCCATATAGTGACTAGCAGCGTAGCCAGTGCAATAACATCTAAAAAAGTGAACGAAGCAATTAAGAAAGGAAATGAATATTTACTTAGAATAAGTGCATATAAGAACTCTCCCTGAATGGAACCCAGCAATAGAATATAAATACGCCCCCAGCTATTTCTTTGCAATAAGAAGGATATACATACGACTATTACAGCAAGCATCCAATTACGCGGGAAAATGAGCCATACTGGATCGAATAATTCAAATAAATAGAAACATACATAGGCTAGCATAATAATAAAAGAACATAGTAATGAATAAAGCATTTTTAGCCTTTCCATTCGAGCTGCAGCATAAAATAACGAACAACTAAGAAAGATGCCGGCCCCTGATACTTCATAACCAAAAATGGGAATCACCCATGATGATGCACAAATAAATAATAAAAGCCAGATGGAAAACTTTAACCGTGTTTTATTTTCTTTTTTCATAAAAAAGGTTGCAATAATCCAAAAGCTCCAAGTTAACCAATAAAATGTTAATCCTTCCATATGTACTCACCTCCTATTCTTTTCATTATGGCTTTCAATTATGTACTTTAATCTTTTTACGTGTGAATAATTTATTCATCCTTACTCCATGTTATATAAAGGGAGGTGTGTTCTATGGGAAGAGATCGTCAGGAGAAAAAATTGAAGCAAAGCAAGAGGGTAGAATCCGACCGTGACCAAGCACTTCATTATTCTGGAGCTACGAAGATGCAAAGCCCTGAAGAAGCTAGAGACTTGAATAATAATAAGCTATAGGAAAAGAAAAAAGAGCTCTCGCAACTTACTTGCGAGAGCTCTTTTATTATCTTTGACTATACTTCTTTGTATCAATATTTCTTTCACTAAGCCAGTGATGTGTTTTTCCAGATATAATGATAGGGACTTGCTGGAGATCCGCTATATTTCTTGCACCTAAAGCTGTCATTATTATGGCCAATTCGTCATGAATGAATTGAAGCTCTTCAATTAATGCTTCAACCCCTTCTTTCATGAGAATTTTAAGAAAATGACCTGCAGCGCCAACGGCATCAGCTCCAAGAGAAATTGCTTTTGCAATATCAAGGCTTGTCTGAATCCCACCTGAGCCAAGAACTGATAATCCACTTCCCATTGTCTTCGCCTCTACAATTGAAACAGATGTTGGAATTCCCCAGTCATTAAAGAAGGCAAGAGAGCTTTCACGTCGGTTATTTTCGATTTTCGCAAAATTAGTACCGCCAAAGCCACCAACATCAACTGCAGTCACTCCGATTGAGAGCAGCTTTGCTATCGTCTCCTTACTCATGCCAAAGCCAACTTCCTTGACGATGATCGGAACATTCGTATCGCTTACGATTTTTTCAATTCGTTGAAGTGCAAAAGAAAAATCCCGATCTCCTTCAGGCATCGTCAATTCTTGAATCACATTTAAATGAATTTGGAGAGCATTCGCATCGATCATATCAATCGCTGCTTTTGCCTGGTCACTTGTTGCCTCACTGCCTAGATTGCCGATAATGACTCCATTTGGATACTCTTCGCGAACAACTTGATAGGTTTTCGCTTCTGCTGGATCCTTGAGAGCAGCCATTTGAGAACCGACGGAAATAGCCATGCCCATATTTCTTGCTGCAATAGCGAGATCTCGATTAATCTGTAATGTTCGGTCCCCGCCACCACCAGTCATGGCATTGATGAAAATTGGTGAACTTACTGAAAGTTCACCAATTTTTGTGTCTAACTTCACTTGATCTAAAGAAACATCCGGTAAACTTTGATGGATAAAAGCAATATCCTCAAACCTTGCCGTTCTTTCTTGTCCATTTGCGAGGGCGAAACGTATATGATCCCATTTTCTTTTTGATCTAGACACTATTTATCACCATTACTTCTTCAAATTCTTTAATTGATCACCGATCATTTCACCTAACTGAAACCCTTTGAATTCTTCTGGCAGCTCATAGTCAGTGACGTAATCTTCTTCTCTTTCTTGAAGCTCTTTTATACTTAAAGATAGACGCTGATCCTGTTCGTTAACTTCAAGCACCTTCACTTGAATTTCTTGGCCTTCTTTTAATACCTCATGTGGTGTGCCAATATGTTTATGAGCAATCTGAGAGATATGAACAAGCCCTTCTACACCAGGGAATAGTTCAACAAAAGCACCATAGGATACTAGTCTTTTAACAACACCATTTAGCGTGCTTCCTTTAGGCGCCTTTTCAGCAATATTGCTCCAAGGCCCAGGTAGGGTTTCCTTAATTGATAAAGAAATTCTTTCATTATCACGATCCACACTTAACACTTTCACTTGAACCTTTTGACCTTCTTCAACAACTTCTGAAGGTTTTTCTACATGTTCGTAGGAAAGCTGGGAAATATGCACAAGTCCATCAATCCCGCCAATGTCTACAAATGCACCAAAATCAGTAATTCTTTGTACAGTACCTTCGATCACCTGTCCAGCCTTTAATGAGTCAAGAATTTGATGTTTTTGCTTTCCTTTTTCCGCTTCAACGACTGCACGATGAGAAAGAATTAAGCGGTTTTTATCCTTTTCCAATTCAACAATTTTAAAGGACATTGTTTTCCCTTTATAATCAGAGAAATCTTCAACAAAGAAGGCCTCAACAAGTGATGCAGGAACAAATCCGCGAACACCTAAGTCTACGACTAATCCGCCTTTTACAACATCCTTAATCTCGGCATCAAAGATCTCGCCATTATTAAATTTCCCCTCTAGATCTTGCCATGATTTCTCAGCATCTACTTTGCGCTTGGATAGAATCAATGCATCTTCTTCCACCTTTAGAACTTCAAGATCCAGCTGATCCCCAACAGACACAGCATCACTCGCTGTTTCAACATGGAGGCTAGATAATTCACTGATTGGAATAATTCCATCTAATTTACTGTCACTAATATGAACGATTACCTGCTTCTCTTCCACTTTCGTCACTTGACCAGAAACCTTGTCCCCTACCTCGAAACTTCTCACTTCCACTTGGTTCATCTCTTCAGACATATGTATTCCTCCCTTATTGAAATGCAAAAACACCTTGACTTATACCCCGTCTAGGCGGTGTTTGCTTGTAGCCCTCTAATTCTATTAATCATATATTTATAAATAAATTTTAAAAATTGCCTTTTTACTAACTTCTTACAAACGGCTTCTTTTGTCAAGCAAGAAGGCTTATCTATACTCATTAATTAGCTTACGAATCTCATTCATAATTATTTCCGTTGTCTCTTCAGCAGTAGCTTTCCTTTCACGATGGGCTTTCATATCAATCGGCTTCCCATAAACTACTTTTAATCTTTTAAAAGCTTTGTATGGGCCGATAATTGCACATGGAACAATCTCAGCATCTGTACGAAGAGCAAAAAAACCAGCACCTGCTAGCCCTTTCCCTAACTCCCCTGTTTTGCTCCGCGTTCCTTCTGGAAAAAGACCAAAAACATGCCCTTCTTTTAAAACGGAAAGCCCTTTTCTTAAAGCTTCACGGTCACTCATTCCCCTTTTGACAGGAAATGCATTTAAGTGAGGAACGAGCTTGCCCAAAATTGGTACATTAAACAACTCTTCCTTTGCCATAAAATGAACGGGCCTCGGCGCATTAATACCTGCAACAATCGGATCAAAATTGTGTATATGATTCGTGCAAAGAAGGACACCGCCACTTTTCGGCAAATTTTCCCGACCAATGACTTCAAATCGATAAATTGGCTTTAATACTCCAAGTAAAACCGATTTGGCGAAAGAATAAAATGTCAATATCATCAGATCCTTTCATTAGCCAGGTTCATAATTTCGTCAACAACCTGTTCAATTGATAAGGAAGTTGTATCTATTTCAATAGCATCTTCTGCTTTTTTCAATGGGGCAACCTCACGCTCTGAATCTAATTTATCTCTCAAGGCAATCTCTTCTATTAACTTCTCTAGATCAGATGGAAATCCCTTTTGAATATTTTCATTATGTCTACGAACAGCCCTCTCCTCGACAGATGCCAGAAGAAAAACCTTTACTTCCGCTTCAGGCAGCACATGGGTACCAATATCTCTTCCATCCATAACTACCCCGCCAGTTTTGGCAAAGCTTTGCTGTCTAGAAACCATTTCTTCTCTAACTAACTTATGCTTTGCAACAATCGATACCGAATTCGTTACCTCTGAGGATCTAATCTCATTTGTTACATTTTGCCCATCTAAATAAATTAACTGCCCTAGTTCCCCAGGGAGCAGCTCCATTGAAGTATCATTCAATATTTTCATGAGCTCTAGTTCATCTTCTAGGCTACAATGGTTTGTAATCGCTTTGTAAGTTAACGCTCTATACATCGCACCTGTATCTATATAAATATATGAAAGCTTTTCAGCCACAATTTTTGCGACTGTACTCTTTCCTGCTGCTGCAGGGCCATCGATTGCAATTGAAATCTTATTAGTCATAATGCCTCCTATAATAACTGTACATACTTTTTCTATGTAACAAAATGGTCGGTCTGATTCATTGAACAAGCCTTTATGTACGAAGTAATAACCAGCGAAGTGAAATGAAGCAGACCGACTTTTACATACTTCGTTGTGAGCAAATGCTCATGAATGTTTGTTTTTTATGATTTTATTTTAACATATGATGACGGAAAATCATCTTATTTAATCTAGTACCTTCACTTTAAATAGAAAATAAGCAGGCAATTACCTGCTTACTCATTTTCCCCTAAATGTCTCTAGCAATTCAGCGAAATTATTATCGGTCACACCTTCATATTGACTTAGTTGCTTCAATTCGGGAAAAGCATTCCATTTATGTAGAAATAATTGGGTCATAATCAAAAATAAACATTGGATTATCACCATTTTGATTAGAATTCTCTCGAATGTTTTCATTTATTATCGCTCCGCTCGTTTACTATACTATTAGTATGAGAGCAAATTAAATAAATTATTCCATTCCTTAATTATTCTATCCCTTTTTTCTTGTATGCAAGCTGTCTATCAAAGCAAAAGCGCAATAGAAGCTGTCGGTCACTATACGAAGTTTCAACGAATTGGATAGAAATGACTGGCTTGGAATCCTTCCTCTCAAGGATCCTTACAATCTTTCCTTTCAATTTCAAATAATGAATTTCTCCATTTTGCATTGGCAAAACAAACCAATTATATATGACCATATTTGGCTTCAAATGGGAATGATAAGGGCTGATGATGGCTGCTCCACCTGCACTAATATCTTCCGTTACTGATATAATCGGTGGAAATTCGGCATCAATAGGATGTATTGCAACGTCCACAGATGTCTCAACACGCACAAATTGTCTTCGCTGGATTCTTACAAGATGTTCATTACCTGGATAAGATAAAACAATCATCGGAATTTTCTGCTTCACCCTTCTAAGTACCTCACATTCGAAAAGGTAAACAGAACCGTCATCCGAAACAAAATTCCCTTTTAATTGTGTGCCATCCAGAAGAAACACGGTTTTCTTTGTTTCCAAACTTATTGGGTAATCAATAAAAAGCTTATCTCCTGACCTTTCAACGATCTTACATTTATATTGTTCGACTTTCTCTGAACGACTTAGTTCTAATATAAGTACATCACCGATATTTACCATACAGACCACACTTTCTCATGCAAAAGGTTCATCTTATCCATTAATTATGACATGTATGGAAAGTTTTGTACATATACGAAAAGCTTAGTCTTCTTTAGCCTGAAAGGGAAAAAGGAAAAGTCCTATGACTCTTCCTTTAGACAACATCTTCAAATATTTGCTCTGCATTTTTTAATTTTTCAACTTTTTCTTCCATTCCGTCCTCAGCATTAATGAAGATCCGGTACGTATCATCCCCTAATGTTCCTAAGAACTCATAGCAGAGAACTTCTTGATTCAAGTCATTAATAATTACGGCTAACTGATCTTCCATTACTTTTACTTGTGGGTTAATCTTTGAACGTGCGTCTTCCTTCGTTATGGCAGGTTCAGGAATATCCCTAACATGATGGGATCTTAAATAATCCTCTGCAGAAAATCCAAGCATTTTCCCATTATCCAATGCAATCTTTATCTTAATAGACTCTGGGTAAATTCTAATATTATTTTCATTCGTTACGAAGGTAAAGACCCCAATGTTATCATATTGTGCACTTTCGAATAAATCCAAGCTTTCAAACCCGTTTTCTTTCAAAAATGTAATGGCCTTTTTACTCGCTTCATTCAAGCTAATGGCTTGTTTTTCTACATCTCTTGCAAGGATGAACCATATAGGATAGCCGCCTTTTTTGGTGATATCCATATTAGCTTCATTTTTTGTTTTCTTATCTTGGACAGTTACACTATAAAATCCATATTTTGAACCATCCCCATTTTCCGTGACTTGCACATTCACTTTATTTCCGAAGTTTGCATATTTCTTAGCAATTTTTTCAGCTTCTTCTTTAGAAATCTGTTTACCTTCAAGATATTCGAAATTCTCATCTTTTTTCTGCATGTTTACAAAGGCTGGACCAAAGTCCATCTCTCCATAGCCTTCAACTGTTTTCTCAACCGTTTTGAATCCATCAATAATTGTATTATCTGCCGTTTCATCACCTGATGCTAGGGCCATCTCCACATCCATCCAGCGAAGATTATTCTCTAGCACCATATGCTGTACTTCACGTAAATCTTTCTGTATTTCTCCAGCCTGTGAGTATAGCTTTTTTAATGATTGGTATTCCTTATCTGATAACGGTTCTTTATCCAAATCCCTAACTGCAGTCTTATAGCTGAAATTCCCAATATTCGCAAGAAACTCTTCTGTTTTGTTAAATGGAAGCAACGTTAATGGCAGCTGCCCAACATTAGAATGAGCTTCAGATGTTAGCTTCCAAACATCCGCTAAGGCAGGAGATAGCGAAGACCGTGAATTCATCGCCAAAGTCGTACCAATTTTATCGTGTAGAACATCTATTTGATAGGTTAAATCATGGAAGGCCCTTTGATAATTATTTTCCGAATTAATCAGGATTGCATTTTTCTCACGATGTTCCTGATAGCCCCAAAAAGCTGTTCCAGCTACACCTAATCCAAGTACACCTATTAATATTCCTCTTAGCATCATTCTTCACCTCTCTATTTACAGAAAATATGTTTACCAATCTGTTTAATTTGTGGTCTTGTCCAGATCCATCCGCTAGTAGCAGTGTCAGGATTGAAATAATAAAGTGCATTTCCTGTTGGATCCCAGCCATTAATCGCATCCAAAACAGCTTCCTTTGCCCGTTCATTCGGCGTCAGCCATATTTGCCCATCTGCTACTGCTGTAAATGCCCGCGGTTCAAAAATAACACCTGATACCGTGTTCGGGAAAGAAGCACTATCCACCCGGTTTAAAATGACAGCTGCAACCGCAACCTGACCTGTATAAGGCTCTCCTCTTGCTTCTCCATACACTGCATTAGCCATTAATTGAATATCATTTTGCGAGAAACCATTTGGCATATTTGCTGCTGAAGGTTTTTGCTGAGTACCGGTCTGATTCTGCTGTGCTCCAGTTGTATCTTGTTTTGCTTTTCCCTCATTAGTCGACTTCGTTTGTTTTTCTAAATCAGTACCTCCGTAATGCGTAAACTTATTTCCTTTTTTGATTTGTTCTTTGACAAAACTTTCATTATAATTCGATGCCTTAACAAGCTTGTCCTTTGTTCCCTGTCCAGCTATCCCGTCAATATCCAATCCGAATTCATATTGAAAATTCCTTAAAGCCCAATATGTCCCCCACCCAAATACACCATCTATCTTTCCATTATAAAAACTAAGATATTGAAGCCTTGATTGCAGCTCAATTACATCGTCACCTACCGCTCCTTGTTGGATGACTTGATTTGTAAAAGCCGTAACCTTTCCATCATTCCAGCTCATTGGTACAAACAGCATACATAGAGAAATGATTAGAAATACTTTAGTTATGAACAAATTCTTTTTCATGGATTGCAACCTCCAAAGTAAATCTTTATAGCATTATCTCTATATTTTGTAGTAACTGGTTTTTTATACAATTAAAAAACTCCTCATTTTTATAAATGAAGAGTTTGTTTAATAATGAAGGTGATTTTCGATATGCTTTGCATTCATCGCTCTGGCCATCTTAACCTTTCGCAAGCCTAGCCACCAAAGGAATATCATGAATGGAAGCATTATGATCATCCAATTTTTTTGAGTGATTAATATGAAGTCATACGTACCATGAAGAATGAATGGAAAGAATAAGGATAGAAATATCCATTTATATTTATGGGTTGCTGTAAATTTCCCTTTTCCGATATAATAACCCATAATGACACCAAAAAGTGCATGGCTTGATACTGGAAGAAGAGCTCTTCCAAGTGCATGATCCACTCCATGAGCAATTAGATAGAAAATATTCTCTAATGTTGCAAAGCCCAAAGATACGGAAGCACCATACACAATTCCATCATATGGTTCATCAAACTCTACATGCTGATAAATCGCATAAAATAATACAAACCATTTAAAAAATTCTTCCATCAAACTAACTGAAAGAAAGGCATTTATAAAGCTGGATTGAATCAAGTTTTCCGTTTCAAGTACATATTGAATAAACATAATTGGAAACACAAGCAGTGCGCCGAAAAAGAAGGTTTTTAATACCATAGAAATGGGCTCAGAGCTATATTGATCCTTCAAATAAAAATAACTTAATAGTGCTAATCCAGGGGCAATGCCCGCAGATAATATTCCAAGCATGAGCTGCCCTCTTTTCAAATAATTTTCTTTAATCGTAACATGATAATGAAGGAATGAAAATGACTTTTCAAATATTGGAATTAGAAAAATAGGAAACTATGTCCATTTAGTTCAAAAGATCATCCATTTACAATAAGAAATTCGGAGGAATATTCGATGCAGAAGAAGGTACTTATTATTCATACAGGCGGAACAATTTCCATGAGTGAAGATGCTTCAACAGGTGCTGTCAGGCCAACTGATAATAACCCATTAACTGAAAAGACAAATGAATTACTGTCTCTTGCTGATATTATTGTTGAGGAACCATTCCATCTTCCTTCTCCACATATAACATCTGTAGAAATGTATAAACTGAAGACAATCATTGATAAATACAATGAAGAAGCAGCAATTTCAGGGGTTGTTATTACTCACGGAACAGATACATTAGAGGAAACAGCTTATTTCCTTCACTTAACAGTACAGTCATCTATGCCCATTGTTGTCACTGGTGCTATGCGTTCAAGCAATGAAATTGGAGCAGACGGACTTTATAATTTAATCTCATCCATTCGAGTGGCGTCATGTGAAGAAGCAAAGAATAAAGGGGTTCTTGTGGTCCTTAATGATGAAATTCACACAGCAGAAAATGTGACCAAAACACATACAAGCAATGTTTCCACTTTTCAAAGTCCACAGTACGGACCGATCGGTATAGTGACAAAGAGAGGTGTCTTCTTCCATCATCTCCCTACAACGAATGAATATTACAAAATTGCTGGAGTGTCTAAACGAGTCGCCTTAATTAAAGCGCATGCTGGAATGGATTCTACTCTCTTACTTGCCATTAGAGACCTAGACTATAATGGAGTGGTTATTGAAGCACTTGGGCAAGGGAATTTGCCGCCTGCAACTGTTGACGGAATTAAAGCACTCATTGAAAAGAATATACCTATCGTTCTCGTCTCCCGCTGCTTTAACGGTATTGCTCAAGATGTTTACAGTTATGATGGCGGTGGGAAGAACTTAAAGGATTTAGGCGTTATTTTCTCTAACGGTCTAAATGGCCAAAAAGCACGAATCAAATTACTAATTGGTTTAGAGAGCACGAATGAAATGAAAGCAATTGAAGAAATGTTCCTTATTTAGTCATTATAATGAAAGAAATCGGCTATTTCGCCGATTTCTTTTTTTACTATTTATTTTTGATTGCCTGTGCTATTAAACCGCCATGAAAACGGCCATTTTCAATGAAAATCTCATTTGCATTGTTACCTGCTGCTATTACCCCTGCAATAAAGATACCCTCAACATTTGTTTCCATTGTCTCAGTATTGAAGAAAGGCTTGCCTGTTTCCTGATCGATCTGCACGCCCATTTCCTTTAGAAATTGATGATCTGGATGATACCCAGTCATTGCGAAGACAAAGTCGTTTTTGATCTCATACATTTGATCATTTTTCAAATAGATCACTTTATCCTGATGAACTTCTTTTATCTGTGCATTAAATTCCATTTTAATGGTTTCATTTCTAACAAGAGAATCGAATTCTGGCAATATCCATGGTTTTATACTCGGGGAGTATTCACTTCCACGATAAATAACAGTCACTCTTGCACCAGCCTTTACTAGCTCTAATGCCGCATCAACACTTGAATTTTTGCCGCCAACAACTACTACATCCTTATCAAAATAGGGATGAGCCTCTTTAAAATAATGAAGTACCTTCGGAAGGTCTTCCCCTTCAATATTCATGAAGTTTGGATTGTCATAATAGCCAGTTGCAATAATTACTTGATTTGCAATGTACTGATCTTTATTTGATTCAATTAGAAATTCATTATTTTCTTGTTTTACTACCTTTATTACTTTTTCATATGAATTTACCTTAATATTCTTCCTTTTAACTACTTCACGGTAATAGGTTAAAGCTTCATTTCTTCGTGGCTTATGTTCTACAGTTATAAAAGGAACATCCCCAATTTCTAACTTTTCACTTGTGCTAAAAAAGGTTTGATGTGTTGGATAATGGTAGATCGCGTGGACAATATTGCCTTTTTCAATCACCAGCGGATTTCGTCCAATTTCAATAAGTGATATCGCTGCCGCTAAACCACATGGACCTCCCCCAATAATAATTACATCTTCTCTTTTCATGTTTATGTACTCCTTTCCAAAGGAGAAATTAAAAATCCCCTACCAAACATGATAGGAGATTTTTCTTAAAGATTCAAATGATCTAATTAAACCCAGCCACGGAATCTTGATGCTTCTGCCATCTTTCTAACACCGACCATGTAGGCAGCTAGACGCATATCTACACGACGAGATTCAGCTGTATCATAAATATTCTCAAATGATTGCACTAAAATCTTTTCTAACTTTTCTTCAACTTCTTCTTCAGACCAATAGTAACCTTGATTATTCTGTACCCACTCAAAGTATGACACTGTTACTCCACCAGAAGAGGCTAGTACATCAGGAACAAGCAAAATTCCACGCTCAGTTAGAATCTGTGTAGCTTCCAATGTAGTAGGTCCATTCGCAGCTTCAACAACAATTTTCGCTTTAATATTATGAGCATTTTCATCTGTAATCTGGTTTTCAATCGCTGCTGGAACCAAAATATCGCAATCTAATTCCAAGAGCTCTTTATTCGTAATTGTATCATTAAATAAGTTAGTTACTGTTCCGAAGCTATCGCGACGGTCAAGTAAATAATCAATATCAAGACCGTTTGGATCATGTAATGCACCATACGCATCAGAAATACCAATTACTTTAGCTCCAGCATCATGTAAGAATTTAGATAGGAAGCTTCCTGCATTCCCAAATCCTTGCACAACTACTCTTGCGCCTTTTAATTCAATTCCTCTTCTTTTTGCTGCTTCATTAATACAGATTGTTACCCCTTTAGCCGTTGCAGATTCACGGCCATGAGAACCACCAAGTACTAATGGCTTCCCAGTAATAAATCCTGGTGAGTTAAACTCATCCATTCTGCTATATTCATCCATCATCCATGCCATGATTTGTGAGTTAGTAAATACATCTGGTGCTGGGATATCTTTCGTCGGACCGACGATTTGGCTGATTGCACGTACATATCCACGGCTTAATGCTTCTAATTCACGGAAGGACATGTTTCTTGGATCACATACAATTCCGCCTTTTCCCCCACCATATGGTAGGTCAACAATTCCACATTTTAAGCTCATCCAAATCGAAAGGGCTTTCACTTCTTTTTCTGTTACATTTGGATGGAAACGAATTCCACCTTTTGTTGGACCGACTGCATCGTTATGTTGGGCCCGGTAGCCAGTAAAGACTTTCACAGTTCCATCATCCATCCGGACTGGAATTTTAACAGTCATCATTCGAAGAGGCTCTTTTAAGAGTTCATACACTTCATCTGAATACCCTAGCTTCTCCAACGCCTTATGAATAACAGTTTGAGTTGACTTTAACACGTCAAGTTTGTCTTCTTTATTCGTTTCAGTACCATTATTGGCTACCATCAGTAAACCTCCTAGAAATCTCTTTCATTTGTTGTCCCATTCATGACATAGTATACACCTTTGTTTAATTTATGCAAGATGAAAAAAGTTTTTTTTCTTATTTTTTGATAATTTTATGTAAACGCTCTCAACTCCACCCACAGCTCTACTTCTAATTATTTTAAATGACAAGTAATGACACTATTTTTAAGGAATTTACTAATTGACATCATAAAAAAATACAAGGTAGAGCTTTTTCATTCTACACCTTGTTTTACCCAATAAATCTATAAATATTTACCCTACCGAAATCCTTGGATATACATAAAATATTACTTTGTTATGCACAGAAGAGGAGAGATTAATCCCTCCTCCCTACTTTAGTGGAAATACTTTACCAGCGTTTCTATTGCCTCGTCTTTAATTATTTCTTTGCCATATTCCTGAAGTATATGGATGCTTTTCATTGAAGGATTCCCATATTCTGCAAGGATCGCAATCAATTTGTTTAATTCCGCTGGATCATGATTACAGAAATGAAAATAATAATGGTCTTCATAAGCATAGAGGGACCCAGCTGTCATCTTGATACTGGATAAACGCTTTGCCAATTGGATGGCATATTCAAATTCATCCAGTTCAAAAAGAATATCCTCACCCTCCATAATCACTTGCATTTCAATAAATCCATCCTGAAAGCTATCCTCACTCTCTTGCTCTTCCATTGTGACGATCATGATCATTCCCTGAGTCTGCATGGAGAAAATCTCTACCGCAACAGACCCTTGAATTTCTACGCCAAACTCATCACTAGCTTCCTCAAGCATCTCATGAAAGAGCTGATGCCATTTCATAGAATCCTTCCATATATCCTCTTTCGTGAGGCCTCTTTCCGATAAATCATCCAAAGTTAAAAAGATCTTAATTTTATTATAATTCAAACGTTCTAAGCGCATGCAAATGCCCCCTGCCGTGAACCAACTCTTTTAATTAGTGTATGAAATGAATAATTGTTGGTGAGTCGTCCACAAATATTCCCATGGAGCACTACCCCTTTTTTAAAGTAATTAGATGGGTTTCTGCTTTTGCTCCTAATCTCAAAGGCAGCGCAGTTGTGCCATAACCGTTGCTAATTAGCAGGGTTGTTTTTTCTAATACTTTTAATTTTCCTTTTTCATATGGACTGTATCCTAGAATATGGATCTGCCCACCATGTGTATGTCCACTTAAGACAAGGCGAATATTATGTTCCTTTTCAATCATATCAATGACTTTCGGATTATGGCTAACTAGGATTTTGAATCCGCCTTCTCCTGCATCTCCCAATGCGAGGTCAAACCGATCTCTTTTTACGCCTATATCATCTATCCCCATAAAAATAAGACGTTCACCTTCAGCTGATTCAAAGGTAGCTGCCGTATTATCTAGAATCTGCACACCGCAATCTAATAAAAGTGCATCCAAATACCGATAATCAACCTCATAATCATTATTTCCCCATACAAAAAGAACATCTCCGAGTGTCTTTAATTTAAGGAGATTACTTCTTACTTTTTCAAATGGAACACCTTTTTCTACTAAATCTCCACCAATAATAACAATATCTGCTTTCAGGTTCTTCACTTCTTGAATAATTTGGTCAGAAATATCCCTTTTATGTATATCCGATATAAAAAATAGCTTTACTTCCCCAAAGGTTTCCGGAAAATCAGAAAAAGAAACATCCATTTGAATGACCCGATTAGCGAATGCCTCCTTAAACATATAAGCAACGAGCCCAATGATTAATATGATGAATATAATTACAACGATAAAAAGATAGCCCATATTTCCTCCTGCCCTAAAAAGCCCTACTGTTTAACAGCAAACTTTAAATTCTTATAATCTAAGGCTATTTTCGCAAACATTGTGCTATTAAAAAGGAGTGTGTAGAGGTTGATTTCCGCTCCAGGCTGCTCGCTTTCCGCGGGGTGGGCGGTGAGCCTCCTCGGTGCCATGCGCCTGTGGGGTCTCAGCTGTCCCACTACTCCCGCTGGAGTCTCGCACCTTCCGCTCCAATCAACAACTTTTTTTGTCAACATTTTTTCATTTACACAACTTATACAAAAACAACAATCTTTAGAAACTAAAGAAATCATACCATAATTTATGAGAAAACAGAAAATCCCCTCTCACTAGATTTCAAGAGGGGATTTGGGGTTATATTGATTTGATTAATCTTCCTTTACATCGAGAACTCGGAATCCTGAGTTTTCAAGTTTTTCAATGAATTGATCAATGTTTTCTTTCTTTTCGATCTTCATGACAATTCTTCGGATAAGTCTATCTGTCTCGTCGAAAGTGACAAGTGAAATGATTTGTTCATGATAATGCTGTGCGATGTCAGCTAGCCTTGCAAGTCTTCCCTCTGTTTCGGAAGAAGTAAAGGCGATTCGGACACCTGGTCTATTCATGCCAAAAGCAGATTGAAATTGTGCAAGGACATCATAGCGGGTAACGACCCCTAAGAATTTCTGATTATCATCAAGCACGGCTAACAGTGGGAAATCCTTTAAATCCAAAAGTGTACTTTCAAATATTTCATCACCACTTAAATAATGCTCTTTATGTGTGACAATTTCCTTCACTAATGTTTTCTGTAAATAATCTTCTTTTGTTTGTTCTGCGGAAAAATAATTTTCATAAATTCCGTAACGTGTAATAATTCCAACATAGGAGTCCCCCTCTAAAACTGGCAACCCATCAATTTGATGTTCTTCTAATTTTTCAAGGGCATCCTTGATTGTCTTATCGTGATCAATTGTATAGCTCTTAAATTTTGGAATCATGACGCTTTTCACAAACATAATTATCACCTCAAAATATTATTTACAGCTATGCTTTTATTATTCCACATATATCTCTAAAACCCTTCATAAAAGTAAACATGAAAGCAAAATTTTAGTCATAAGATTGAATGACGTACATTTAAAGGAGGGATTACATGTTCACACCTATAAAAACTTACCATCCTTATGTTAGTCCATTCGATCCTTGCAAACCGATCAAAGTAAAAACCTTTTCCACTCCACCTAATCTATATATGGGCTTTCAGCCGCCAAATCTCCCTCAATTTTCACCAATGGAGGCACTGCGTGCAGGTACATTATGGAAGGCATTCTACGATCCCTATTTCAGTCCATATGAGAAGGCAAAGGAGGGGCACTCATGAAACAGCTGCCAGCTGAATATTATCAGTTATTGGAGCATCTTCAGGCAGTTGATTTTGTGCTAGTTGAGCTTAATTTATATCTCGATACTCATAATGGAGATGAGGAGGCAATTAAACAATTTAATCATTATGTAAGTGAAAGAAAGAAGCTCAGAAATGCAATTGAGAGCAAATACGGCCCACTTATGCATTTTGGTCACAGCTATTCAGGAACCCCATGGAATTGGGATGATCCACCATGGCCATGGCAAATTTAATTGTGGAAGTGCTTTCGGAACAATAACTATAACCAATTGCTTTATATGATGGAGGGGTTATATGTGGGTTTATGAGAAGAAATTACAATATCCGGTTCGTGTCAGTCAATGTAACCCGATGCTTGCGAAATTCTTAATTGAACAATACGGCGGAGCCGATGGAGAGCTTTCAGCTGCCTTAAGATACTTAAATCAGCGGTACACAATACCTGATAGAGTCATTGGTCTACTCACAGATATCGGAACAGAGGAATTTGCTCATTTAGAAATGATTGCCACAATGGTATTTAAATTGACTAAAGACGCCACTCCCGACCAAATGAAAGCAGCAGGATTAGGTGCACATTATGCCAATCATGACAATGCCCTCTATTATGAAAATGCTGGCGGCGTCCCTTGGACTGCAACATATATTCAAGCAAAAGGCGATCCAATTGCCGATTTGTATGAAGATATTGCGGCTGAGGAGAAGGCAAGAGCCACCTATCAATGGATTATTAATATGAGTGATGATCCAGATATTAACGATAGCTTACGGTTCCTAAGAGAACGAGAGATCATTCACTCTCAGCGTTTTAGAGAGGCCGTAGAAATTTTGAAAGACGAACAAGGGAAAAAGCGAATCTTTTAAAAAACAAGGACCACAGAAAAGAAGCAGCTTTACTTACCTTTTCTGTGGATTTATTTATTTTCATGATAAAGATTAATGTCATAATTGGTTTTCATCATTTCATATACAAGATGCCTATTTTTCCATTCCTCTTCCTTTTTCCAAAGATCCTTGCTTTTATCAATAATTTCACATCTTAATGCATGGTATTCTTTTTCTGCCTTTTCTCTTTTTGTCCTTAATAGATTCATTAAACCATACAATCCAACTGTGAAAACAATTAAATATAAATTGGCTGAATGATTCACATAGGCAGAGAACATGGCAGCAAAGGAGTAGGAATACGGTTCAATCACTGTCTGATTAATATAGAGCAAGTAGAAAAAGGTAATAAATATAGTTGCCCACATGACATATAGATGCCGGCGCTTAAAATTATCAAATTTCCTTTTTCTTTCAACAACCTTTTGAAGCATTTTTCTCGTAGCTTGATCCGTTCTTTCGTCAAGCATTTTAATTGTTGCTTCCATTCTCCCCCTCCTAACAAAGCCCATATATAAATACATACTTCTATACACTTACTATATGTGCTTGTACCATGTTATATGATTAGGGGAGGTGGAAATTAGTTCTTTGGAATCGTTAAAACTTGTCCTACATGAATATCAGTGTTATTTAGATTATTCGCTTTTCTAATAATTTCAACGCCTGATTGGGAATTGTAATACTTCAAGGCAATTCTATACAGGTTTTCATTCGACTTCACTGTATGATAAATGACTGAAGGTTCCTCATTTTGTTCTTTTTGTTCTTCCTCACTTGTTTGATCATCGGTTTCTTTTTCAGATTCAGCAGTACCCTTATCTGATTTATCACCGACAACCGGATCTCTAGGAGTCGGAATCCCCTTGTCGATTACCTCTTGATTATTGGAATCAGTTTCTCCCTTATCTTCAATTGGAGCTGTTTCCCTTTCCTCAATCTTTGTATTTTTCGTATCATCCTTATCTTCATAGCCAACCGTTTCATAACCTGACTTACTATTGTTCACCTTTTCAGATCCCCCAGGGGTATCACTTGTCAAATAATTATACATACTTAAAGTCACCACAGGGAGCAAGATAAAAAATAAGGCAAGCAAACTAATAATAGGATATTTAATTTTCCATTTATTTTTCTTCTTTTTTTCTCGATGGAGCCTGCTTCTAGGTGGTAATTTCTCCTTAGCAGACGACTGTTCCTTATTCTCTGTATTTTTCTCTATTTTCTTTCGAAGCCGTTCAGCTTGATCTCTGTAAGGATCTTCTCTATTCATGGAACATCCCTTCCTGTTTGTTATTTTGATACTTTATCTTGATAATTACGCCAAGTAAAAAGTCAATAATGAAATGCATAAAGATGGTTACCCATAAATTTTCTGTGAGTAAGAAAAGATAACCAATAAAAAAGCTTAAAAGGACAATATTAGAAAATAAAAACCAGTTAAATAAATAGCGGTAATGAACGACAGCAAAAATAAGACTCGAAATCACCAACCCAGCATGCGTCTGAATAATGCCCCTAAATAATAATTCCTCACTAAAGGCAATAACCGCAGCAATGAAAGCAATATGAAGGACACTCCGGTTGCGGAAAATCCGCTCATTCAATCCCCCATCATCATAGTATGAAGATGGAAGAACTCTCATTAGGAATAAGTCAAGGATAACAACGGCTAATCCTGCTATTCCTCCAATAAGAAGGATATTCTTATCATTCCATTGGAATAATCGGAGGAATTCGACAAAACTATCCATTAATATCATACCTAAAATACCTGAAATCGTTAATAGGATAATTTGCGTAAGATAGAGGTGGAATAATAATTCTTTATCAGAGAGCTCTTTAATTACGCCAGAATATTTATCTTTCATTCGCTTCGCTCACTTATTAAAAGAATTTCTGCCAAATGCCTTTTCCAATCAAAGGCATCCTCGGCAGTTTTGTGGTTATCAGAATCAGTATAGAAGGAAGCTAAATCGATTCCACATTGATCACAGCAATCTTCTACTTCTATTGTCTTGTCTTCTTTAAAATACTTCAAGATTTTTTTTCTGCGGCATTCTTCATACGGTGGCTGCGCCCACATATGCATTTCATTTATCTTCTTCCTCTTTATTTGCAATCGTTGATTAATAAAGATCTTGAGCTGCAGAAAATTCTCTTGTAAGGACGCTGCCTCTGATTCACATAAATAGTTCTTAATCATTCTCCACTGAATATCGGTAAGACCAGCAAGCCTTCTCACTTCATTTTCAAATGGTTCAATATTCTTTACTGCCTCATCATGTTCCACAAACCACTGATATATCCACTCTATTTGAGCTTCGCTTGGCAGCTCCGATTCTGCAAGCTGATAAGGGAGCTGTTCATCTCCTGGAGAGTACAGGAGGACTGCCAAACTCTTCAATCCATCCCGCCCAGCTCTTCCGATTTCCTGTAAATAGCTTTCAAGCTGAAGCGGCATATGAAAATGAATAACATAACGAATATTTCCTTTATTAATCCCCATTCCAAAAGCACTTGTTGCACAAATAATATCTAATTGCCCATGGAGAAATTGCTGCTGAATAAGAACCCTGCTTTCCTGCTCCATTCCGCCATGATAAGCCATCACCTTATCAATTCCTCTTTCTTTTAGGAGAACAGCCATTTGTTCAGATACTTTCTTACTGGAAAAGTAAATGATTCCTGGTCCTTTTAGGTTCTTGATTAGTTCTACTAATCTCTCTGTTTTATCCTGATAGGAGCTAATCGTTTCTACAGATAAAGAGATATTCGGTCTGTCTACTGAATAGATAAATTCATTCCAGTTACCCAATCCGAGAGATTCGATTAAATCTTCCTTTACTTCTGGTGTGGCAGTTGCCGTCAATGCCAGGGTAAGCGGATTCCCTAATTTCTCTCTGACATCTCCCAGTTTTAAATAATCTGGTCTAAAATCATATCCCCACTGAGAAATACAATGCGCTTCATCGATAACAAATAATCCAATCTGCTGCTCTCCCAACCTTTTGATGATACTTTCAGATTGCAGCATCTCAGGTGAAAGAAAAATAAATTTATATTTATTCAAATGTAATAAAGCTTGATATTTCTCTTCTTGTGTGAGAAAAGAATTGAAGGCAATTACGCTTTTTTCCCCATTCATCATTAGCTGTTCTACTTGATCCTGCATTAATGATAATAACGGGGAAATAATGACGATCTGCCCCTTTAGCAAATAACCTGACAGCTGGTAGCATAATGATTTCCCTGTTCCTGTGGGAAGCATTGCGATTGTATGCTTTCCATCTAGAATCGAGGTAATGACTTCTTTCTGCCCTACCCTAAAAGAGGTATAGTTAAAATGCTTCTCTAAGTGAAATTCAAGATCCATTCTTCTCACCAGCCTCTTGCCATTACTAATCGAATTTCAAAATAATCCGCATTAGGAACAAGTTCGCGAATATGTTTTAGCTGCTTTGATGCTGCTGTTTCTACTGCGATTAAAATTAATTCTTTCTTTTCTTTATTTACAAAGGTGGAAATATCAAAATCAGGCACATTTAAGGCAATTTCAACGATATGATCTTCAATTGTACTTTTTTTCAGATTACGTATATGCGTGATCTCTTCAAGGCTATAGCCTTTTTTCAATAAGTCAAATGTCCTGTTGCTTGATTGAGTAAGGGGGACAATGTCTCTTTTATCAGCAATTAGCAGCCTTAATAGTGGAAAATCGCTTTGTTTTGTTTCAATCATCTCTAACATATAGTGAAGAATTCCGAGGAATTGGATATGATAGGCATCCTCGTCCATATCTAAATTCCAAGCGGCTTGTTTCTCTGTCAATCCAATAATCTGAAAGCCTGTTAATCTCTTCACAAATATTACGGGATCTATATGATGATTTGTTTCCAAGCATCTCACTAGCTCATCATAAATTCTCTTGGCTAATTCATCCCTGCTTAACTGTGATTCATACAAAAAAGTCTTTAACCATTGATGAAGTTCCTTTTTCTTTTGAATAGGCAAATATTTAGACTCTCGATTCCTTAGCTGTGAAATAACTTGTATGGCTAATGAAATCCTTTCCCAAAATAGTTCTGTTACGTTATGGAACCTCCAGCCATTTAATTCTGGGGGTATTGGATGCATGTTGAAGAAATCATTTATTTGTTTTAAACCTGCAGAGGTTACTTGATAACTTTGTTCAGTATGTCTGGAGATATATGCTTGCTCATTCAATGCAGAAATGATCTGCTCTAAGTCGGATCTATTTAATAATGAAAATGTATTGAATAATTTTGTTAGCTGAAAGAAATGAGCATCTTGAATCGTCTGCGCTGATTTTTTTCCATTCAATAAATGGAGGATTGAATAAATGGTCCTCTGCCCATCCATTCTATGTAGACAATATAAAACGATCATTGAAAGGTAAGAATTTGCCATCCTATCACACTCCATTTCAGATTTAATGAAATGAATAAAAGCAGCCAAAATGACTAAAGTTATCTATGAAATTTAGTCACTCATCCTATTTGTCATCCGCTTATGTTTATTTTATCATGAATAAAAAAATTGAGTCTTATTAAATCTCACTTTTACTAGAATTCACAAAACCTTGTGTGATAAGCATTCTCAATACTTTTTCTATTGAAATGTTGACCATTCAGTCTTACAATAGGTATGAGGAATACGTTTTTATCTTCAAAAAATAACAGAATATTTGTTTTAAATTTTGGGAGGTTTTTTCATGGCAAAGTATACAATTGTTGACAAAGAAACTTGCATCGCATGTGGGGCATGCGGAGCAGCTGCACCAGATATTTATGATTACGATGACGAAGGCATTGCATTCGTTACACTAGATGATAACCAAGGAATTGTTGAAATTCCAGATGTATTAATCGATGATATGATGGATGCATTCGAAGGCTGTCCAACAGACTCCATTAAAGTAGCTGACGATTCATTCGATGGCGACCCACTTAAATTCGAATAGTTCATTCTTAATATGAGTACGACCGCTCCCTTTTTAATAGAAAAGGGGGTTTTTTAATTTAAAGCTACGTTAAAGCTGATGGTTAATTTTTGCACCCTGTTGATTAAAGCGGAAGGCGCGAGACTCCTCGGAAATGCATCCGCATTTCCTTGTGCGGTGTCAATTCAAGAAGTCTATTCAATATCCTGCGGGAGTAGTGGGAAAGGTGAGACCCCGCGGGTTTGCTGAGTGCCTGAAGCGGAAATCAACAGACCCGTTTGACAGAGCCAATTAGAAAAAGCAACGGTGCAGGCCGTTGCTTTTTTTCTAATTATCTATTAAACAGCATTTCTATATGAATTTTGCTTATTAATCCACGGACTCATGCGCGCAAATAATAGCATGAACACGATTGTAATTAATAAACCTTTAACAATATTAAATGGTAAGATCGCCGTAACAACGACTGTACGAATTTCAGGAGCAGACATCGCCGGCATATTCAAAAAGAATGTATATGCTGGATAGATCACGAAGTAATTTAGCACACTCATGATAATAGCCATGATTAGTGTACCCACTACTAATCCAAATGTCATGCCTTTTTTTGTTTTCAGTTTGTTATAAACATAGTAGGTCGGCAGTATATACAGAATTCCCGCCACAAAGTTTGCTATATGACCAACTGGTACTCCAGTCGCGCTACCAGTCATAAAGTAATCCAAAATATTTTTAAATAGTTCAACCAAAATACCAGCCACTGGTCCAAAAATTAATACAGCGATCAATGCAGGAATATCACTGAAATCAATCATCAAAAATCCTGGAAATGGCGGTATAGGGAAATTCAACAGCATCAAAATGTATGAAATACTGCTAAGCATCCCAATTCCAACAAAAGCTTTAATCGTAAGTTTCTTCATGTTCCTCTCTCCTTGTTAGGACTATCTCTCCTAAAGAAGAAAGGTTCAGCAGTTCATTTGCCTATGCAAAAGAAAACCCTCAAGTTCATCACTTGAGGGAGATTACAAAGGCTCACTTAATAAACGTTCAATTAACCTGCATTTTTTGAACGTCTGCAGAACCTCCATCTTCTCCCATCCAGACTGTACTGTCGGCTTTGGAATCGCACCAAATCCTGCCCCAAGCTTAGGCTTTTCCAAAAGTCATCAAAGCATTTGCCATGAATTGATTGGATCATTGCCTTCGCTATTATAGGCTCGCGGGCTTAGAGAAAAATCTCATCACCGCCGGTCGGGAATTTCACCCTGCCCCGAAGATAGACCGTATAATTTTATACATCTATTATTATACTCGAAAAAAATTAAAATGGGAAGATTAAGGTGAAACTTCCTCCCTCAATTGACAGATACATATTCGTCCTGTAAAATTATCTGAAAATTATTTTTATTGTGAGGTGTAAATATGTTTACTATTTTGGTTGCTGATTCAATTAGTAAAGAGGGGCTGCAGCCGTTATTAGAAATGACTAACGCTAAGGTCATTCAAAAAAAAGTGACAGATCCCGAGTCTTACTTAGATGAAATTGACGCTTTGCTTGTAAGAAGTGCGACAAAGGTGGATGAGGCATTATTAGATAAGATGCCTCGGTTGAAAATCATTGCCCGTGCTGGTGTCGGCGTTGATAATATCGATGTGGAAGCTGCTACACGTAAAGGCATCGTTGTTATTAATGCTCCAGATGGAAATACAATCTCTACCGCTGAACACACCTTTGCCATGATGGCCTCCATGATGAGAAATATTCCCCAAGCACATCAAACAGTCAAAAATTTAGAGTGGCAGCGTAATGATTTTATTGGAACGGAGCTATTCGGAAAAACACTAGGCATTCTCGGTATGGGTAGAATTGGTACCGAACTTGCCAAACGCGCAAAAGCCTTCGGGATGAATATTCATGTTTTTGATCCGTTCTTAACAAAAGATCGCGCAGGGAAACTTGGGGTTGAATTATGCACACTGGATGAAGTACTAGAGCACGCAGACATTATTACCGTACATACCCCACTTACCGCAGAGACGAAAGGGCTGATTAATGAGCATGCTCTAAGCAAAACAAAAAAAGGCGTGTTTTTTCTTAATTGTGCCCGCGGTGGAATTATTGATGAACAAGCCCTAGCAAAATATATAGGAAATGGACATGTTGCTGGTGCGGCTCTTGATGTCTTTGAAACGGAACCTCCTGGAGAAAATCCACTGCTTAAATTTGATCATGTCATTGCAACTCCACATCTAGGCGCTTCAACAAAGGAAGCACAACTAAATGTTGCTAGCCAAGTATCAAAAGAGGTCCGATTATTTTTGGAAGAAAAGCCTGTCTCAAACTCTATCAATCTACCAGCGATATCCAAAGATATTTACGAGAAAATCCGACCATTCCATCAAATGTCCAAACAAATGGGGTCGATTCTTTCACAGTGTATAAAAGAGGGGATTCAAGAGCTTTCTATTACATATTCTGGAACGGTTACAGAATTGGAAACCTCTTATTTAACAAAAGCAACACTGGCTGGCTTTTTCAAAAATAGAATAGCTGTCAATGTAAATGAAGTGAATGCCCTGCTTACGGCTAAGGAACGAGGAATTACGGTAGGGGAAAAGATTTCTGCCGATCCATTCGGATATGCAAATTGTTTAACTGTAACAGCTAAGGCTGAAGAAAAGTCTTTTGTCATTAGAGGGACTTATATCGACAATTATGGTCCAAGGATTGTTTTCTTAAATGGCTTTAATATTGATTTTCTCCCAGAGGGGAATCTCCTTTATATTCAGCACAGAGATCGTCCTGGTGTGATTGGCCGTGTTGGAAAAATTCTCGGCGACCATTCAATTAATATCGCAACCATGCAGGTTGGCAGAAAAGAAATCGGCGGAGAAGCAATCATGGTGCTTTCATTTGACAAACCTTTAGATGATCACTCATTAGCTTTACTAAATCAGCTTGATGATATTGTTTCGTTAAATCGAATTCATTTATAATAAAAATAAGCAGTGGAAGGCTTCAATAGCCGTCTACTGCTTGTTTTATTTTATCCAAGTGGGTATTCTTTTCTTACCCCATTAGAAAATGTCATGATCGATTGATATCCGGCCTCTTTTGCTAAAGCAACAGCTTGTCCAAAATCAGCTCCTACATGTTCAGGAAAATGAGCATCTGATGATAATACGATCGGAATGTTTTTCGAGAAACATTTTTCAAGCAGCCGTTTATCTGGATATAATTCACCAACCGGCTTTCTTAAGCCAGCCGTACTTATCTCCACACATGTTTTTGAATTGGCTAAAGCATCGGTCGCCCGCTCATATTGTTCTAGAAGAAACTCCTCATTCTCTGGAACATACTTGAATATTTTCACTAAATCAATATGGCCAATGATATCAAATAAATTAGACTCTGCAAGCGTAACAACTTGATCAAAATACTTTTTGTAAATTTCATTAATGTCTCTTTTTTCCCATTCATGCTTGTATTCGGCTAAATCAATGCCGAAATCGCCTATCCAGTGAATAGAGCCGATTACATAATCAAAGGAGTATGCTTGAATAAATCGTTTCATTTCTTCATGCTTTCCTGGTGTGTAATCCATTTCAATCGACATTTTCACATCGATATCCTTATCCCATGCTTGATGAAAAAGGCTGACATAATCTTTCATATCATAGTAGCGCCGTTCATTCACCCATGAATTCTGCAAGATATCTGCTGTTTGATAAAAATGGTACGCATGCTCTGATATCCCAAAACAATCAATTCCTTTTTCCTTTGCCGCATCTGTAAATTTCCGTAAATAATCTAAGCTTAATGTGCCTGTTTCTAAATGATTATGATAGTCTGTCAGCATCCTTTGGCCTCCCCAATTTTTCCCTATTATACGTTGAAGGCCTTAGTCTAGCAAACAAAAACCTTTAAGATTATTGCTCACTAACCTCATTAATTGTTCCATTTAATTCTATCATGCCCGCTTGTGTATTTTTGCCTCCGAGAAATAATAAGCTGACACAGGCTACCATAATTGCTGCAATAATAAAACGTTTTATGTAATCCACCTTTCCCCTCCTCCATTCGTTTCTACCCTATTCACCATATGAAAGGAGCTTTAGTTTTATTACAAAAAACATTCATGAGCATCTGCCAAAGACCTAGTATGTAAATGTCGGTCTGCTTAATTTCACTGCGCTGGTTATTACTTCGTACATAAAGGCTTGTTCAATTAATCAGACCGACCATTTATTTTTTCCTAGGGCACGTTAATGTTAATTGTTGATTAAGAGCCATTGGTGTACACGCGAATGGGTTTTATTCGTATGAATAACTTAATGAGCGGGTATACCAATGGCGGTTTTGTGCACCAACAATATGATTTAACACAACCTTTTACAAAAGAAAAAAGACAAGCCAATTTGGCTTATCTTTTTATTGTGGTAAACTGCGTTTATTAGCGGCCACTGGTACTTTGATTTCATTATTTAAATCAAATTTGCCTACTATATCAATATTTGTATTTTCCAATTTAACGGTCTGGTAATTAAAGTCTTTTGCTGTTAGCAGAATCGCTTCGATTGTATGCAAGGTTGGTTCATCATTATTTATGATAGAGCCGTCTCCAAAATGAATGGTCAATTTCTTTTCTGCTGGGTCTTCTTCTGTTTCAAGGCTTATCTCAGCAGGGATTGAAGCTACTAAATGTGCTTTGTCCTGATTTTCTTTCATTGCAGAGAATGCCTCGTTAATTGATTTTAACTTCTCACCATATGGAACGATAAATGGCTTGGACGTTGAATCATTTGGATAATAAAAATAATACGCATGATTGCCCAATTGTTCTTTTGGTACGAATTCTTCGATCAATCCGAAGTTACCTAACTCAACCCCCGGGTTTCCAGCAGTTAATAAATTAATTTTCTCAATATCTAATGTAGTCATCATATAACTTAGGGTATCATTGAAAATAATCTCAGTCGCCGATCCTTTTCCATATGAATGGTCAATCGGTACATCTACTGTGAGGACATTACTCTCTTCATCAAAAGTTAGATCCGCATTTAGTGGGAAATAGTCCCTTAATCCCCACTCTTCTTCCTTCAAATTCGCCATATTTTCTGTAAATAGCTCAAATTTAGATTTATCTTCCTCTTTAGAGACAAGGACACTGACAGGAACGGACATCATTACATTCGGATCCGGAATGGCATATGTCAGAACATACTTATCAGCAAGATCTTCTTCATATATTGCCGTAGCTGAATCTTCAATACCTACAGATCTGATGCCCATCTCACTCGTCGTTTCAGGCTCTGCATCTGCTGAAAACGGAGTGACTTCTTCATCCATCTTTGTCTTTTGTTCTACTTTTTCTTCATTCATCGTATCTTCCAACATTGCGATTTCAGATGAGGGTTGATCCGTATGATCTAATGCATTTTCTTGAGAAGAATTTCCATCTAAAAGGCCGGGAACGAGAATGAAAAGCAGAAGGGCCGCACCTACAGTGGCAACAGCAGGCATCATCCATACTCTTTGTCTTTTCTTATTCATCTTTACAACAATATTTTGGTATATATCTTGAGGATCACGCTCATCCTTTATCTTCGGCATTTGACTTAATAAATCCTCAATCTGCTGATCGTTCCATTCTGACTTCTTCACCATCTATCCCCTCCTTTCCAATCAATTCTTCCATATGTTTCTTTAATATCTTTAAAGCACGATGCTGAGTCGTCTTTACCTTGCTTTCCGTCCAGCTTAATGCTTCGGCAGTTTCTGCAATTGAGAATTCATGAATATACCTCATAACAATAACGAGCCGCTGATCAACCGTGCATTGATCTAGGCATCTATATATTTGTTGAATTTCCTCATTTTGTACCGCTATATCTTCAGGTATGGGTTGATGATCCTTCACCTGTGAAGTAGTCCAGTCAAATTTCTCCAATATCCGCTGCTTCCAGCCCTTTTGTTTCCGAAATGAATCAATGGCAACATTTCGTGCAATTGAGAAAAGCCACGTTTTCTCACTGCTCTTGCCTTCAAATCTTTCATATGATTTTAATACTCTAATATAGACCTCTTGTACTAGGTCCTCAGCCTGTTCTTTGTTTTTGACCATATAAAAAAGAAATTGAAAAACGTCATGATGATATTTTCTATATAATTCATCAAAAACGGAGTCCATCAGTTCCCCTCCCCGTTCAATAATATAGTCGCAATCAAATAAGAAAAAGTTACACCTTTAAATATAGTATTATCTATAGCACAAATGCGCAAGCGCCTTGATCACCCCCGACAAGCACAAGACGAGCCTCACGGAAAGGTGTCCTTTACCTTTCTGGGAGGATTGGCTTGTGACCTCGAGGGGGTAGGCGCTGGAGCTGAACGCAGTCAAACTTGTCGCAAAGTTATCCACAACATCAGATTATATAATTTCCTATGTAACAAAAAAGGAAGGATTTTCTCAGGAATCCTTCCTTTACCCAAAATAAGAAAAGCAGTCAAGCTAGACATAATGTTTCTCATGAATCAAGAACAATCGGCACAATTTTCTATATTATTCGATTTTTCGAGGAATATAAATAGAAAATGTCGTACCATGACCAAGTTTGCTTTGTACTGATATTTGCCCTTTATGAGCATTAACAATGTTCTTGGCAATAGCAAGCCCCAGACCAGTCCCAGAGCGCCCCCTTGTTCTTGCTTTATCCGCTTTATAGAATCTTTCAAAAACAAAAGGCAAGTCTTCTTCCGGGATACCTGATCCCGAATCAATAACCTCAATATATAATCCCCGCTCATCACTTCGTTCAGAAACAGTCACATTTCCCAAACTTGGCGTATGACGAATGGCATTATCAATTAAATTAGTTAACACTTGTTCCATGCGATCAGGATCAAATCTATAGCTGGATTCTTGACCATTAAGTTCTTGTGCAAGCTGGATATCCTTTTCCTTCGCTAATCCTTGAAACTTCCGAATGATTTTCTGAAGATATGGATTGATTTCTACATCTTCAGTCGTTAGTTGAATATGTCCAGCTTCCATTCTTGCAAGATCTAATAGCTCATTGACAAGTCTCCCCATTCTTAGGGATTCATCATAAATGACTCGAGCCATCTCTTTCTTTTCTTCATCTGTTCCTGCAATATCATCGACAATGGCTTCACTATATCCTTGCATCATCGAGATAGGCGTTCGAAGCTCATGTGAAACATTCGCAATAAAATCCTGCCTCAGCTTATCAAGCTGTCTTTCTTCTGTCATATCACGAATGACAGCAACGGCACCCCGAATATATTTATTATCATAGAGCGGACTTACAATCATCACCCAGAATCTTCCTTGAATAGAGATTTCCCCAACCTGTTCTTTTTCTGTGTTAACAGCCTGTTTAAAAAGCTCCATTACTTTAGATGGAACAGCGGCAGTATTTGTACCGCCTTCTTCTTGTTCATAATACCAGCTATGTAAGAAGCGATCTGCTGGCGGGTTTGTAATAAGAATCGTTCCATCCTTGCTGAAAGTGATAACACCGTCTGCCATTCCACTTAATATACTTGCAAGTTGTTCTTTTTCCTGACTTAAGGCATTCATATTAAATTTCAGCTGCTTGCCCATCTGATTAAAAGCAATAGCCAGTTCTCCAATTTCATCTTGTGAAGGAGAAGGAATCTTTGTATCAAATTTCCCCCTTGCCACTTCAAAAGCTGCCTCTCTCATTTTTCGAAGAGGTGCAGTAATTCGTGTCGATAAGAAGAAGGCAAAGATGGTTGTTAAGATAATGGCCACACCAGCAGCTAGAAAAATAAACTTTGTTGTTGTTTTGGTCGTTTCTTGCATAACCTCTAAAGATTGATAAATAAATACCGCACCATCTTCACCGCTTGTTTCATTTAGCGGTACACCGATAATTAATATTTTGGATTCATCTTTATCATTTGCTTTGCTTTCAGAGATAGAAGAAATTTTCTGGACAATTTTATCTCCTGTAAATACCTTCTTTAAATCCTTATCTTCAGTTAAATAAGTTAATGGCAATTGAAATGATTGGCTTTTATTAGGCGAATAATCATATTCTTCGGGACTATGAATAATGACAATCTTCGTTACATCATCAACTAATTCCCAAGCTATTTCCAAACCTATCTCTTTTTCATGCTCTTCTAGAATACGGGCAATTTTTTGCGCTGTATTCGTAAGCCCTCTTTCAGTCTCATTGATATGATAATTATCAAAAAACTCAAGAAGCATGATTGTTAGAATAAATAGAACAAAAGAAACAAGCAAAAGAGTGGTAATCCAAAGTTTACCTACAACACTACGCCAAAACATCATTCATTAATAACCTCAAACTTATAGCCAACACCCCAAACAGTTACAATCATTTTGGCTGCTTGCTCTGATACCTTATTTAACTTTTCACGCAAGCGCTTCACATGTGTATCAACTGTTCTTAAGTCGCCAAAAAATTCATAATGCCACACTTCTTTTAGCAGCTGTTCCCGATCAAATACTTTATCAGGGGATTTAGCCAAGAAGTAAAGTAATTCATACTCTTTTGGTGTTAAGCTTACTTCTTTTCCATCTGCTAATACTCTATGTGCATCATGATCGATCGTTAAATGAGGAAACACTATGACATCCTTTGTTGTCGTTTCTGTTTGAACAAAAGTCGTTTTAGATGAACGGCGCAGTAAAGCCTTTACGCGCAGAACCACTTCTCTTGGACTGAAAGGTTTAACAATATAATCATCAGTTCCTACTTCAAAACCTTGTACTCTGTTAACTTCCTCCCCCTTGGCCGTTAACATAATAATTGGTGTTGTTTTCTTCTCTCTTACCTCGCGACAAACTTCTAGTCCGTCTTTACCAGGCATCATCAAATCAAGTAGAATGACATCATATTCATTTCCCAACGCCTTCAAGACAGCCTCATTTCCATCCTCTGCCTCGTCAATAATGTAGCTTTCTCTTTCTAAATACATTTTTAATAAACGGCGAATTCTTTCCTCATCATCTACAACCAAAATTCTAACGTCTTTCTCCATAACTATGTCCCCCTTTACATGTATCCCCCAAGATATGTTTTAAAGAAGCCTTCACTAACGTGAAGTGAAGGCTTTTTTTCAAAAAAGAAAGGTTAATTTTTTAAATGCTGCTTAGCCTGCATAGGAGTGTAAGCCTGCAAGTACAAGGTTTACAGCTACTAGATTAAACATAATAATGATAAAACCTACGACGGCTAGCCAAGCAGACTTTTCCCCATGCCATCCCTTAGATAGTCGTAAGTGTAGATATGCAGCATAGAATAAGAAAGTAATCAGAGCCCATACTTCTTTTGGATCCCATCCCCAGAAACGTGTCCAAGCAATCTGTGCCCATATCATCGCAAATATAAGCGCTCCGAGAGTGAATACTGGAAAACCAATTAAAACAGAACGATAGGCAATTTCATCTACTAAATCAAGATTAATATGTTTGGTTAGCGGCTGCAGTGCAGCGCCTACACGTTTGCGCAGAATTAATCTGATCAATAAGTATAAAATGATGCCTGATGCTAATGACCAAATAACTGTATTCAGTTTTTTAGCATTGATAATTGCAGGCATTTCGACAAGCGGCTCAAATTTCCCATCTGTTAATAGTTCCCCTTCATGAGGACCTGTTAAAGCTGGCATATTATATTCAATTTTAGCCTCTTTATCCAATTTATCAACCCAATTAAATTCAGCTTTGTAATCAAGTGCTGAAAAAGTTGACGTAATAATAACAAACCCAAGTGTACACACAAGACCAAACATGATCGCTTCTAACCAAAAAGTACGCTTGCTTGCTTTCGTTTGGTCAATCGCTTTTACTAAGTAAATAAGTCCAGCAGCAAAGCTGATGGCTAATATCGCTTGTCCCGCAGCTGCTGTTGTTACATGGATGTGCAGCCAATCACTTTGAAGTGCCGGGATTAGCGGTGATATTTCCCGAGGAAACATACTTGCATAAGCAATCAATAATAGAGCCACCGGCATTGTGAATGCGCCCAAAATAGGTGTTTTGTAAATGAAATATATGACAATAAATGCACCTACAAGACACATGCCAAAAAACGTTGTAAACTCAAACAAATTACTTACTGGTGCATGACCTGCCGCAATCCAGCGGGTGATAAAGTATCCAACATTTAGTGCAAAACCAATGATCGATATGACTAATCCAATCTTTGCCCATTTATTTGGACCTTTCGAAGATTCTTTTCCTTTTTTATCTTTAATAGAGCCCGCGAAAAAAACTGTGGCTACTAAATATAGTATAAATGCGGCGTACAATAAATTTCCACTTAAACTTACCACCGATTTCCCCTCCTTATTCTATATTCTCCTTTTGCACTTGATCCTCAGGTTCATCAATTCCGGTATCTTCTAATACAATTTGGATTTCTCTTTTTAGTCCATGCCAATTTTTATTTGTATGTCCAGCTACCCAAACTTCATCATTTACCCTGCGAATCCAAATGCGGCGATGATTCCAATATGCACCTTGAACAACACCTATCATAAAGATAAGTCCTCCAAATGCAATAATCCAAAGCGTTAAATCCTTTCGAACGGTTAACGCTGACACATTTTTCGTATCTATTCCGACAAAATCCATCTTATAGTCATTATCACCAAATGGTTCAATTGTTTGTTGAATCGCAACAAAGCTTATCTCCCCATCCTTTTTGTCCGGTGTATGCATTTTAAAAACAAAGGCTGGATTGTTAGGAATTTTTGATTTTGTTATTGGCTCTCCCTCATCATTGAACTCAAAATCTGGGAAATAGCTGACAACCTCTACAGAATATCCATTTCCAAGATCATATTTGTCCTTAGGATCATATAAATTAATTTTAATATCACCAAAGGTTTCATTGGTCTTTTTATTAGAAAGGGCAAAGCTCATTTGATTTAATTCATTTAATTTGTAATCCACTTGATATAAAGCAAAGCTCTCAAACTTCAACGGTTCATTCACACGAATCTCATCGTCTTTTACTTTTTCAAGGTCTGGGGCTTGTCCAGCTACTGTTTCACCCTTTTTCTTGTATAAAGTCACGTTCGATTGATAGTTTTTCGCAACCATGCCATTCTTTTCAATCGCATCGCTAAATGCTTTATTATCCTTATCTTTATCATAAACTTCTAATATAAACTCATCATTCTTTAAATAATACTCGCCATCCGTTTCTGGGATCACCTTCGTTTCCCCTTCACGGACCCAAAGAATTTCATCAATATACATGCCTGGAACAAAGCGAAGCATCCCGCCAATTAAGAAGATAATTAAACCAATATGATTCACATACGGGCCCCATCTTGAAAATCTTCCTTTTTCAGCAAGAATATTGCCATCCTCTTCACGAATACGATATCTCTTTGCTTTTAATCTTTCTTTTACTTTTGAATAGGATTCATCAAGATTACTGCCCTCAGACACACCGAAAACCCGCTGGCGCTTTAAAAATCCTTCATGCCTCGTCACACGCTGAGCCTTTAATGCCCTCCATAACGGGACCACCCGGTCAAGACTGCATATAACTAACGATATTCCAATAGATGCAATTAAAACGAGATACCACCATGAGCTGTATAAATTATGGAACCCTAGATTGTAGTACAGTTCACCAATCCATCCGTACTGATCCTTATAATACTCCGCAACTGGCATGACAGGCGGAATATACATCTCCTGCGGCAAAATGGTTCCCATTGCCGAGGCAACAAGTGTAATAACGATCAGCCAAACTCCCACTTTCACAGAAGAAAAGAAGTTCCAAATTTTATCTATAATTGTTTTATTATACGTTTGCGAGCGGCGTGCACTACCTTCATAGCGCATATCTACAAGCTTCTTATCTTTTTCATTCTCCTCAAGAACTCTTCCACATGCTTCGCAAAGTATCGTTCCATGTGGATTCACATGCCCACATTCACATTTTACATGCTTCATTTTTAAAATCTCCCCGTAGCTTATGGTTGAACTTGTTCCATAAATTCTTTAATCATTTCTTCTGTCAATTGCCCTGTATGGTATTTAACGACTTTTCCATCCTTATCAATCATATAGGTTGCAGGAAGGGCACCTATTTTATAAGCTGTCTGAACCTGTCCGTCTGCATCAAGTACGATCGGGAATGATAAATTATGTCTCTCGGCAAATTTACTCACCGCAAGCTCCGACTCTCCCACATTAACAGCTAATGTTTGCACACCCTTATCTTTAAATTGTTTGTACTGGTTATCCATATAAGGCATTTCTTTTTCACAAGGCTTGCAATATGTACCCCAGAAATTCAAAAAGACTCCTTGTCCTTTATAATCCGAAAGTCGATGCTCTTCTCCATCCAAATCCATAAGGACAAAATCAGGCGCTGTTTCCCCAACAACTACCTTTTTAATATCATCTTTGGTGAAATTCGCATATAAAGTATAAGCGACTGCAGCACCTAAAATAAGTAAAATGATTGTTCTTGTCACTAAGCGGCGTTTCTTCATTACACTCTCCCCTTTAAAAAGCCAATTGTTCCATGGAACTGGGTATAAATGCATGTTTAATTAATTATTCTTAAACAGTCGATGTTAATTATACCATTTATCAACATTCTAATAATGTTTACAATTTGAAGTAACTGTGACTATTCTATGAAATTTCTTAAACCATTGTTATTCTCATTAACGCAATTTTGACTGTGAGAGCGTGCGCAATTGCTTTACTTCATGGGCTGTTAGCTCTCTAGCTTCTCCAGCATTCAAACCTTGTAGTGTTAATGTACCGTATCTTTCTCTTTTCAATTTAATAACAGGATGGCCAATTGCTTCAAACATCCTTCTTACTAGCCGATTTCTTCCTTCATGTATCGTTAGTTCGATGATCGCTGTTTGCTTCTTCTTGTCCATGGAAATTAGCTTTGTCTTTGCTGGCGCTGTTTTTCCATCTTCTAAGCGAATCCCTTTTTCAAGACTTCTCATTTCCTCTCGAGAAGGAATTCCTTTCACTTTTGCCACATACACCTTTTCTACTTCATTCTTCGGATGCATGAGCAGATTAGCAAACTCTCCATCGTTTGTTAAAAGCAAAAGACCTGAAGTATCAAAATCTAAACGCCCTACTGGATAAATCCGCTGCTCTATTTGTTGGAAGAAATCAGTTACGACCTTTCTTCCTTTATCATCCGTCACACTTGAAATGACACCCCTTGGTTTATACAGAAGAAAATAAACAGGCTCTTCCCGTTCGACAGGTATGCCATTGACTTCCACTCGATCCGAAGATGAAACCTTTACCCCAAGCTCTTTTACTATTTTCCCATTCACTTTCACATGCCCTTCCACAATTAGCTCTTCAGCCTTTCTTCGTGAAGCAAATCCTGCATGTGCAATAACTTTTTGTAATCTTTCCATTTATGTCACCCCAACTAAAGCATTATTAGAATTATACCTGTTTCTATCCTTATGAATTATGACATAAATCAACCCTTTTTCAAAGTAGCTGCTATTTTATCGCATGAAATAAAAAAAATACCCATCATTCAGGTATTTTCCTTTGGTTATATATTAGCTCCCAAATATCACTGTAACAACAATAATTGCGGCGATTATTCCTACTAAATCTGCCAAAAGGCCAACCTTTAATGCATCTCCCATTTTTCTAATTCCGACCGCACCAAAATACACAGTTAAGACATAGAAAGTTGTATCTGTGCTTCCTTGGAGGACAGATGCTAGTCTGCCTATAAAAGAATCTGGGCCATGAACAGCTATTAAATCACTTGTCATTCCGAGCGCAGCAGAACCTGAGATCGGCCGGATAATCGCAAGTGGAACAATATCAGGCGGGACACCGATTGCCTCTAACGCTGGTCTAATAAATTCCATAAAATACTCAAGTGCGCCAGATGCTCGAAAAACCGAAATGGCAACGAGCATGCCAACAAGAAAGGGGATGATCGAAACCGCAATCTTAATCCCTTCCTTTCCCCCATCTACAAAACTTTCATAAGTTGGAACTCGTTTGATTGTCCCATATATTAATATAAAGCCAATTAAAACCGGAATAAACCATAAGGAGATCACCGATACAATTGCCATGCGACTTCATCCTCTTCTAATTCTTTCAAGTAGCTTTCCAACTAAACACTTTTGGTCCTCTACTTCCCTTTCTTCATTCTCCGGTAATAAAAATATCGATCGATTAATATTGCACCTAATGCAGAACAAAGGGATGCTACTAATGTTGGTCCAACAATTTCTGTTGGGGAGACTGACTCATATTTCATCCGTATGGCAATAACCATCGTTGGAATAAGTGTAATACTCGAAGTATTGATTGCGAGAAAGGTAATCATCGATCGGCTAGCTACATCCTTTCCTCCATTTAAGCTTTTCAGCTGCTCCATTGCCTTAATTCCAAGTGGGGTTGCTGCATTGCCAAGCCCAAACATATTGGCCATCATATTGGATAAGATATAGCCCATTGCGGGATGATCGTTCGGCACTTCTGGAAAAAGCCTTTTCACAATCGGTTTAAATAAAAGTGTCAACTTTTTTAATAAACCAGCATCCTCAGCAATTCTCATCATTCCTAACCAAAAGACAAGAACACTGACTAAACCAATACATAAAGTAACTGCCTCTGCTGCTCCATTAAAAATCGCCTGATTTACCTGATCCATCGTCCCATTCACCATGGCAAAGATGATGCCAATTACGGTCATAAATACCCAAATAATATTAACCATCTGTTTTCACACCAATCATTGCAGTGAAAAGACTTCTAAACAGCTCAAAAAATGACTGCTTGTCTTTCTCTTCTCCCTGCTTGTAGTAAATCGGCATCGTTTTCACTGGTTTTTCATTAAAATATACAATCGCTTGCCCTACAATATCAGGGATATTATCTTCCCATTCCCTGTTAGGTTTTTTCATTTTATACTCAATACGGAATTTGTTCTTTTCCTTTGATGTGACAGGATAATCAAAGGAATGGTCTACATACACTTTCTTTTTATAAAACTCATCATCAATCTCTTTAATCGTTCCTTCTGACAGCACTTCTACTAAACTATATGTTTTATACCCAGTCTCATACATTTGAATATGATCATTCCAGTCATCCGGACCATTTAATGTAACGGCAATAAGGTCTAGCTTCCCTTTGGTTGCTGTTGTGACCAATGTACGCTTCGCACGTTTTGTAAATCCTGTCTTTCCACCAGTTGTATAATCATATAATTCTGTAAGCAGCCGATTCTTATTAGTCCATTTTCGATCCCAGTTTTCTTCGGGATGTGGCGACTTATAAACCTTTGTACCTGAGATTTTTTTATATTTGCTATTATTCATTGCATAACGTGTTAAAAGTGCCATATCGTAAGCCGATGATAAATGATTTTCATGATCATCAAGTCCGTGCGGATTCGCAAAATGAGTATTAGTCATGCCTATTTCTTCTGCCTTCTGATTCATTAAATAAACAAAACCGTCTAGACTTCCCCCAACATGCTCGGCTATAGCAACAGCAGCATCATTTCCAGATCGGAGCATTAGACCATAAACTAAATCCTCCAGTTTAATTTTTTCACCCGGTATTAAATAGATGGAGGACCCTTCCGCATGAACGGCCTTCTCACTTACCTTTACCATTTCATCCATTTTTCCTGATTCAATAGCTAAAATAGCGGTCATTATCTTCGTAATACTTGCAATTCTCATTGGTTTATCTGCATTTTTTTCATATAATACTCTTCCAGAGCCCTGCTCCATTAGAATGGCACTTTGTGCACTCACCGAAATCGAAGCGCTTGCTTTCTGTGGAATCATTGCAATAAAAAATGCAGAAACCAGGAGAAAGATTATCAGCTTTTTCATATTTTTCATGGCAGTCTCCTTCATTGGTTTGTACAATTTTATGCAGGACAAGTATCGATATGACAAAAAAAGGCGAAAACATGGATTGTTTTCACCCCACTAAGTCTATTAAAATGGTTTCCATTTAAGTTCTGAAGCTTTCATAAAACGATCTTGAACATCTTTCCAGTTTACAAGATTCCACCAGTTCTTTACATAATCCTCTCGTTTGTTCTTATATTGAAGATAGTAAGCATGCTCCCAGACATCCAATACAAGCAATGGAATCGTGTCCCATTGGGTCAAGATCATATGTCTTTCGGATTGTAATATTTCAAGATGATGTGCCCGCGGCGACCAAACAAGTACAGCCCAACCGACACCTTCCACTTCTTTTGCTGCTTGTGTAAATTGCTTTTTAAATGCTTCAAAGCTGCCAAAATACTTTTCTATCGCTTTTAATAAAGCACCCGATGGCTTTCCTCCACCATTTGGGGTCATATTATTCCAGAAAATCGTATGAAGATAATGTCCTGAACCATGGAAAGCAAGCTCACGTGACCAATGCTTCACTAAAGAAAAGTCACCTGATTTCCTCGCCTTTTCCAACTCCTTCTCCGCCTTATTCAATCCATCCACATAGGATTTATGATGTTTATCATGATGCAACCGCATAATTTCCTCAGAAATATATGGCTCTAATGCATTATAAGCATATGGCAATGGAGGCAGCGAATGATTCCCTGCTGCTACGCGAGACTGATTCACATACCCCATTCCAATCTCCTGTCTTCTTGTGAAATAGGCCTCCATTTCTGCATGCAGCTCTTCCACATGGTTCTGTATTCCGACTATTTCTTCATTGCTTAATGGATCCCTAATCCCTTCCATAATATTGGTTATATGCTCCATCTTCTCCCAAAGCTCACTATTTTCATCTACCTCTTCTGACTCAAGAAACGCATGCATTTCTTGATTCCAATTGAACACATCACGAATATAATCATCCATCTTGCTCATACTGATCCCTCTTTCCTCCATGATCCCTTTCTATCGTATGAATACCAGAAGGAAAAATTGCTTTTCCTATTACTATTAGGAAAAACACTAAAAGCATCAATGTTTATGAAAACTGCCATTAAAAAAAGAACAGCCTGGTTTAGGCTGTTCTCAAATTAAGTATTCTATTGCGGTTGGACGATGTAATCTAATGGCGAACGAAGGCTATGGCTCTTCTTAGTCTCCAAATCTTCAAATATAGCTGGGAGTTTAGCATAATCAATATCTTTGAAATACGAGGCAAATTCATTCTTTGTATTAATGTATACACGTTTGCGATGGCGGAAGCCTGGATTCTTTAATAAACAGACGAGTGCAACGATATCTCTAAATTCAACTTCCCTTGAACCTACTGTAAATAGGGGACTGGTTTCAAAAGGGGTAAATTCTTGAATAAATTCATCAAAATAACGGACATATAGTATATGTAATGTTTTTTCTTGTCCATCTTCTTCAAAGATCATTTCACTTCTATTAAAGAAATCCTCAGAAGTATTGGACTTTTCCTTTTCTAGCTCGTATCCTTTACACTGTTTAATCAGCATTTAAATCCCTCCCAATACATATAGAAAATGCTTCATTATAAAATGAAGCACTTTTTTACAATTGGCTCTGTTAAACGGGTCTGTTGATTTCCGCTCCAGGTTGCTCGCTTTCCGCGGGGTGGGCGCTGAGCCTCCTCGACGCTAAAGCGTCTGCGGGGTCTCACCTGTCCCACTCTTCCCGCAGGAGTCTCGCACCTTCCGCTCCAATCAACAGGGTACAAAAATAACAATTAGCATTAACACAGCCTTACAATTATATATTATCACAAATAGACTAAATTGTATGAATAAATCAGGAATCCATCGTTTCTTGAAATGTGCCAAAGAACAAATCGGCTTCATCTTGGAAATCATCATCGACTTTTTCTGGGAGTGGAGGTAATTCTTCAATTCTCTTTAATCCGAAATAATCTAGAAATTCCTTCGTTGTTCCATAAAGAAATGCCCTTCCTGTTCCTTCCGCTCGGCCTACTTCTTTAATCAACGCTTTAGCTGCTAGGGTATGGATCGGCCTCTCTGTCTTTACACCCCTGATTTCTTCAATTTCTGTTCTTGTTATCGGCTGCTTATACGCAATAATAGCGAGCGTTTCTAGTGCAGCTTGAGATAATGTTGCAGCTGTCGGAGTTGTGACAAGCCTTTTTAAATACGCTGAGTTTTCCTTTTTCGTTGCCAGCTGAAACGTATCTGCAAGCTCTACGATTGTAATACCACGCATCAAATCCTCGTTATAGTCCTTTATTAGTTCTTTAATGATTGCCTCTGCTTGCTGCTCGTCTACTTCAAGAACAAGGGCAATCTGCTTTAACGATAGTCCTTCATCACCAGCAGCAAATAGGAGGCTTTCGATTATTCCTTTCAAATGATTAATACTCATCGGTTCCCTCCATTGCACTTACAAATATTTCCGAAAAATTATTTTCTTGTTCAATATGGATCTCATGTCGCTTAATTAGTTCCAATACTGCCAAAAAAGTAACAACGATTATTTCACGATCAAAAACCGGAAAGAGATCATGAAAACACTTGCGGCCCTTTATTTGTCGTAAATCATCAAGAATTTCAGCCATTCTTGTCTCAATCGGAATTTCTTGACGAGTAACTTTCGCTGAAATTGGTTTTTGCAGTTTCTGTCTTCTCAATAGCTTTTGAAGTGCACCTAGCATGTCATATAAGGAAACATTTAGCTCTGCTTTTTCTGGCTGCATTTCTTTAGCAAAATCAGATAGATCACTTGGAGGCTTCGTAAATATTAAGCCTCTTTCCTTCTCCATTTCTTTCAAATCCTCGGTTGCTTCTTTAAATTTTCTATATTCGATTAGTCTTTCAACTAGCCCTTCCATTGAATCTTCCTCAGGTTCTAAATCGAATTCATCATCAAATAAATCTTCCTCATGCTTCGGAAGCAGCATTTTGCTTTTTATCGCAAGCAAGGTTGCCGCCATAACAAGATATTCACTTGCCACATCAAGCTGAAGCACTTGCATCGTATGGATATATAATAAATATTGCTCTGTTATTTCTGCAACTGGTATATCATATATATCAATTTCAAGCCGATTTATTAAGTGTAGAAGCAAATCAAGCGGTCCTTCAAATGCGTCAATTTTCACATTATAATGTTGCATAACTACTCACCAAAATTTCTATTATTAGTTCCCAAATTAAGACTATATCTAGTATAAATTATAAAAAGTAGTTGTCCAATAAAAAAATTCACTTGGTAAAAATGGGAATATCCAAATAAAATCTTCTTGCGCCCATACAATTTGGCATTTGCCTACATAAAATGATTTTGAAACAAAAAAAGGAAAACAGGAGGTATGATGTATGTCGCGTGGAAATAAAGGGTGCGAAGGAAACTACGGAACAGGATTTGCTCTAATTGTCGTCTTGTTCATCTTACTAATAATTGTTGGAGCTTCATGGTGCTAGAACTCCATTTTAATGCTAAAGTCTATTTTTAAAAAAGGCTTCTGTTGACAAAAACATTGTTGATTGGAGCGGAAGGTGCGAGACTCCTGCGGGAGGAGTGGGACAGGTGAGACCCCACAGACGCTTTAGCGTCGAGGAGGCTCACCGCCCACCCCGCGGAAAGCGAGTATCCTGGAGCGGAAATCAACTTCTACCAATTACATGCTAAAAGCAACAAAGTTTGCGAAAAAACTAAACAAAAAAACTCTTATATTATAATAGGAGCATCACCCCATTCTGTGGTACGATATAGTGAAACTTCCTTCGATAAATATATTTCTATAGGGGTGATGCTGTGTATCCAAAAGAATATATTGAGTTCTTAATCCATTATCATGGCGATAGGGATTATTTTGAATGTCACGAAATTCTAGAAGAATATTGGAAACGTGTCGAACCAAATAATAAACAGTCTATCTGGGTAGGACTCATCCTCCTAGCCGTTTCTAATTATCATCATCGGCGTGAAAATGACAGAGGTGCCGAAAGAACCCTTAGTAAATCCATTTTCATTCTTAAAAAGGAAAAGGCAAAGTTGCAGGATTTAGGACTTGATTCTGAAAAGTTCTTAACCGATTTACTAATGATGCAAGCGGATATTTCTTCTGGCAGGAAATATTCAAGCTATACACTGCCGATTCTCGACCAATCATTAATCTCTTTGTGCAAAGAAAGATGTCTCCATCACGGCTTCGAATGGTGTACGGATAGCGATTTAGAACAAACAGAATTAGTTCATCGCCACTCCCTTCGAGATCGAAGTATGGTTATTCAAGAACGTTTAGAAGCTTTGAATAAAAGCACTTGGATGCAATAAAATAAGAAAAGGCAGAGAGTTTCATTACTCTCCGCCTTTTTCTGTATGGATATTGAAATCACATTTGCTTAAGAATGATTCTGTATTTTCGTTTGCTGTTAGCTTCTTTTGTGGGAATACTTCACTTAAAGCTTTAACCATTGACTTGCCAATCCCTTGATGTCTATGCGAAGGATTGACTGAGATATGTTGAATCATAGCTGAATCATCAGTTAGCAAAATCCCCATTAATCCAATGATGTCCTCCCCTGTTTTCCATAAAAACAATTGCAGATTCTCATCATTTTCATATTGTTTCATCGTTTGCTGGAGTTTTTTGAGATCTTTTTCGTTTGGCATAAAAGATAACAAACCCATCGCAATCTTTTCAAATGTTTTCTTATATCGTATTAACATCATTATCCCTCATTATAATCAAGCATTCCATCTTATTTTTCCCAAAATTTCATTATTTCAAACTGTACTCATAGTATATGTACGAAGCATTTGTTTGTACACAATGTTTAATTCTTAATCAATAAATAATTCTTAAAATAAACAACTTGGGTATTTACTTTGATGGAACGATCATAAGCCAATAATAAAGTCCCCATGATAGGCTGATAGCTAATAATAGAATAAAAAATAGCCAATTGTTCTTTTTCATAAATCCTCCTGTAACAAAATCATAACGGTTGTTAATAAGAGCATGGATTATTTATATTCTACACGAAACCTATCTATTTTGCCATGGTACTCTTCTAATTAAAATAATTCAAAATAAAAATACCTGTGGAGAATACGTTCAAATAGTGATCCAAAGAAACAGAACACAATTTCCCCCGCATACTCCACAGGCGTTATAACAACATCCAATAATTCCAAAAATGAAGTTTAGTTATTAATCTTTTCTTTAATAGACAAGTCCATTCGAATAAGATCTTCATATGTTTCTCGCTTAACAACAAGCTTTGCTTGTCCATTTTCAACAAAGACAACAGGCGGTCTTGGAATCCGGTTATAATTATTAGCCATCGCATATCCATATGCGCCTGTACAGAATACAGCTAATAAATCATCACTGCCTGGCTTTGGCAATGGGATATCCCAAATTAGCATATCCCCAGATTCACAGCATTTCCCTGCAATAGACACCGTTTCACAAGTCGTCTCTAGCGCTCTGTTAGCTAGGACTGCTTCATATTTCGCCTGATAAAGAGCGGGTCTAATATTATCACTCATCCCGCCGTCCACGGCAACATACTGACGTATATTAGGCACTTCTTTTCTAGAACCTACTTTGTATAAGGTTGTACCCGCATCTCCTACAAGGGATCGACCTGGTTCAATCCAAATTTCAGGCATGTTCATTGCATATTTCTCCACCTGCTTTTGTACCTCTTCAATGATTTCTGCAACATATTGTGCTGCTGGCAGGGGTTGATCTTCATTTGTATATCGAATACCAAAACCGCCGCCAAGATTTAACACCTCTGATTCAAAAGCAAGCGATTCCTTCCACTCATTCAGTTTCTCAAATATTTTTTGGGCAGCTATTAGAAAGCCCGCTGTTTCAAATATTTGTGAACCAATATGACAATGTAAGCCAAGCACTTCCATTCTTGAAGATGCTAAAGCAATCGTTAGCGCTTTTTCAGCTTGTCCATTCTGTAAATCAAAGCCGAATTTAGAATCTGCCTGTCCTGTTGTAATGTATTCATGTGTATGGGCTTCAACCCCTGGCGTAACTCGTAACAAGATTTTCGTATTCGTGTCCATTGATTCACAAACCGATTCGAGAAGCTCCAGCTCATAAAAATTATCAACAACAATACAGCCTATTTTGTATTTCAAGGCCATTTCTAATTCTTCTTTGCTTTTATTATTCCCATGAAAATGAATCCGTTCAACTGGAAATTTGGCCGCAATCGCTGTATATAACTCACCACCTGAAACTACATCAAGCGATAAACCCTCTTCGTCTACAAGTTGAACCATTCCAATTGACGAAAACGCTTTGCTTGCATAAGCTACCTGGGCTGTTACCCCTAAATTTTCAAACGTTTGCTTAAAGCCCCTTGCTCTTTCTCTAATTAAAGCAACATCATATACATATAAAGGTGTTCCAAATTGTTCGGCCAGCTCTACTGTGTCTAATCCACCAATCTCAAGATGTCCCCTTGCATTCACTTTCGAAGTACCGTGAAAATACATAAATTTCCCTGTCCCCTTTAAACACCTTATTTTATGAGAGAAATAGACAGTATCTATTGATAGAAACTGTCTACTTCTTCCCCTCTTTCGTCTATAAAAATTAATTTTAAGAAATTTTAACATAATTCGGTGAAATCTGCAATTGACATAGCTTATTTAACTGGCTGTTTATAGCGATTAGCTGTATGTGTAATACTTGGACGGATTTTTGACCCAGGGACAGATGTACGAATCAATATTTGCCATAATGCTATCGGGTGAAACGGAATAAACGGCCATAGATACGGTGTGTTTAGCGCCTTGAGTCGTGCAAGCCATAGGATATATAAGGTGATGCTCACAACGAAGCCAGGTGTATGGAATATAGCGACCGCAATCAAAATGACTAGCCTTACGAGCTTATTTGCTATACTCAATTCGTAGCTCGGGGTTGTATATGTTCCAATAGCGGCGACAGCAACGTAAAGAATAACCTCAGGTACGAATAAGCCCACATCAATCGCAATTTGTCCAATTAAAACGGCCGCAATTAAGCCCATGGCCGTAGATAATGGGGTGGGTGTATGAATGGCAGCGATCCGCAGTAATTCAATCCCAATTTCCGCCATGAACAATTGCACAATTACAGGTATATTGGTCTCTTCATTTGGTCCAATAAAGGCAATACTTTCAGGTAAAAGAGACGGCTCAAGTACAAACAAAAACCAAAGCGGCAGCAGAAATAAAGAGGAGAGCACACCAAGGAAACGAAGCCAGCGTATAAATGTTCCTACAGCTGGTGATTGTCTGTACTCTTCTGCATGCTGCAAATGATAGAAGTACGTAGTAGGAGAGATCATCACACTTGGTGAAGTATCAACATAAATTAATACATGTCCTTCAAGCAGATGAGCCGCAGCCACGTCCGCCCGCTCTGTGTAACGAACAAGCGGGTATGGATTATACCCTTGCTTTAAGAGAAATTCTTCGATTGTTTTATCAGCCATCGTAATTCCATCAATCTTAATTGCTGCAATTTCTTTACGAATGACGTCGATCAAGTCTGGATTGGCTAAATCTTTAATATATCCAATGGAAACATCCGTTTTAGATCTTTCTCCAACCCTCATAATTTCAAATCGCAGTCTTTCATCACGGATTCTTCTTCTTGTTAAGGCGGTATTAATAATGATATTTTCTACAAAGCCATCCCTTGAACCACGAACTACTTTTTCTGTATCTGGCTCCATCGGTGTACGGCCTGGATAGCTTCGCACATCAACAACTAATCCGTGAGTTTCGCCTTCCATCACAACAACAATTAATCCTGAAAGGACTTGATCAACAAGTTCATCCAATGTCTTTATTTGGGCAACGGATTGGTGAACTAGCCGATTCTCAACGATTTTGCTCAGATTAGTTGATAATTTCTCTTGATCATTAATAGCTACTAATTCTTCCACTATCTCAATGATAAATTGCGTATCTGTTAACCCATTAACATAATAGAAATGTACATCTTTCCTAAGAATGATTAGCTTTCTTACACCTAGATCAAAGCTTTCTCCTAGACCGATCCTATCTTTCATATACTTTTCAATTTCATCTAATGACTCTGGGATAGGCTTTTTATCCTTCGTTTTGCTATCTGCCATGAAAACCACTCCTTTCCAGAATAAGTTCTACAGCTTTTTTTGTAATTGGGGAGCCAACATCATAATGGTCTTTTTTTGCCATCTTACCAATATCACCAATACCGACAATGATCGGAACATCTATTTCATCAAGGCAATAAACAGTATCCCCATAAATTCTGCCTTTTTCCATTTCAGGAAGACCAAATTTATCTACTCCATATGGTGTCAATTCTCCATCGCGATCAATACAAACATCCACTCTCGACCATTCAGCCTGCCTTGTTTTTGCAGCAACGGCAATGATTCCTAATACATCGATATCCTTATGGCACGCAACATACTTTAAGGCACGCTCACCTGCACCTTCACCTGCAAGGCCACTATCATCAAACATGACGAAAACAGGATCATGTGCTGCTTTTTTGATAAGCTTAACAATTAGGGGGCCATCTAGAGTTGTCGGATTTCCATGTGATAAGGAGATACATCTCCCACCAACTTCCCTTGCTACAAGCTCAACTGTTCTTCTTGCATAATCATCCCCATCAGTTATTAAAATAACGTGCCTCCGGTCGTCCATATGTAATTTCCTTTCCTCTTAATTTGACTTAAAAGCTGCTAATACTCTGCCCAAAATGATTGATCATCCTACCTATCTACAAAATACAGCCATTGAAAGAGGGAGCCGATTATCTTGCCAAATACAATGGCCATTAATAAAAAAATAATCTGACCATCAATCCCAATTCTTTTTGCGAGAATCGGAAGGACATTTAATACTTCAGTCAAAGCAGCGGCAAGCATTCCCACAAATATTCCAGCAGCTAATCCCATTGGTATTAATATATATGGTGTAAGGAAAAGGGTTGGGTCCCATAAAGTTGCCATTCCACCAATAACTACACCTAAGACAACTGCCCATTCATAAGCACGTATCATCTTCATCGTTTTTGTTAGCTGCATAAGCCTTGGAATAATTCCTAATACAGACAGAAAAGCCACGTACCCTGAACCTACCGCTAGTCCACCAGCAAGACCAACAAACATGACAAAGATTACATTACCTGTCGTCAATATTTTTCATACTTTCTTTGTTTTCGTTCATGGCAACATAATTATCTAGATCCAACTGGTAATTGAACATCTCTACTTCTAACGGACTGGGCTCCTCATTCAGACGTTTCTTAAACAAATGGTTAAAAAAAAGAATCATTCCTAAACCGAGGCCAATGGAGTATGGGATTTGGAATATTAAGGGCTTTGCATCAACTTCGCCAGTAATAATTGTGTAGATTCGCTGGTGCACCCTTTGCATACTCACATCTTCATGAAAGTTCATAATCGTAAGAGCTGCCCCAAAGAATAGGAGAAGCCAGACGAGAAGAAACAGCGGCTGGGATACTTTACGTTTTTGCGCCACAACTTCAATGATTACTTGGGATGGACCTTGAGTCTGAATTTCAATATCTGGCACATTTTCAGTTATCAAACGGATGATCATCATTACATCAATGACAATCCGATTTCGGTCCTTTTCACTCACCCCATAAACCTTCAGCTTACTTAACTGTTCATATAACGGTTCATCAGCAATCATTTGGGCGATATCCTTAAGAAAAAGTGTTTCATGCGGTCGTACTTGTATGCGGTGTCGCAATCGAATATAAACCGTTCGTTCCATTTCGTTCACTTCCCACACAGTTATTTCCTTGTATCACTAGTATGAGTTACATATATTTACTTCATGATGACCAATAATTGGGTATTGCAAGAAGGGGATTTTTAAAAAAATGTGGTTTGCAAGATTAATGCGGAGTTTCACAAAAAAGACCGTATGGATTATAAATCCATACGGTCTTTCATTTGCTGGAGGATCTTTTTTTCAAGTCTAGATACCTGAACTTGTGAGATGCCAAGTCTTGCGGCTACCTCTGATTGTGTTTGATCCTTGTAATAACGCAGATAGACAATTAATCGTTCTCTATCATCCAGTTCATTAATTGCTTCTTTTAAAGCAATTTTATCAAACCATTTCCCTTCATTGCCATCGTCAATTTGATCGAGCAATGTGATTGGATCCCCGTCATTCTCATATACCGTTTCATGAATCGATGATGGCGTCCGGCTTGCTTCTTGAGCAAGAATAATATCCTCTGGCGTGATATCAAGGAATTCAGATAGCTCAGAAACAGTTGGCGTTCTGCCAAATGTTTTTGACAATTCATCCTTCGCCTTGCGAATTTTATTTCCCATCTCTTTTAACGAGCGGCTAACCTTCACCGTGCCATCGTCCCGAATAAAGCGCTGAATCTCACCAATAATCATTGGAACAGCATAGGTTGAAAACTTTACATCATAACTGAGGTCGAATTTATCAACTGATTTCAATAACCCAATACAACCGATTTGAAAGAGATCATCCGGTTCATACCCGCGATTTAAAAAGCGCTGAACGACCGACCAGACGAGACGCATGTTCTTCTGGACAATTAAATCTCGTGAGCCTTGATCCCCAGCTTGGCTTTTTTGGATCAGCTCTTTAACCTCATGATCCTTCAAAAAGGTTTGGCTCTTTTCTGCTTTAACCTCCACATCCATAGCAAGACTCCCTTAATTGCATAGCATTTTACTATTTGATAAATGCTTTTTTAATCGGATTTCTGTGCCTTTCCCCGGCTGCGATTGAATTTCGATTTCATCCATGAAATTTTCCATAATGGTAAAGCCCATGCCTGATCTTTCAAGTTCAGGCTTTGTTGTGAATAGAGGCTGGCGCGCTTCATCTACATTTATAATGCCTAAGCCCTCATCTCTAATCGATAGATCAATTAAGCCATCTTCAATTGCGACTGTAATATAGACGAACCCATCTGGATTCTGATCATAGCCGTGAATAATTGAATTAGTAACAGCTTCAGATACAACTGTTTTAATTTCGGTTAATTCATCCATTGTCGGATCAAGCTGACTAATAAATGCAGCAACTGTTACACGGGCAAACGATTCATTTTGACTCAATGCGCTAAATTTAATTTGCATTTCATTTTTCATCAATCATGCAACCCCCAGTCTTTGCAAAGCGAATTCTTCTGTCGGTTCTAAACGGATGATCTTAAATAATCCCGACATATCAAATAATCTTTGAACGGCTGGAGAAATTGCACAGACAACCATTTCACCATGCTGCTGTTTAATTTGCTTGTATCTTCCTAGAATGACACCTAAACCAGAGCTATCCATAAATGACAACTCACCAAGATTTAAGACAATATGATGGATATCATATTCTTCAATTGCATTAGATGCTTTCATTCTCAGTTCATCTGCAGAATGATGATCCAATTCTCCGCTTAATCGAATACACAATACATCTCTCTTTACTTCCAAGTCAATGGTAAGACTCACTATCATAGCCTCCTTATCTAGTATCCCTTTATGCTCATCGACAAGCCTTCTCTAATGGCTATCCTTCAGCATAACAGGATCGGCGTGACCGTATCATTTACATGACATACTTTAGGCCTTTATAGTGAGTCAAATTCGATAAATGTTTATGCATTTCCTTCTTCAAGACAAAACTAGTGGCTTTTCGCTAAAACTAGTAGTCATCTTCCTCATTTCGACAAAATTAAGATCCTGCCTTCGTAAACATGCCCATCGAACGTTTATACAATGTCCACCAGCTTGCTTGTTTACTATCTTCCTTTGCTACAAGCGGTGTTTCAACTAATGTTTTTCCTTCTTGCTTTAGCTTTAATACGCCTACCTTATCGCCTTTTTTTACTGGGGCCTTCACATTTTTATCCAATGTGATGGATTGTTTAATATTTTCAATTCCTTCGCCTTTTTTGGTTAAAAGAGAAATAGGCTCACTTGTAAGAGCTTCCACTCTCTTCTTCTCCCCTTTACTGATCGCTACTTTTCCAAGAGCTACATTTCTTTTGTACATTGGATGTGTTTCGTATTGGCTAAATGCATAATCAAGCATTTTGGTCACTTGCGCATTTCTCTCTTTCGATGTTGGAGCTCCAAATACGACAGCAATAACTCGCATGCCATCTTTTTCAGCTGTTGCTGTTAAACAATATTTGGCTTCATTCGTAAAACCTGTCTTAAGGCCGTCCACACCAGGATAGAATTTAACAAGTCGGTTTGTGTTTACGAGCCAGAATTTCTTGTCTGTATTTTCACGCAGATAGGATTCATACGTACCTGTAAATTTCGTGATTCCTTCGTATTTAAGCAGTTCCTTCGCCATAATGGACATATCATGTGCAGTACTAAAATCACCATGTCCAGGCAAACCAGTTGCTGTTTTAAATTCTGTATGCTCAAGTCCAAGCTCTTTTGTTTTTTTGTTCATTAGCTTGACGAACTCTTCTTCTGAACCAGCAAGCCTTTCTGCCATAGCAACAGAAGCATCATTGCCTGATCCAATTGCAATTCCCTCAAGCATTTGCTCGGTTGTCATTTCTTCACCTGGCTCGAGGAATATTTGTGATCCTCCCATTGATGCAGCATATTCGCTTGTTCGGATTTTTTCATCCATTGACAGCTTTCCTTCATCAATTGCTTCCATAATTAATAGCATCGTCATGACTTTAGTCATACTTGCTGGCGGGAGCTTCTCATGACTATTTTTCTCGTATAGAATAGCACCTGTATCACGCTCAATTAAGATCGCGGATTTTACATTTTCCGCTAGATCTAGCCCATCATTTTCTTTCGCCATTGTTGAAGGAACAAAAATAGATGCCATAAAAAAAGATAGTACAAGTAAACGGACAATTCGCTTCATCACATAGACCTCCATTCTTTATAGCCTCCATCATTTCCAATTCAACCAAATTTATACAGAGCACACTACAGTATAGGTGAATATTTTTTTGGAGGAATATAAAAAGCCAGAGCAATTTTCGCTCTGGCTTTGACATCCTTTTATTCTGTTATTTCTCCGTGAATTAATACGGGTGCTGGCACCTTTTCACTTGAAAGAGTGATGTTCTCGTATAGCTTTTCTTTCACTTCTGTTACATCTTCAAAATTGCTGTAAATCGTAACAATTGACTCTCCTTTTTTCACTTGATCGCCAATTTTTTTACGAAGGACAAGCCCTACAGCAAGATCGATAACCGATTCCTTTGTTGCTCTTCCAGCGCCAAGAAGCATAGCAGCCGTTCCAATTTCGTCAGCAACCATCTCCGCGATATAGCCATCTTCCTTCGCTTCAAGCTCAATAATATATTTTGCTTGAGGCAGCTTTGATGGATCATCAACAACAGAAGCATCGCCTCCCTGTGATTGCAGGAATGTTTTAAACACTTCTAGAGCTGTACCATCCTTAATGACTCCTTCTAGCATTTCCCGAGCTTCTTGTAATGTGCTGGCCTTTTTCGCAAGGTAGACCATATGGCTTCCTAGTGTAAGAGAGAGTTCTGTTAAATCCTCAGGGCCTTCACCTTTCAGTGTATCAATCGCTTCTTTTACCTCAAGTGCGTTCCCGATTGCAAATCCAAGCGGCTGACTCATATCCGAAATAACAGCCATTGTATTTCTTCCCACATTATTTCCGATTCGAACCATTGCCTTAGCAAGCTCTTTCGAATCGTCAAGTGTTTTCATAAATGCACCTGCACCTGTTTTTACATCAAGGACGATCGCATCAGCACCTGCGGCAATTTTTTTGCTCATGATGGAGCCCGCTATTAATGGGATGCTATCGACTGTCGCTGTTACATCACGAAGTGCATATAGCTTTTTATCAGCAGGTGTTAAATTCCCGCTTTGTCCAATAACAGCAATCTTGTTTTTGTTTACGAGTTCGATAAATTCTTCGCTTTCTATTTCTACATGGAAGCCTTCAACAGCCTCAAGCTTGTCAATTGTTCCACCTGTATGACCAAGGCCTCTTCCTGACATTTTCGCTACTGGGACACCTAATGCTGCAACTAATGGCCCTAATACAAGAGTTGTCGTGTCGCCAACGCCGCCAGTCGAATGCTTGTCTACTTTAATGCCTTCTATTTGTGATAAGTCAATTTGATCGCCTGATTCAACCATCGCCATGGTTAAAACTGCTCTTTCATTTTCTGTCATTCCTTGAAAGAAAGTAGCCATCAGTAAGGCACTGACTTGGTAGTCAGGAATAGAGCCATCTGTATAGCCTTTAATGAAAAACTGAATTTCTTCAGTTGATAATTCTTTGCCATCTCTTTTATTTTCAATAATATCGACCATTCTCATTATAGATCACCGATCGCTTTCTTATTTTTAGGCTGTTTTCGTAAACTTTGTTGTTAAATAAAACGTAGTTGGTAGATGTTGATTTCCGCTCCAGGTTACTCGCTTTCCGCGGGGTGGGCGGTGAGCCTCCTCAGCGCTAAAGCGCCTGCGGGGTCTCACCTGTCCCACTCCTCCCGCAGGAGTCTCGCAACCTTCCGCTACAATCAACCAGCCATTTTGTTAATCGTTATCATTCACATAAATTATTCAAAAACAACAATCTTTTAGAAAAGTGCCTTTTTTTATTACTTTGCACCGAATTCTTGGACTAATGCTTTGACATAGCTTAGAAATGCTGCTTTAACTTTTTCTGTTGTTTCTATTACTTCTTCATGATTTAGTGGCTGATCTAATATACCTGCTGCCATGTTGGAAATACAAGAGATTCCTAATACTTGCATTCCTGCATGTCTTGCTACAATCACTTCAGGTACTGTAGACATCCCAACTGCATCTGCACCTAATTGACGCAGCATACGAACTTCAGCAGGTGTTTCATATGTTGGTCCTGTGTTTCCTACATAAACACCCTCTTGCACTTTCAAGCCCAGTTTCGCTGCTATTTCTTTTGCCAGTTGTCTAAGCTCAGCTGAGTAGGCAACTGACATATCTGGGAAGCGAACGCCAAGACGAGAATCATTTGGACCGATTAATGGATTGCTGCCCATATTATTAATGTGGTCGCTAATTAACATTAAATCACCTGGTGAAAAGCTTTCATTCACTCCACCTGCTGCATTAGTGACAATTAATTGTTCGATCCCAAGCTCTTTCATTACTCGAACCGGGAATGTTACTTTATCAAATGTATAGCCTTCGTAATAATGAAAACGCCCCTGCATAGCTACAACATGAATTCCATTAAGCAAACCAAATACAAGCTGACCTGCATGGCCCTCTACAGTGGAAACAGGAAAATCAGGGATTTCATTGTAAGGAATTTTCACCGCATTTTCGATTTCGTCAGCTAATACACCAAGACCTGATCCAAGAATAAGACCCAGTTTCGGCTGTTGCCCATATTTTTCTTTTAAAAAGCTTGCTGCTTTTTGAATTTTTTCGAAGTTCATTTACCTTTTCCCCCTATTTTAATTCCTGTAAAAAGCTCTTTCCATATGCAGGCATTTTTACATGGAAATTATCTGCAACCGTTGCCCCAATATCTGCGAACGTCTCTCTAATTGGAAGTTCCTTGCCATTTTCATTCTTTTTGGCATAAGCAAGAAGCGGCACATATTCTCTTGTGTGGTCAGTTCCGTGATGAATAGGATCATTCCCATGATCGGCTGTAATAATCAATAAATCGCCTTCTTGCATTTTTTCAAATACTTCTGGCAGGCGGGCATCGTACTCTTCAAGTGCATTGCCATACCCTTTCGGATCACGGCGATGGCCATATAATGCATCAAAATCAACTAAGTTTAAGAAGCTTAAACCAGTAAAGTCCATCTCAAACGTTTGAATTAATTTATCCATTCCGTCCATATTTGAAACGGTACGAAGAGACTCTGTTACACCTTCGCCATCAAAGATATCGGATATTTTCCCGATCGCAATCACATCAAGTCCCGCATCCTTCATTTCAGACATAACTGTGCGATCAAATGGTTTCAAGGCATAATCATGACGATTCGATGTTCTTTGGAAATCTCCCGGTTGTCCGATGAATGGTCTTGCAATTACTCGACCTACCATATATTTCTCATCCAATGTCAGTTCTCGGGCGATTTGGCAAATTTCATATTGCTCTTTTATCGGAATAATATCTTCATGTGCAGCAATTTGGAGCACAGAATCAGCAGAAGTATACACAATCAGTGCTCCTGTTTTCATATGCTCTTCACCAAGCTCAACAAGGATTTCTGTACCGCTAGCCGGTTTGTTCCCAATGACCTTCCTACCTGTACGAGCTTCTAATTCAGAAATGAGCTCATCAGGAAATCCGTCTGGAAATACTTGAAAAGGCGTTTGTATATTAAGGCCCATAATTTCCCAATGACCTGTCATTGTATCCTTTCCATTAGAGGCTTCTTGCATTTTCGTATAGAAAGCGAGTGGTTTTTCCGCTTTTTCAATTCCTTTTATCTCACGAATATTGCTAAGACCAAGCTTACCCATATTCGGCATCTTTAGACCATTCATTTTTTCAGCAATATGGCCCAGTGTGTCGGCCCCTTTATCGCCAAATTGCTCCGCATCAGGTGCTTCGCCAATCCCTACTGAATCCATGACAACGACAAAAATTCGTTTATATGTGTATGAAGCCATTTTGTTGTCCTCCTTTAATGAGTGAATACGGTTACACTAGAAAAGATAGAATATAAATAGGTTACCCCTTGTGAATAGGTTTATCACATTTCTTTTATTTACAAAGTCAGAAGTCTGACATCTATATTTTACCTAAGAATAATAAGAAATGAAAGAAAAAGCTCCCAATTTTCATGGAAGCTTCACAAAAATACAGAAGATGTTTAAACGATACTTTAATTTATTTAAGCACGCGGATGGTATTGACTATATACATCCTTTAATCTTGTTTTTGTTACATGGGTATAAATCTGTGTTGTGGAAATATCTGCATGGCCGAGCATTTCCTGAACAGCTCGTAAGTCAGCCCCATTTTCCAGAAGATGGGTCGCAAAGGAGTGTCGTAATGTGTGGGGAGTTAAATCTTTCTCAATGCCTGCAGCACTTGCCAGTCCTTTTAATATTTTCCAAAAGCCTTGTCTTGATAGCCCTTTTCCATGATGATTCAAAAATAATGCTTCATCCTTATGCTTTTTTGAGACAAATTGGCTTCTTCCCTTTTGTAAATATTGATCGAGTGCTTGTACAGCAGTCTTTCCGATTGGAATAATTCGTTCTTTATTCCCTTTTCCAATACATCTAACAAATCCCATTGTTAAATGGACATCCCCTAATTTAAGCCCGATTAACTCACTAACCCTGATTCCTGTTGCATATAATAATTCAAGCATCGCTTTATCACGAAGGCCGTAATGATCATTCATTTTCGGTGATTCTAATAATATTTCTACTTCCTGCATATTTAAAACCTTCGGCAATGACCTTTCCTGCTGTGGTGATTCAATATGGACAGAAGGATCCTGATCTGCTGCTTTCTCACGGAGAAGGAATTGATGAAAGGCTCTAATTGAAGCAATATGTCTAGCCAATGTTTTCGAAGATTTCCCTTGTTCCTTTAAGGATTTTAGAAAATGAATGATTTGTACTCTTTGGACATGATTCATATCTGTTATCGCTTCTATATTTTTTAAATACTTCATATAACTCTTTAAATCCCTCTCATAAGAGACAATTGTATTTTTTGCAAGGCCTTTTTCTACGATTAAGTAATGTATGAAATCCTTCAGTTCGTCCTCCATTGATGTCACTACTCCCCATTTAAATAGAAAAGAATTAATCGGTCCAACCAACTTGATGAACGATCAATATTTCCACTGGTCGATACTTTTACAGCAGCACCTTCCGGCTCATCATAGCGGTGATAATCCTGATATTCTTCATTTAACCACATAATACCATAATAAAAAAGGATTGTGCATCCTGTGAAAAGCACGAATACTTTAATCGTTTGAATGATCGTCTTCAGCCAAGATTTCATCTAAATATCCCCCATAATCTCTTAATATTAAAAGATATGCCATTTTGGACAAGATTTATACCTCAATCTGATAAGTTGCGAATAGACAATTTCATAGACAACAAAAAAACCTTTTCTCTGATTAAGAAAAGGTTTATCCATTATCTTGTTCTATTTTTTCATTCTCATCTGTTTCAGTGTGATCGTGACAACGATGACAAATACCATGGAATGTCAAACGATGATCTTTAATTTTGAAATTCCATCTCCGTTCAACAACTTCCTCTACATCCTCTAATAAGTCTTCCTGGATTTCATCAACTGCTCCACACTCAATACAAACTAAATGATGATGAAAGTGAGCTGCACCTTCTTGACGAAGATCGTAGCGGGAAACACCATCACCAAAATTAATTTTATCAACAATTTTCAATTCAGTTAATAACTCAAGTGTTCTATATACAGTTGCTAAGCCTATCTCAGGCGATTTTTCTTTTACTAGGAGGTAGACATCTTCTGCACTTAAATGATCCTCTTCATTTTCTAACAAAACGCGAACGGTTGCTTCACGCTGAGGCGTTAATTTATAGCTTGACGAATGCAAATGCTTCTTTATTCTATCAATTCTACTTTCCATACGAAGTTCCCCCCTCGCCACTAACATTCTCATTATAACAGATAAAGGAATAGATTCAAAATAAAATTATTACAATTAAGAATTGATAATTAATATTATATAATAATCATTTTAAAATAAAAAGGAAATTTTTTCGACATTTACTGATACTATACGATTAAATATCATAATGTCAAGAAACAATAAAGCCTGCAAGGTTGCTATACAAAAGTGATCAATGAGCAGATCACCTTTTGTACGCTTACCTCACAGGCTATTTTAAATTAAAGCTCTTTTCTAAAAGATTGTTGTTATTGAATATTTCTTCTGCTGATAAATTTGTAGTTGATTGGAGCGGAAGGTGCGAGACTCCTGCGGGAAGTGTGGGACAGGTGAGACCCCGCAGACGCTTTAGCGTCGAGGAGGCTCAGCGCCCACCCCGCGGAAAGCGAGCATCCTGGAGCGGAGATCAACCTCCACCAACTAATGTTTCATTAGCAACAATGTTTGTAAAAATAAATAATTGACTGAATCTAAAAGGAATTAATGACGGACTTCATTAATAATGGAGAGATCAGTGCTTCAATACCCGCTGCCGCACATAAGAAGAGGACTGCTACAGCAAAGGTAAGTAGATATCTTCCAAGCATAGGCATCATTGGCTGGCCTACCTTTTTCATAAACTGCCTGCTAATCATTTTTAATGAAAAGGAAACAGCAATGGTTGCAGAGATAATAAAGACGGGAATAATTATTATATTTTGCGGCAACACCGTTACAAATGAAAGCAGAAATCCATCCCAGCCCATTTGATTCACTAAGAAGCCAACTGTAAATCCAACAACCATTCCTTTCATAAATAAAAGAATTAGAATCACCGGAAGACCAATAATCGATATTCCTAATATCCACATTAAACCAATATATTTTGTATTATGAAGGAAGCTTTGCCTAAATAAATCATTTCCTGCCGCTACATTCCCATCTGACACTTGTCCAAAAAATTGTGATAGATAGTAAAATAAATCCTCTTTTTGTGTAAAACTTAGACTATTGACAATCACAGCCCCAAAGATGACTCCCATTAGAAATAAAACAATCACAAATAAATAAATTGAGGAATGCTCGTGAAAATGATTTGCGACGACGTTCTGGTACATTTTTTTTCTCATTGCGATCCTCCTGCCAAGCTCTGATTATTAGTAAATTGTATGCTTGTCCTCCGGATGTATGACAAAAAAAATTCAGCCCCTTTTCGGAGCTGAATCTCTTTGTCATTCTGCAATTTTCCCGTACTTCCCGCCACCGCCGGCAGATAAGCTTAGTTTTCCTTCACGTGCTTTGATGATCATTTCTGCCGTTTTGGCTGGAATGATCTGTTCCAGTTTTTCTAAAGGAACTTCATGTAAGATCGCCATTTCCGTTCCAAAATGATCAAGCAACTTCCCAAGCATTTTCGGTCCAAGACCTGAAATGAATTCAAGCGGCACTTGATGGATATATGGTGGACGATTAACAGGTGATGAGCTTGCTGTTTTTAGTTCTGTAATTCGATCTGCCACTCCTTTTATATACTTCGTGCTGCCGCAATGATTGCATACACCCTTTTCTGGATCAAACGGAGTAAAGCACTGGGAACACACGGTCTGATGATATTTTCCAAGGAGTGGGTCCAGTCCGTAATTCGCTTTGACTTTGCGGCCATCTATTGCATGCAGCGCTTTTTCCAGTTCATTAAAGGTTGGCTCTGCCATTTGCAGCACATGATATTCCCTTGCAATCTTTTTCAGAGAATGAGCGTCCGAATTGGTTACATAGGAAAACTCATGCAATTCTTTAATTTGGTCTGCCATTGCTGTATCTGCACTTAACCCCAGTTCAATTCCATCGATCAGGTTTTTATCAAACACTTCAGTTAATGAGTGAATGACCCCTTTTCCGAACAGGCTTTTAAAAGGAGTAAATACATGGGCAGGAATAAATAAACCGCCCAGCTCTTTCACCTTTAATTGCAATTCTCGGCCTGAGACATAAATTCGCTGAGAGCTGAGTGTGATATTTTTCAGATGATTAGATAGCCACATCGAAAAGCTTTTCATTTTATCCAAAGTGGCAAAATAACAGAGGACATGGATGGGCCCATGGCAATTCTCATCATAAATTTCCAACTCTGACCCAGGAATAATGGTTAAATCGCCAAATTGCAATCCGCCTTCTGAATGCTCGATTACATCCCCTGTTTCCATAAGCTCAGCGATTTCTAAGATCACTTCAGGAGAATGGCAATCAATAATCCCAATGATATTCAAGCCCTTTTCATTTCTAGCATGCTCGATAATATTCGTGAAGGTAAGGGATTTGGCTCCTGTTATTTTCACAGGCTTTCCTGTTCGGGTTCTTCCGATATGAATATGTAAATCAGAATAATAAGTATTCATCTACTGATTCAACGCCTTTTGCAATTGCAAATATTGGACAGCATACGCTGTTTTTGCATCATATATTTTTTGTTCCTTCAAGTAATGTTCTGCCTCTTCTAATGTTAGCTCCATTAAATTTACAAATTCATCCTCATCTGGAGCTAGTGCATTTTCCTTTTTTTCCAGCCCTCTTGCTATGTAGAGATGGACAATCTCATCAGCAAACCCTGGGGATGTGTAAAAGGAGATGAGCCACTCCATTTCCTTACAGCCATAACCTGTTTCTTCCTCAAGTTCTCTTTTGGCGCAAGCTTCGGGATCTTCATTAAGCTCGAGCTTGCCTGCTGGAATTTCAATAATTGTTCTTTCCAATGCTTTTCTATATTGCTCCACCATGACAATTCTATTCTCATCTGTTAACGCTAGAATAGCAACCGCCCCTGGATGCTTAATGATTTCACGTTTTGAGATATTTCCATTAGGTAGTTCTACCTCTTCTACTTGAAGGCTTATCACTTTGCCGCTAAAAATTTTCTCTGTTTTAATTGTTTTTTCTTCTAGGCGACTCATCTTTCAAGGTCACTCCCGTTCTATTCCGATTAGGTTTTCTCATACATATTATCATACTTTAATTGGGGGAGTTGGCCATGAAAATTTATGTACATGAGAAAGGCATCGTGCTCGTCGGAAAAGCCTGGGAGGTTCGAGAGAAATTAAAAGAATACAGTAAGGATTATTATTTGTTGAAGGATTGGGTTTATTCCTGTTTGAAGAAAGAGAATTGAATTTGAATTGGATGCTTTTTTAAAAATTCACCTCAATATGTAAACGGTTCTTTCTATTGCCCTGACTGTCGGTTTAATATCTAATCCAAATTGTATTTTGACAAATAGTTTTTTCATCTTCGGCTTTTTTAGTAACAGTTATTGAAGCAGTACCAGCCTGGTGTATGTAAATAGTATTAGAAGGTGAATCGAGATCATTTAATACGCCTTCAACAATCTCCTTGTCAGCCAAATTAATTTCTATATTTTCAATAAGCCATTTGATCGCTTGTTCGATTTTTTCTACCTCTTCTTGATTAGCAATTCTGCTATCAGATTTTGTATTGAGAAGTTCATCAATTTGTTTTTGGTTTAACTCCTTTTGACCTTTTTTCATGAGTATCACATCCTAAATCTGAAACATTTACTGAATTTTATTATTTCCTCTTAGTATATAATAGTAAGAAAATGAAATCGAGGATGTCGAAATGAAAAAAAGGCGATTAGGGAAATCAGATTTATATGTGAGTGAGCTCGGATTAGGGTGTATGTCCCTTAGTACTAATCCTAAAAATGCCCAGGCAGTGATTGAAGCAGCGTTAGAAGAAGGCATTAATTATTTCGATACTGCAGATCTTTACGACTTTGGCGAAAATGAGCAAATTGTCGGGCAAGCACTAAAACCAATAAGAGACAAAATCATCATTGCTACGAAAGCAGGAAACCGCTGGAATGAAAAGAAAGATGGCTGGAGCTGGGACCCTTCAAAAAAACACATAAAAGAGGCGGTTAAACAGAGCTTAACAAGACTTGGCACAGACTATATTGATTTGTATCAGCTTCATGGCGGCACAATGGAAGATCCTATAGATGAAACGATTGAAGCATTTGAGGAATTAAAGCCTGAAGGGTTTATCCGCTATTATGGCATTTCCTCTATTAGACCAAATGTCATTCGTGAGTACGTGAAAAAATCAAACATTGTCTCGGTCATGATGCAATACAGCCTATTAGATCGCCGTCCAGAGGAAGAGGCACTGCCGCTTCTTTTAGAAAATAGCATAGGCGTAGTTACCCGTGGTCCGCTGGCAAAAGGGTTATTAAGCAATAAAATGATTGATAAAACTTCACAACAGGGATATTTAGATTACAGCTTCGAAGAATTAAATCATATCCTTCCGCTATTAAGAGAAAAACTTGCTGATTCGCGTACAATGACAGAACTAGCCCTTCAATATAATCTAGCCCATCCGGCTATTTCTTCAGTAATAGCAGGTGCGAGCAAGGTCGAGCAGATTAAAGAAAACGCCAGGGCAGCACAGGCAAACCCGCTCTCAGAAGAGGAGCTTTCCATTATCCAGTCCATCACCAAAATGAATCAGTATGAGCAGCATCGTTAAAAAGCAGGGATAGATAAACAGGCAAGATCGTCCTGTTTTCATCTATCCCTTTTTTGTACTACAAATAGAGTCAATCCATTTCCTCTCTTAATTTGACCAAGTTATACCAGCTTACTCCACCATGTGTGGATTCAGACATGCCATGGTTAACAAATCCAAAATTTTCATAAAAAGAAACTAATTCCTGTTTACATGTTAAAGTGATTCCTTCTCTTTCATTTTCTTTTACAAGCTCTTCCATTTTCTCAATTAAAATCTTTGCAATTCCTTGATTTCTAGCCTGTTTTGACACCGCTAATCCTAAAACACTCTGATATCCTCCGCTTTTCGGATTCTCCTTGATTTCCTTAAAAAGATTATCGGTTATGTACGGTTCATTAATAATAGGGCCATTAATATAACCAAGTATCTCTCCATTCTTTTCTGCCACAATAAAGGTATCAGCTATCAGCTGAACCCTCTCCTCAAATGCTTCTTTAGTGGCAGCTTCGTCTATTGAAAAGGCTTCATTCTCAATCAATAACAACTGTTCTAAATCTGTCGTTTGGACATTTCTTAAAGTAATCATCTTGTCTATAACACCTTTCCTAACTCGATTGAAGTAAAAAATTTAATAGAAATATTTTTTGGGTTTTACTAATACAAATTCTCAATACTTCGATTTGGCTTTATTAGTTGTAAATATTTAAGCGGTCTTAAAAACAAAAAAGTACACCACTATATATATAAATGATGTACTAAATTTAATGTCTGACATTAAAAACAATTCACTATTCTTCTAAGTCTTATTTCTTTATTTAAATTCTTTCCAATTCATATTGCTTTCACCAAGCAATTCTTCAAAGCTTTTGTTCTTTTCGCGCAAGCGTCTTTCTTCTTTTTTGCGCTGTTCTTCCTCTTCTTTTTGCTTATCTTCAGCTGCTTTTAATTGCTGCTTTGTATCCTTTAATTTCTCCATTAATTCTTGATTTAGCATATCGCCAAGTGTTACTGGCTTATCCGCCTTTTTAGGCTGGGTCTGCTGTTTTTTCTTTTTCATTGAAATCCCCTCATACTAATAATTTACGATTTATTATATCATTTTCATCGCAAAAACTCGAGAAACTCTATCCGGTTGCCGAATGGATCATCAACGAAAAATCGGCTTCTTCCTTCAATTGGCGGTTCTTCTTTTATACGAATCTCATGCTTTTCCAAGCTTTCGCGTAAAACTGATAAATTTTCTACTACAAATCCAGGATGAGCCTTTTTAGCAGGAAGAAAATCTTCTTGTACACCAATATGTATTTCTTGGTTTCCACAGACAAACCAGCAGCCACCACGTTTTTGCAGGTTTTCAGGCTTCGGGATTTCTTTCAGTCCGAGAATGCCTCCGAAGAATGCTCGCGCCTGTTCCTCACAGCCCTTTGGTGCGGCTAGTTGAATATGATCAATGCCTTTAAATGCAAAATTCATACATATCTCCTCCTAAAAATAACGAAAAGCACAGCATTTGCTACTGCACTTTTCGAAATAGATTAATAAGCTTCTGTCAGAACATTCTCATCTACTTGTAATTCTGCTCCAGTCGACTGGATAATATCCTCCACAGTGAAGCCTTTTGCAACTTCGACAAGCTTTAAGCCTGATTCCGTTACATCAATGACAGCCCGCTCTGTAATAATACGATTAACAACCGCTTTTCCTGTCAACGGCAGCGTACATTCCTTCAATATTTTTGACTCTCCATCTCTATTCGTATGATCCATAATAACAATAATTTTTTTCGCACCATGGACGAGATCCATTGCACCGCCCATTCCCTTAATCATCTTCCCAGGAATCATCCAGTTTGCAAGATCGCCTTTTTCTGAAACTTCCATACCGCCAAGAATGGCGATATTCACATGCCCGCCACGGATCATTGCAAAAGATTCAGCACTGTCAAAATAAGCGGAACCCGGAATAGCAGTCACTGTTTCCTTGCCCGCATTAATTAAATCAGGATCTACTTCTTCATTCGTAGGGTATGGACCAATGCCAAGCAAGCCATTCTCTGATTGTAGCACCACTTCTTTATTATCTGAAATATAGTTGGCTACAAGTGTTGGCATGCCAATCCCAAGATTAACATAAAAGCCCGTTTCAATTTCCTTCTCAGCACGTCTAGCAATTTTTTCGCGAACAGCAGCTTTATCATTAGTCATTGCAGCGTCTCCTTCCTAAAGCGTTTTTACTTTTGTACTGTTAGCCTTTCAATACGTTTTTCCTGATTTCCTTCGATTAATGCTTGAACATAAATACTCGGGGTATGAATACCGTTCGGATCTAGCTCACCGATTTCGTATAGATTTTCTACTTCGGCAATTGTTACTTTCCCTGCCGCAGCAATCATCGGATTAAAATTTCGAGCCGTTTTATGATAGACGAGATTGCCCATTTTATCGCCCTTCCACGCTCGCACCAAGCTGAAATCTGCAATCAAGGATTCTTCAAGCAAATATTCTTTTCCATGAAAAATCTTTGTTTCTTTCCCGTCGGCGATTGGCGTGCCTACTCCAGCAGGCGTATAGAAGGCTGGGATCCCAGCTCCGCCAGCACGGATTTTTTCAGCTAATGTTCCTTGAGGAAGCAGCTCCACTTCGATTTCTCCCGAAAGCACTTGTCTTTCAAACTCTTTATTCTCACCTACATAAGAACCGACCATTTTCTTTATCTGTTTATTTTTTAGAAGCAAGCCAAGCCCCCAGTCATCAACACCACAGTTATTCGAAATGACTGTTAAATCTTTGACACCTTTTTCCACTAATGCAAGAATTAAGTTTTCTGGTATGCCACAAAGACCAAATCCGCCAACCATTAACACAGCGCCATCATGAATATCCTTCACTGCTTCATTAAAGGAAGTACAAATTGTTTTCACGTCATTCTCCCCCTCGTTTGAGAACGTTTATTTATATCAAAGGCTGTTTTCGTAAACATTGTTGCTAATTAGAAAATAGTTGGGTAGAGGTTGATTTCCGCTTCAGGTGCTCGCTTTCCGCGGGGTGGGCGGTGAGCCTCCTCAACGCTAAAGCGTCTGCGGGGTCTCACCTGTCCCACTACTCCCGCTGGAGTCTCGCACCTTCCGCTCCAATCAACCGACCTAGTTGGTCAACCACGTTCATTCAAACATTTGATTCAAAAGCAACAAATTTTTAGAAAAAGCCCTTTAGAAAAGAACCAAAAATAAAATTGCTTCCATTAACGAACTAAGCTAGTTCAACAACGGTTGCGACTCCTTGGCCACCGCCGATACATAAAGTAGCAAGGCCTTTTTTCGCCTGTCTCTTTTTCATTTCATGAATTAATGTAACTAGAATTCTTGCTCCGCTTGCTCCAATTGGGTGGCCTAAAGCAATGGCACCGCCATTTACATTTAATATTTCTTTATTAAAGTTAAGTTCTCTGTCCACGGCAAGTGATTGGGCTGCAAAAGCTTCGTTTGCTTCAATTAGCTCTAATTCTTCCATTGATACTGCTGCTTTTTCTAGTGCTTTTTTCACTGCATTTACTGGTCCAATCCCCATAATGCTCGGATCGACTCCTGCACTTGCATTGGCTTTAATGACAACTAATGGCTGAAGTCCTAGCTCATCGGCCTTCTTTCTGCTCATTACGACAAGTACGGCTGCTCCGTCATTTATACCTGACGCATTTCCAGCTGTTACACTGCCGTCCTTTCTGAATGCTGGTCGCAGTTTTGCTAATTTCTCAGCTGTTGTTCCTTTTTTCGGATATTCATCCGTATCAAAAATAATCGGATCCCCTTTTCTTTGCGGAATGACAACAGGAACAATTTCATCCTTAAATCTGCCTTCTTCTATCGCATTTACTGCCTTTGTCTGACTGGCTGCAGCAAATTCATCCTGCTCTTCCCTTGTCAATTCGTATTTATCACAGAGGTTTTCTGCAGTCACACCCATATGATAATCGTTAAACGCACATGTTAAGCCGTCAGAAGTCATTGTATCGATTAGCTTCTGGTCACCCATTTTGAAGCCATTGCGCGCATTTTTTAATATGTACGGTGCCTGACTCATATTTTCCACGCCGCCGGCAACAATAATTTCTGCATCCCCCGCGATAATCGCTTGTGTGGCCAAATGAACAGCCTTTAAGCCAGAGCCGCAAACCTTATTAATTGTCATTGCGGAAACGCTTACAGGAAGGCCCGCTTTAAGTGCTGCCTGTCTTGCAGGGTTTTGGCCAATGCCTGCTTGAAGTACATTTCCTAAGATAACCTCATCTATTTGCTCAGGTTTCAAACCCGCTTTCTCAAGTGCACCTTTGATGGCTATTGCCCCTAGCTCTGGAGCAGAAACATCCTTTAGACTTCCGTTAAAACTGCCGATCGCTGTTCTTACAGCACTTACAATAACTACTTCTGTTTGTGTCATATCCCTCATCCTTTCAATCCCATATCACTACTAATATTTCGCGAAAAATCATAGAAATCCTTTTATTATGTCAAAATTTCTATTATTCTTGCTTTTTGAAAAACAAACAGAATAAAATAAGAGAATAGAAGAGCGGTCGCTCAGTTTTCAATAAGAAAACGTTTACAGCTTTAATCTCACCCTTATAAACTATGTGATTGGAGAGAAAAACATGACGCTGCAATTGCCTGAAAAAGTAACAATCATTGAAGTTGGTCCTCGTGATGGACTGCAAAACGAAAAAGCTTTTGTGCCCACTGATATTAAAAAGGACTTTATTAAAGGATTGAAAAATGCTGGTTTAACTGAAATGGAGCTAACTTCTTTTGTTTCACCAAAATGGGTTCCACAAATGGGGGATGCAGCTGAAATTGTCACCGATTGCCTTGATGATCAAACACGGAATATCGTTTTAGCGCCCAATCGAAAAGGAATTGACAGAGTCTATATGACCGATTGCAAAGCGGTTGCTGTCTTTGTTGGTGTAAGCAATACATTTAATCAAAAAAACATTAATAAATCTACGCAAGAAAGTATGGCTGAACTTACACCAATCATTAGTGAGTTAAAGGAGAAAGGATACTTTGTCCGCGCTTGTATTTCCACTGCCTTTTACTGTCCATATGAAGGAAAAATAGATCCGGAAGATACGTTGAGTTTGTGCCGGCAATTTGTTGAAGCTGGAGTGGATGAGTTAAGTGTAGCAGATACGATCGGAATGGCTGCGCCACATGAATCCTTTCATTTATTCAGCGGGTTGAGAAACGAATTTCCCGATACATTGCTGACCGCTCATTTCCATGACACAAGAAAGATGGCCCTTGCCAATATCCTTGCTGCATTGCAAGCAGGAATTGACCGTTTTGATACATCGGCAGGCGGTCTTGGCGGTTGTCCCTTTGCTCCTGGAGCCTCTGGAAACGCTGCTACTGAGGATGTCGTTTATATGCTCGAGCGAATGGGAATTGAGACAAATGTCGATTTAGAAAAATTAGTCGAGGTGATTTCGATTGTAGCGCCGCATTTATCCCGTTCGATTGACAGCATGTATTACAGTCTTCAACAACAAACCGTTTAGAGCCTGAATAATTTCTCTCCTTTTCAGCCATCTTATTGGGTGAAACATACTATAAGGGGGACAAATTTGAATGAGTCAAAAACGAGATAAGGGCTACAGCCAAAAGGGCAAGCCTAACAGTGATACAGTGAGTCAGACAATCGCTGCCGAAGAATTAGAAAAGGCCATTCATCCGACAAAGCGCCAAAATTCAAAGCAATAGTTCACGGGAGCGATTGACTACCGGTTTTGCGTTTTTCTAGGAATTGCGGTCATCAATAAATCAGGGGGATTAAGGACTGCTTTGCCTTTTTCCCCTGATTTCTGTCCTCAATAATTGATTCATTTATTTCTTCCTCCATTTAAGTCGAGTTTATGTTTTAATTCCCTTAAAAATGGTAAAATAAAGAAAAAGGGTACTAGGAGGATGGACATGAAAAGACTTCTTCGTTTTACTCGTTACTTTATTTCTTTCCTTCTCTTTCTCACATCCATCGGTGTTTATTTTACAAATCGGCTCATGTATATGAAGAAGAAAGAAGATCAATTTATCTTGGATCGGGAACAAGAAGCTGGACGTCTTGATCTAATGGAATATGAGGGACTTCCAAAGAAAGAAGTTCTCGTTCCCTCCCCTTTCGGCTATAATCTCAAGACTGTCTTAATTGAACCCCACAAAAATAACCGCTACATCGTCATTTCACACGGAGTAACAGAAAATAAAATGAATTCCATCAAATATATGAATTTGTTTTTGGAGCGCGGATTTAATGCGGTTATTTACGATCATCGCCGCCACGGGGAGTCCGGTGGGAAAACAACGAGCTTTGGTCATTATGAAAAATTCGATCTAAAGACCATTGTCGATTGGCTAAAGAAAGAATATGGTCCGAACATTGAGATAGGCATTCACGGAGAATCGATGGGCGCCGCCACAATGCTGCTATATGCAGGCATGCTTGAGGATGGGGCAGATTTTTATATTGCCGACTGCCCTTTTTCTGACTTTAAAGAGCAGCTTGCCTATCAGCTAAAAAGAGAAATGAAGCTGCCGCCAAAGCTCATTCTGCCTGTTGGTGATTTATTTTTGCGTATGCGGCAGAAGTATTCCATCAAAGACGTTTCCCCCATTTCAGTTATCGAAAACATCCAAAAGCCCATTCTCTTTATTCATAGCCAAATGGATGATTTTATCCTGCCAACCATGTCTGAAGCCCTATATGAATTAAAAAAGGGCCCTAAAAAGCTCTATTTAGCCAAAAGCGGAGTTCATGCGCAGTCATTGAACGAGAATAAAGATGATTATGAAAAGGTCATTGATGAGTTTTTAGAAGAATATGTTTTCACATAAAGAGGCCTTGATGCAGGCCTCTTCTTTATTTTAGCAGCTCTATTCCTTTTCCATTCCCTGACAAGCCTCTAGCAAATTCATAATCCCCTACTTTAATAAAGTAACGTCCACTGTCTTTTTCAATCATGTTTGCTCTTTCCAATCCTTCATTTCCGACCACTTCAATGATGTTAATCTTGCTATCCTCTATTTTCCCATAAATAACAGGAATTCTATTTTCTAAATCACCAATGCCATTATAATCATAGAAAACATTTTTAAAGATGGTCAGCTGTTCCCCTTCCCCATAATCCCAATGGTTGTGCCCTGCATTTTCCCATCCATCCCGATCATTTCCCTTCAAGAAGGCTACTGTGACAGCGTCAATTTCCTCTTTCTTTTCACTCTTCTGTCTTGTTACATACAACAGAATCACGCCATCCTTCACTTTTTCTGTATGTATAACTTCCTTTACATTAAAAGGGATTTCCTTTTCAATTACTTGACTCATTGGCACTCCCCTACAGGCAGAGAGCAGCAGCACCACTGTTAACAATGCGACAATCCATTTTTGTTTCACACATTTCCCTCCACTTTAGCAACATCTTTACCATTAAATGTTGGTGAGGGAGGGAACATGCCTGTTTTTTGTAATTTCTGGGTAAAAGAAGGAAAACAAGTTTAATTTAATATGGTCTTTGCAATCTCTAATAACGCTTCCTTCTCTTCCTCCTCGTTAAAATGGTCTTCTCGCCATGAAGTGGAAATAGAGATTAAGAGTTTCTGGGAGGCAGCTTCTTTGATAAAATAAATCCTATGCTCGCCGTATAAAAAGTCGATTCCATCCTCTGTTAATTGTGTGTAGTCTGGTAGTGTTCCAGCTGTGATCATCTTCACTCCTGGATTGATGATCATTTGAATAGACCTCCCCTCATTAAAATTCATCACCTTACTCTCATAATGAAGGCTTATGCTTGAAACTTCAGTTGTTAAAACCCCATCCTTAGCGATATAGTCCAAATTTTTCTCTTTCGCTTCTTTATACATTTCTTCAGCCAAATGTATATTACTTTCCGGAATTTTATAAGACATGGTTCCTGTTTTTAACACTAAATCACTTTGTATTTCATTCTTTAAATGCAGAAATCCACTAATATCAGCTGGAATTTGCTCCACATTTTCAATCTTTTCTTCATTCAACAACATCGTTAATGCGTACTCACCAATTTCTTCATAGGCTTCAGTCACTAAAAAATATTTCAATTGACCTTTTGGGAGCCCTTTCTTTACTTCTTCCATTATACCTTCGTAATCCCTATACATTTGATTATATATATGATTCGGCGCCAGCTCCTCCTCCGTCATCGTTCTCATCTCGAACACTTCATTCCCTTCAGAATCAAAAAGCTTCCATCCCGTGTAGTTAACTGCCGCTGCGATCGATACAGAAATACAAATCGTAAGAACAATCGTAATAAATGATGTACGCAGAAAGATCGGCGTCTTTTTGCGTGTGATCGCGCTGGCTGCTGCATAATCCATTTCTGGTAGTGTCTGATTCTTTAGTCGTCTCTCAAATTCTTCATACGATTGAATTTTATTCTTCATCATGTACCCTCCTTTCGATTATTTTTTGTATTTTCGTCTTTACTCGTTCGAAGCGTTTTCTTGCCGTCGCAGCGTTAATTCCTAGAATCAGCGCGATCTCTGAAAACTCTCTATCTTCAATAATTCTCAGTACAATGAGGGCTCTTTCCTTCGGCTTTAATTTAGACAGTATGTAATTTAATTCAAAGTCATGATCTGGATCATTCACGCTTTCCTTTTCTTTTTCGCTAAAAGGAATAAACTCAATAAGGGACTTTCTTCTAACCTTATTCAAACAGTGATTGTACGCAATTTTATAAAGCCAAGCACGCTGATTATCAATTTCCATCACTTTTCTGCTCTGATAGGCTCTTAAAAATACTTCTTGTGCCGCATCCTCTGCATCATGGGAATTTCTTAAAATGTTGTAGCAGTAACGGTAGATAGGCTGTTGATATTGCTGCAATAACTCCTCAATCTCTGTTTCATTGTTGATTACTTCCAGCGTATATTCTGTTCTGTTTACATGCATAACGCATCACCTCCTCTTCTTGTCCTCTCTTTCTATCTATTAAGACACATAACTGCCTGCTAATGTGACAATTTTTAGAAAATAAAAAGTGAAGCTTCTAGGCGATGTTTCCCTGCTAGAAGTTTCACTTTCTGCTTTAGTTATTTAACTGTCTGTCCTGTCATACAAACTCATTCTCGGATTTAAGTATTGGTTCGGACTCTTTAATTGGAAGCAATTCGCCTTCTCTGAAAAAGCGATTGTCATTGTTTCCTCAAAAAAGACTTCCTTTGATTTTTCAATATAGATACTGCCTATATTTGTTTTAATCTCACGGTCATCATCATCTAGTTCATTTACGAGCCAAAGAGCTGATACACCACTTACTACACACCCACAGCCTTCTGTATCGTATTTCAGCTTTAGATAGCCGTTTTTGCCTGTTATCTTGGCTTTTATTTTATTTACTGCTTCTTCGGTTACGATAATTTCCAATTATATAACCTCCTTACCGCTTTATTTTATCATAATAAGCCCATCTGTTGCTTTTTTCACTCTTTCCCTATAACATCAAAAGAAATATGACAATTTTGTGAAGGGGAGGATATTTATGACAAAAGTTACGATTAAAGTGAATGATAATGGGTCTTATCGCATTACTGGCGATGTGGAGCTCGTTGATGCGGAAGGAAATCCGTTTGTTACAAAGCCCACATTTTCGCTATGCCGCTGTGGAAGGTCGTCCAACGCTCCATTTTGTGATGGAAGCCATAAAGGGGTATTTGAATCTGTTGTTCGTGCACCGAAGGAATAAATCTTATACTATCTTGCTATGAATAATTTTCCAGTACTAAACGAACATACTTTCGTATATAATATATACGAAAGTATGTTCGTTTTTTTTGAAAGAAGGAGATATTTAACTATGCGAGATAACGTTATTTTCCTTGTTGATATGCAATCATTCTATGCCTCAGTAGAAAAAGTGGATCATCCCGAACTAGCGGATAAGCCCCTCATTGTTTCTGGAGATCCTGAACGGCGAAGCGGCGTTGTTCTTGCTGCTTGCCCGTTGGCGAAAAAATTTGGTGTTCAGAATGCATCACGATTATGGGAAGCAGTACAGAAATGCCCGAACGCCGTAATCGTTCGGCCTCGCATGCAACGCTATCTTGATGTCTCCATCCAGATTACAAATACGTTAAACCAATTTACAAACCTTGTAGAACCTTATTCGATAGATGAACAGTTCTTAGATGTAACGGGTAGTACTCGACTTTTGGGAGAACCTTTGGTCATTGCAGAGAACATCAGAAGCACGATCATGAATGAATTCGGAATTAATGCTCGAGTTGGCATTGGGCCAAACAAAGTTCTGGCAAAAATGGCTTGTGATCACTTTTCTAAGAAAAATAAAAATGGCATCTTCCAATTAGACCCCAGCAATATGCAACAAGAAATGTGGCCGTTACCCGTTGGAAAAATGTTCGGTGTTGGCAGTCGAATGAACCGCCATTTACAAGGAATGGGAATCTTTACGATTGGTCAATTGGCCAATTTCCCTTTAGAACTTCTCAAAAAAAGATGGGGAATCAATGGGCAGGTGCTATGGCAAATAGCGAACGGAATTGATTATTCACCTGTAACCGTAAACACTCATGATCGGCAAAAGGCAATTGGTCATCATATGACATTGCCGAGGGACTATGAAGATCCCCAAGAGATCAAAGTTGTGTTACTCGAGCTGAGTGAGGAGGTGGCAAGACGCTCCCGCATGAAGCAATATATGGGCAGCACAGTCTCGGTAAGCATTCGTGGGGCTAACTTTGATTTCCCGACTGGATTTCATCGACAGGTCAAATTATTCTCCCCTACTAATTTTGGGATGGATATCTTCCACGCTGCCTTTCAATTATTTGAAAAGCATTGGGATGGATCGCCCATTCGCAGTGTTGGAGTGAATTTATCACAATTACAGCCAGCTCACGATTATCAGCTTAACTTATTCGATGTTCAAATAAAAAAAGAAAGGATAAGCAAAGCTCTTGATTCGATTTATAGTAAATATGGACCGAAAGCAATTGTTCGAGCTTCCTCTTTAACAAAAGCAGGGCAGGCCTATCATCGTGCTGAAAAGGTCGGTGGTCATTACAAATAGACAGAAGTATTCTATCATTTTCTATAAAGAAAGGAGCGAAAAAATCAATGTCTCCAAATAAACTAACTCCAGGGTATAATTTAATGTGGGAATCTAGTCGAATGATATTGCCTGAACATAGGGAACAACTGTTAGAAGAAAAAAGAAAGACAAAGGAATTCCAAATGCCCATACTCGATGATAATCAACTAGAGGAGATCAACCGGCTAATTCTTCAATCACTTGAACAGAATCAAACCATTACGATCACCTATGCAGAACTATACGGCCCTGCCGAGTTCTCAGGATGGATTCAAAAAGTAGATACACATAAAGAATGGTTGAAAATAAGCAATGAGGAAGATACACTAACCCTTTCTTTTAAGAAGATCTTGCAAGTTGGAGGCTAGAAATTTTTATTGATATTCCTAGAGATCCTATGAAGGACAGTATCTTGAACTTTCTAGCTGATTTTGTCTCATAGGGCTCTCCTATGGGACTTTTTCTAGGAACCATTTCCTAATTTGTGCCATAGACCTCTTCTATGAGACTATTTCTTCAATTTTTCATCTGGTTTTGCCCAATAGAACCTTTCTATGGGACGACTTTCTTTTTTGGCATAAGTGTTTTGTCTCATAAAGGGATAGATGCAACTGTCTATTAGCGTAATAACTTCAGCAAAAAAAGCTCGGCATACTTCACAAATCCCAGTTATGATTCTTTTATATACTAAAAAAGGACTGCAATTGCAGCCCTTTATCCATGTATTATTAGCTATTTATTAGCTCATTTATTTTTGTTCGGACACCTTTTAAAACCTCGGAATTCACTTGTCCAAATTTTTTTCTGACGATACTTTTTGAAACATCCTTTATTCCAAGGCTCATTCCTCACACAGTTTTATAAATATACATCATTTTCTAGGTTCTAATAATTTTGCGACATTCTCATAACCCATTTCAATTGCATACATATATGCGGTCATATTTGAGTAATCCATAAGATTCGGATCTGCCCCTAGCTGGAGCAAAACTTTAATCGTTTCCTCATTTTCCCCTTGTGCTGCATACATTAATGCCGTCATGCTGCTTTCCGAATCTTGGTAATTAATCTCTGCTCCCGCTGAATGAAGCGTTTTAATGATGTCTGCTCGTCCTTTTGTAGCAGCAGTCATCAGTGGTGTCATCATATAACTTGATTCATTATTTGGATTCGCACCGTTTTCAAGCAGAATTTTTACCATTTCACTGTCCCCTGCTTTTATAGCCCAATCCATTGCTGTATAGCTATTATAGTCCTCGATATCGATGTCTTTATCAGCTTTAGCCAATTTCTCTGCCATTTCCTGATCTCTATTGATGACGGCTTGGATAATTGGAGGAGTGTCAGGTACTGCTTCTACATAATCATCCTCAAACTCCTCATAAGGAGTAAAGGGATTCAGGTCACTCAATCCATAATAGAGACCGCCAAAAAACATTCCAAATCCGATTAAAGCAATGAAACCATATACCCAATTATTCCTTTTAAGAAGAATGATAGGATTCTCCGACTCAGTAAAATACGTCTCAAGCGCATGAATCCGTTTAGGAAGTGGCGGATGCGTCGAGACAAATTCGCTTAGCCAGATAAAGAATCCTTTTTCTTGATTGATTTGTTTGATATACTCCGACTGGTCCGTCCGATAAACTAGTTTTTTTCCGATGGCCAGCATCATCAAGCTGTTTTTTGATGATCCCAAATTGCCGCTATAATAAGCCGCATACCGATCACAAGTATATTCGCAGGCACGCAAGTAAGTCTCTGCGACACCAGGTATCCACATGGAAGGCAGGATAAACACCATTTTTCCAATATGTTTTCGTTTAATATGGGCAAGTTCATGGGCCAGGACAAAATAAAGCTCATCTTCCAATTCATTTTCAATCAAATCAAATATCTCGGAATAAACGATGACCATATTCTTGCCAAAAAAGCGGGTTGCAAATGCATTCAGCATCCCACCTGACTGCATAACATACACATCCGGAACCTTTCCCAACTCCATTTTCTGGCATAACTCTTCTACTTTAGAATAAATTTCTGGGAACTGGGCTGGGGAAAGCTTAACTGCATTCGTCCGGATTCGTCCAATTGCTATTCCATTCAGCAAAAAAGACAGCAAAAACAAGAACAAAATAATAGGCAATCCGATAATAGATAAACAGAAAAAGATATAGGAAATGACACTAATTAGACAAACAATCCAAAAATAAAGTTTCTCTTTATGGTAAATCAAATCTTTAGGCAAAATTTCTTGTGTATTCAAAGTTGTCTGTTCTCCTTTTGTAAACTAAGGAAATTATATTTGGTTTGAAAAGGATTGTCACTAATCCTCATTTTCCCATTTTTTAATAAAGGCTCCTCCTGAAAGCACAAATTCAGGAGGGGTTTCGTCATGCTTGCTTAAGTGAAACAAAAATTCTTTTAAAAAAGAATTACCTTAGATATTTTGAAAGTTATAATAATTTTGTTGAAAATACAAAGAAGTATAGCTATAATATTTTTAAAATATTCATAAAACGATGAGCAGAAACAGTAAATCATTCCCTTTAACGAAAGAGAGCAATCGGCAGCTGAAAAGATTGTGTTGAATAATGATTGAAAGACATCTGTGAGTGTTATCCTGAAAAAAAAGTAGGGATAAACGGTTCGCTGCCGTTAAAAAGCTTCAAGGTGGCTGTGTATGCAGCAATTAGGGTGGTACCGCGAGATATAAGCTCTCGTCCCTGACAAATTGTCAGGGGCGGGAGCTTTTTTATTTTAAGGAGGTGAGTGTCCGTGGATGACGATGATGATAAAAGAGATCAAAAGTTTAAACATTTTGGAGGGAAAATCATGTATACAAATCTAAAACGTACACTCGCCAAAGAGTGTGCAAAAAAAGTTGGCGAGACGGTAAAAGTACAAGGCTGGGCAAAAAAGGTAAGGCATCTTGGAAACATCAGTTTTCTAGTTATAAGAGAGCGAACGGGTGAATTGCAATGTGTATTAGAAGGCGAACTTGCTGGGTTTAGTATCGAAACAGAAAGTGTTATAGAAGTGATCGGAGAAGTTGTTTCAACAAAGCAAACATCACTTGGCGTTGAACTGCTAACAAGTTCCGTGAAGGTGATAAACAAAAATACTTTACTGCCTTTCGAAGTAAATAAAAAAGAGGTAAACACAGGACTTGAGAACCTTTTAAATCATCGGGTATTATCACTTCGTCATGAAAAAATAGCTTCAATCTTTAAAATAAAGGCAACTCTTGAAGAAGCATTTCGTGAGTATTTAACAAACATGGGGTTTATCCGAATCTTCACACCGAAACTTGTTTCTCAAGGTGCGGAGGGTGGCGCCAATGTGTTTAAATTAGATTATTTTGGGAAAGAAGCATTTCTTGCACAATCACCCCAATTTTACAAACAGATGATGGTGGCTTCAGGTCTTGAGTGTGTATTTGAAATTGGATCTGTTTACCGGGCAGAAGAACACAATTCATCAAGACATTTAAATGAATATATTTCTTTGGATGTTGAAATGGGTTTTATTGAAGATTTTACAGAATTAATGGAACTTGAAACGGACGTTTTAAAATATATGTTCGCAAAGATAAAAGAAAAAAATGAAACCGAATTGAAACTTTTAGGAATTGAAGTACCCACTATTACAGATATTCCAAAATTGACAGTAGATGAAGCAAGAGAGATTTTAAAGAATCGTTATAAAAAAGACATGCCAGAGGGTGACCTGAATTCTGAGGGTGAAAAACTGATTGCAAACTATATAAAAGAGACAACAGGAAGTGAATTTGTCTTTATAACAATGTACCCGAAAGAAAATAGACCTATGTATACAATGCCTTCGGAAAACGGATTAACGAAGTCATTTGACCTTTTATTTAAAGGGCTCGAAATCACATCTGGCGGGGAACGAATTCACGAATATGAAATGCTTACACAATCATTCAAAGAAAAAGGACTTAACGAAGAACACTTCGAAAATTATTTAAACACATTCAAGTATGGTGTTCCACCGCACGGAGGTTTTGCTATTGGACTAGAACGTTTAACTGCAAAACTTCTTGGATTAATGAACGTTCGGGAGGCAAATGCTTTTCCGCGAGACATTCATAGATTAACACCGTGATTGGACGATTCAATTGGCTGTATTCGAAACGATTCATTGCCTCCACGCTGTAAAAACCATAGATAACCTGCTGACCTCTCAATCTTCGCTATGATTGGGAGGCAGTACTAAATAGTCTCTTCTTTATTAGCTATTAAGAAGAGACTATTGCTTACTAGACTTTTATTCAATGAAGTGATTTGTAATTGAATGGTTATGGTTTTACTTCCCTTTGATGCTTTAAAATAAAGTTTGATTAAAATAAATTGTTACCAGTAAATTTAAGTTTAGGCTATTTAAAAAGTTTGATTGTTTTCTATTTGTGTTGCTCCACAATCACGCCCTTTTGTGGAACAACTATTGTTAAAGCTAGCTCTTGCTTAAAGGTAATAAGTGGGGTTTCGTCGAATATAATAAATTACCTATCAGAGGTTATATAAAGGTTAATTTAACGATAGCCTGTTAAACTACTTAGGACTGTACTCGTGGGTTATTGCGATTTGAAGCTAACACATGCCTTGTTTAGAATTCTCTGGATGCTGTTTAGAAAATTCCAATATTAGATAAAAAGGGGAAACCACATGAAAACAAAATGGCTTTTGAGTAGTAGTGCCGTGATGATGGGGTTGTTGGGGTTGGCAGGAACCTTTATTCCCGAAGAAATTTTAATAATATTAGGGATTGACCCTTCACCCATTACTCTGATTCTTCTGCAGATCATCGGAGGACTGTATTTAGGGTTCGCAATGTTGAACTGGTTTACACGTTCTGCCCGGATCGGCGGCATCTATAACAAACCTGTCGTATTAGGAAATCTGATACATTTCATCGTTGTCTTATTTGCCTTAATCCGGCAGTTGGCGGAGCAGTTTCATTTCATATTCGTTATTTTGACATTCGTTTATCTTGGGTTTTCCGTCTGGTTTACATTGGTTATGCGCTCGAATCCTTTAAGCAATCAATCAAAAATGTCTGGCTAACGCATAGTAAACGGGGATTTATATTGGGGGTCTCTTTTTTAAATTTCACTATGCTGAACTAGTCTTTTGAGCAACCCTAAGTATATTAAAACGACAAAAATTCCTACTTTTATATTGAAAGAAGGAATTTTTCTTTTTATTCCATTATTAGAATTTAAGTTAAAGATTACTCGGTATCTAGCGGTCTAATTTATTAAAAAAATTATAAATCTTTTCAAGCTTTTTCATTTGTTTTCCCTTTTTAATCTAGATACTTTGATCTTGTTCAACAATCTGGCCCCATTCTGGAATATGAACCTAAATATTCTCTCAACTAATATCAAGAAATAAACAACAATATCGCTTCTACTTTGTTAGCAGTTAAACGATAAAATTCAACTAATGATTCAAAATTCTCCACTAGGTAATCCTTATCTTCTTCTGTCCATTCTCCGTCCAATGGATAAATATCATATTTATTCATATCCTCCACTTTGAATAAAGTTTAGAAAATCAGTTGAAATACGTATATAATTGGCACCCATCCCCATATTCTCCACCTCCAAATCTATAAAATATAATTACTCTCCGTATTGACTAAATGGCTCTATAACATAAGCCATCACTTATAGAATCGTGCCCGATTATAAAAACTCGATTCTAAAATAATTTAGGTTTAACTGCTAACAATAACGGGATACCTGATTACAACGTTAAGAATATTTCAATATTAATAAAAAGCCAATTTCTCATTAAATTGAGAAATTGGCTTTTTTCGTTGCTTCATTAAAATCCCTTTAATGAAAGCCTTGATTTCTCCCAGCCGACCAAACAACATATCCCATCCAAATGAATGCTAATCCCATCGGTATCGCCAATATCCGATCAAACGGGTGAGGAATGATTGCAGCAGCGAGAGTCACTACAGCAGCGAAGGAAAGCAAGGCACCCGCCAAGCGTGGCAAGACTTTAGCACGAAAAGTCGCAATACCCAGTAAGAGTCCGCCAAGCATATAGAGCACTCCCGCTATCGGCACTAATCCTGTGAAAATCCCAAGATTAACCTCGCTTTTGTTTCCACCAAAGAGTCCTAATATACCCTCCACAAATTTAGGAGCATCATTGGTGAGTAACGGCAAAACAAATGCTTCATTGAAACTAAAAGTCATTGATACTAACCAAAACAGACTAAAGATTACAAATCCGATTAGACCAAGCCAACCAGTCTCTTCCACTTGTTTAGTATATATCCCTATAATTCCTATCAAGCTGAAGAGGGACATAGCCATGGTCAAGCACGCAACCATTACCCATTTGCTTGAGTTGACTGATGTAATATTATCTGATGGATGGATGAATTGAATGACGATGTATAGTATTCCTGCCATTATTGCAAATAAGCCTAACCACCGGATAAGACCCGCTCCTGTGACTTTCCATTTATTTACCTCTTTTATGTGCTTGTTGTTCATGTGTTTACCTCCCTCAAAAAAATCATCATTACTTTCTAACTTTCATATGTTAAACTAATTAGAAAATTTAAAGAAAAAAACTTAGTATAAGGTGATAAGATGGAACATTATGAGGTAATTGAACAGGCTTTAATCTACATTGAGAATAATATAGAGGAATCACTATCATTGGATTCTGTTGCAAGTAGATTCAACCTCTCTAAATACTATTTTCATAGACTTTTTTCGGCAATGATGGGTTGTTCATTAAACCAATACTTACTATCTAGAAGATTAAATGCGTCCGTAAAATTAATTCAAAACGAAGACCTATCCTTAACAGATATTGCGTATCAACTTAACTTTGGAACTCCATCGTCCTTCACCCGTGCTTTTAAACGCCAATACGGTATAGCACCAAGCATACTCAGGGAAAAAAATGAGACGATACCTCAAGCGACAATTCCATCTGTGGTTAAAAGACCGATAAAAAACATCAATGGTGATATTGTCACCGATTTTACTATTAAAGAATTTAAAGCTGTTCGCGTATGCGGGATTGCATTTGAAGTTGATTTAGCGACTGAAGATTATAAGGCAAAAATTCGCTCTCATTCCAAAATGCTTTTAAACAACATAGATAAAGCCATCAATGGATCCTGTTATGTCATCTATTCAAACTGTCAACCTAATTCAACTCGATTCAAAGTTTTGTTTGGGATTCCACATGATATTCAGATTGATAAACCCTATTACTTTACCATTGATGTACCACAAATCTTTTGTGCTAAATTCAAATATTTTGGTGATTTACTTGAAATAGGAGATGTATTTATATCTGACTTTGCTAGATTTTTAAAAATTTCAAAACAAGAAGCGGAGAATTCTAATATTGAACTTATTCAAGTTTTTGAGAATATTCACAATCTTGATTCAGCCTATCACATATACGTACCAATAAAAAATCACCCCATTGATTCAGATTGTTAATACCCATTTTGTCTTTTATACTCCTCCAGTCTAAGGTATAAATTTTTATTAATGATAAAAAGATAACATCATAGGTTTAAAAGGACTTTCCAAATCTTGCTGTAATTAGTTCTGCGTAATCAGAGGCATATTCTGCCATGCAAAAAGGCACCTCTTTGAGTGCCTATAAGATTAATTTCCATGAGTTTATTTCCTCCCAATAATCTTGATAATAACTTTTCATTTGCCCTTTTCACTGATATTCCTTCTTTTAAAAACTGTTCTGAAGGGTTGTAGTATTCTATAAAATATGGAACTGTATTAATAATTTTCACGATTTCCCCCCAATCTAACTAGTCCCTCGTCACCGATCACTAAAACACCCTGTTTCCTTCATAAATCCAAGTTCTACCGTTCCGATCGGGCCGTTTCGCTGTTTTGCTAGAATCACTTCAATGGTGTTTTTCTTTTTCGAATCTTGGTGATAGTAGTCATCCCGGTAGAGAAAAGCAATGACATCGGCATCCTGTTCAATTTGCCCGCTTTCCCTTAGGTCGGAAAGCATCGGGTGCTTATCTTGCCTGCTCTCGACCCCACGGCTTAGCTGGGAAAGGGCAATAACAACGACGTCCAGTTCCCTTGCCATCTGTTTCAGCATGCGGCTAATCTCACTGATTTCAGCTTGCCGATTGCTTTGGTGCCTCGGATTGCCAGTGATTAATTGCAAATAATCTATGATGACAACGATCCGCTTCTCATCCTTACACTCCCTTTTTGCCTTCCGGACTTTAGAGTAGATATAATGGATATCCATCCCCGCCTTATCGATTGGGTAAAAGTGTTTCTTTGATAATTTCCCAATGGCAAAAGAAAACCTTGTCCAATCTTCATTAGCAAATAACCGCAACGGATTTCGCATTTTCATCGAATGAATATTTCCAATATAGCTTGCTGCTCTTTTTACTAGCTGAAGTTTGGACATTTCCAGTGAAAACATCAGAACTATATCCTTTTCTGCTGCATGTAAGGCAATGTTTAAAGCAAATGCCGTTTTCCCCACACTTGGCCTTGCCCCAACAATAATAAGGTCTGATGTCTGAAACCCGCCTGTTAGCTGATCCAGTTTTTTAAATCCAGATGGGACACCTGTAATATCCCCAAGATCCTTCTCACAGTCACGATATAAGGCGACTAACGAAGGCATAATATCACCAAGGTCTTCATCCACCAAATGATCCTCAATTTGCATGAGGTCGTGAATTCCCTCCCGCAATACGGACTCCATTTCGCCGTGCAGTACCTCATTTTTAATTCTAGAGGCAATTTTGATCGCTTTTCTTTTTTGATCATACTCTTTGACGATTTCTTGGTAAAATTGAAAATTCGCTGTTGTAGGAACACTGCAGGCAAGGTCTGTAATGTAACTAATGCCGCCGATGTTCTCGATTTGCTCATACCCGATTTCCTCTATAACAGAAATGACATCAACCGGCTTTCCTTTTTCCGCAAGCTGCTGAATGGCTTTTAAAAGCAGCTGCAGCTTTTTCGTGTATAGCTGTTCCGGTCGAATCGTGCATTCATTCACTAAATCTTTATCTAAAAAGAAGGCACCAACCAAAGCTTCTTCTGCTTCTAGATTATAGTAAGGCATGATGTCTCCTCCCTTTTTATGCCTAAAATCTCCCTCATGTTGCGAAGCTCCGCTTGAATGACTTTTTCACTTGCAGGCTGTTGTTCGACTGTTAAAAGATCGTCAGTCCCATCACAATTCGGGATGACCCTTGACGTACCAGCTGGTTTCAGAATCAGCTCAGATAACTTGGGCGGATAAGCCGATTTAGCGACATAGGCAAGAAGATTGTCCTCTATCTGAGCGAGAGGATAGTCTTTCAAAACAAGAAACCATGAATCAATCTTTTGTTGGGTACATTCAAACTGCTCGTAATACACCGCAATTAATGCCAGTAAGGTAAACGTCTCTCGCTTAGTCATCTAAATCAAAGTCCTCCTCATTCCATTTTTTCTTTCGTGACTTCTGGTTCAAATACGATTCGAATTTCGTCCCAAACAATGTTTCCGGTCGAAGGTATTTATTCCAATGTGGATCCCCAAGCCATTCGGCTGTCTTCAAATCAATTACTCTTTTAAAATCAGCAAAGGTAAAGCCTTCATTCCATCTAGCCCGAATCAGGTCCTGTGTCTTCTTTGTTCTCGGTTTATAGGAGGCATGTGTTTTTTCATTTAGGTATTGAATCACTTCAGAAAAAGGAGGAGCATTTCTCTCTGTTGTAGTCTCTGTAGTAATCTCTGGTATTGCTCTGGTCAAGCTTGCCTGTTCGCCATCGCATTCTGAGAGATTGAACAGCTCAGTTTGAGCTGGCGGCTGTCCAATAGTGCCCTCTTTCTCCCTATCGAGCTCAGCAAGCCGCTCATAATCAATGCTGTACCACTTCGTCTGGTCCATTTTTGAACGATTAAAATTGCCGGAAACAAGATAACCTTGCCGCTCCAATGCTTTAATTGCCCGTTTAATGGTACTCTCCGACCAAAACGGCAGCTGCATTTGCCACTCCTTATATGTGTTATAGATCCACTTCCTCCCTTCCATCACATGTGAACTTTTCATAAGCCAATAATGAATCTGCTGCAGCACGACCGCTTCATTTACCCCAATCTTCAATGCTAATGAGGGAATAATCATAATGGGACTTTCATTGATTAATAATTTGCTCAAAGCGATTCCTCCAATCTTTTAAAGCAGGGTGACTTATTTCCAGAAGCAACCTGGTCAATTTGGCGTCTTCCATTTGTTCACTGCTTTTCATCCTTTATATATAAGAAAGATTGGAAAAAGGACAGGGGGACATTTCATTTTCGATGGGGAATGATAAATAAATGGAGCGAAGATGATGAGGAAATTTTTAAAGATGAAGATAAATTCACTTGATCCCAAAATAATTTTTTTGAATAAATGACAAAATAGCTCTCTTATATCTTGTAAGAGAGCTATCTATTAGTATTTAAATGCCTTATGTTTTATCTTCCTCATTTAAACCAAAGAACGCAGTATGCTCAACGTCTCTTCTCGTAAAACTGGCGATGGAGTTGGCGAACTTGCTCTGCGAGTTCAGGAACAGGGCCGTCGATTGCTGTATCACGAATCACTTCTTGGATCGGAAGATTACGAACACGCGATTTATGAACCCCCATTTCACTCAGCCATTGTACAAGTTGTTCGGACGAACTTGCATAAACGATCCGACCTAAACCAACCCAGCCGTGAGCAGCGGCGCACATCGGGCAATGCTCGCCTGAGGTATATACTGTCGCCTTGCCTCTTTCGTCAGGTGTCATGTTCACGGCTGCCCAGCGTGCCAAAGCAAATTCCGGGTGTTGGGTATGGTCACCACCTGCAACATGGTTATGATCTTCTACAAGCACGTCCCCATTGGCTGAAACTAGAACTGAACCGAATGGCTCGTCACCAAGCTCCAAAGCAGTCTTTGCAAGTTCAATACAACGTTTCAGATGCTTCAAATCCGAATGATTTATCATACCTGAATCTTCCTCCTCTTTATTCCACCATCTAGCTTTTGCTTAAAAAGAAAAACCATCATAATGGTTTTAAGGCAACTGGATCTATAGATGAATTGGTAAATAAATCTCCACTTCCTCCTCACCATTTTCCATTGGATGATAGGTCTCAACAATATAAGATGCTAAATCCCTTTTATACCCCTGATCAGCTGTCCATTTTAATAAATGGTTATGCAGGTTAACGAGATTAATCATTTTCCCCCTAGTCGTGACATAGGCTTGAGAAGTTTCGAAATAATGCATCGCTAATGGGACTTCTTTTAGAACCTCATGAACAATTATTCCTACATAATAGTTCCCCTCCTGCTGGGTAGTATCCCTTTTAGGTTCAAAAAGAGCGATCTCAGTACCCGAATGATTTTCAACCTCACCTAAACGAGTTAGAAAGTGCTGAGCAAGTTTTGGAACTTCGGTACCAAAATTTGCATAAGCTCCACTACCCTTCAAACCGACAACTCTAAAGATTTTTTTAACCTTTCTACAATCCACCATCATCCCCCCAAAACTTTAATAACCATTCGCATTCCAATTCTCTTCCAATTAATAAAATTCCTTCTCAGTGCAATCTTTTTTTAAATAACCGGCTATCATTCAAGAAGCAAAAGCTGCCTATCCCACAAGGCAGCCAGATCATAAAATTGAGAATCCTAGAGAAACATTTGAATGGTGAGAAAAGAAAAGCGGCAGCCCTATGACTGCTGCTGAAGGTATGTAGAAACACGATACGCCTGATTTTATTCTATGAGACTGCTTGTTTCACTTTCCAGCTGGTTTTGTCCCATAGAGCTCTTCTATGGGACTTTTTCATTGAATCTCCGCTTAATTTAGTCTCATAGACCTCTTCTATGAGACTATTTCTCAATTTCCCATCTGTTTTTGTCCAATAGAACCTTTCTATAGGACAATTTTCTTTTACTCCAAAGGGTTTTGTCCCATAGACCAAAATATTCCACAGTTCAAGCGAATTCTATTGCGAGATCCCACTTGAAAATCACTTAAATTAACCGCTATTTCTGATCAAATGCCCTCCGGCCGATTCGTTCGAATAGACGGGGAAACAGAGCATAGACAATGCTTCCTGCATTCATCCAGCGCGGCAGATTAATTTCTCTAGTTGGAGTAAGCATGGCATCAACCACTTTTTTTGCTACATACGCGGGTTTTAACATAAATTTCTGTACATTTTTAACATATGTGCCTTTTTCATCTGCAATGGTAAAAAAGTCTGTTTCTATCGGCCCGGGATTCACAGCTGTTACATAAACATTCGAGCGCGCAAGCTCCATCCGAAGGCTGTTTGTGTAACCAAGAACCGCATGCTTTGTTGCGGAATATACACTCGATTTTGGCGTAGCAATTTTTCCAGCCTGAGAAGCAATATTTATGATATGTCCGCTCTTCTGCAGCCTCATTTTTGGCAGTACCATACTTGTACAAGCCATCAGGCCGACAACATTGACATCAAACATTCCTTTTATTTCATCTATCTTTGCCTCATGAGCCTCTCGGAAAATTCCGAAGCCAGCATTATTCACAAGGACATCGACATGATCAAGCTTAGCCAGTACTTGTGAAAAAACAGCCTTCACATCATCTGTATTAGAAACATCAAGTTTATGTACGTCTACTTGAACGTGAAATCGATTTTCCAAATCAGCCTTTAAAGCATTGAGTTTCTCAAGATTTCGAGCCAGCAGCACGAGATTAGCCCCGCTTTGCGCACAAAGTGCAGCCATTTCTGCCCCAATTCCTCCTGATGCACCTGTGATGATAATATTTTTATTTTTTAAACGATCAGACATGTAGTCACCTCACTTCCTGAGTATAGATAAGGCGATTCGAAAAAACTACTTATTTATTACTATCTATATCAGAATTAAACATAATACAGAAATGCCTTTCCCTCTCTATTTACATTAATTTCCCCGATTGCATGCAAATAATCAAGCTGGGCGATTGTTTCAGAAATCGTTAGAGAGAGCTCCTTTTCATAGACGGTTGGAAACAGGCGACGGCATATTTCAAATACAGTAAGGGATTCTGTCTCAAGCCATTTTCTTACATGCAAGGCTCTGTCATGCTGGCGAGCCAGTCTTTTTTCAATTAATTCATTCACCTGATAAATTTCTTCGCCATGGCCCGAATAAACAAGCTGAATTGGAAGCGTCGAAAGCTTTCTTAATGATTCATTGTATTGCAATTGGGGTTTCGGCCGCTCCGTTTTCCCTGGTAAGGGAGGTTCTAATAAAGGATTGGGCGAGATATGAGCAAGCAAATGATCTCCGCCAATATATACACCATCCTTTTCCCGCAAGAGACCGATATGGCTCTGGGCATGCCCTGGTGTTTCAATAACTCTCCACTCTTCAAGACCAAGAGGTGTATCCCCTTCTGCCAATTCACCAGTTAGCGAGCGGTCGCATGCAAAACGCAGCGTTTTTTTCAATGCTCCAATGAACGGCAAATATTTTTCTGGAATGCCAAATTCACGAAAAAGCTGATGATAAAATTGGTCATGCGCCTCTAAAAACTCATCCGTACGAGATAACCATCTCTGATTAAAACGGTGTCCATACACTTCCAATGCCGGCGAAAAATAATCCAAAAGCCCAGCATGATCAGGATGATGATGAGTCAGCACAACCTGTTCAATATCATGAGGGGTTAATCCTAAATCTTCCAGCTGCTCGGTCAATGCCTCCCACGCCTCATTTGTCTTTGGTCCAACATCAACAAGCGTCAGCCTTTCTCCCTTTACAGCATATACATTTACATCACCGACCGGAAAAGGGGTCGGGAGGACGATTTTAGCCACGCCATCTTTCCACTCTGCCATTTTTCCAACTCCTTTAAATACTATATTTAGATAGAATTATCTCCATATATTTTTGCTATCTTTCGTTTATATAAATAAGTGTAACTCTCTTTTGATTAATTGTCATTATTTTCACATAATTAATCAGTAGTAGGCATCATACGTGAATAAAATGACAGCAGTGTAATTGTTACTTATAAGCTATTAATAGTTCTGATTGAAAAAAGCTCCTGGAATTTACCTGGAGCCCTCCCATAAGAAATTATTAAGCGATTCCCCTTAGAATCCTTCATAACAAATATTCGCCAGGACACCAGCAGTTAAAATAGTGATGCTTGAAAACACAACGCTTTGAAGTCCTAATGTTTGATATCCTATTAAGACGATCAATACATCCATTGAAGCAATTATTAGCCCAATCCTCCATGTGGTTGACTTAGCGATGAAATAAGCAATCAAATCAGTGCCCCCAGTACTTGTCTTATAACGGAGCATCAAGCCGACACCTATTCCACAAATAGCTCCTCCCAAAATAGCACTTGCCCAAATCGGAAAGGAAAATTGATAGGGGGCCAGTACATCAATAAAAACGGCTGTCATAATCATCCCATAAACACTGCCATGAAACTGGGCCCTATCTTTTACCCATGCATAGATAATTAGCGGGATACTTAACAATGCCGACCACAGCCCCGCCTGAAAATCAAAATAATAATGCAAAATAAGGGCAAGTCCGATAATTCCCCCGTCCAGTAAATGATGCGGAACTAAGAAGCCGTTAATGCCAATCCCAAGCAGCAGGCTTCCAATCACCAAAGCAACCATTCTAGCAAACATGATAATCACCCCATATTTTCAAACAAAAAGGATACTTTTATCCATATGAGGATTGTCCAGAAATCATTCTTACACAATCGGAATACAGTCATTTCCACCAACTATTTATACTTTGAGACAAACTTGATAAACGATTGGATCAGATTTCCCCTTTATTAACTAAAATAATGAATTTTCATTATATTTAACCCTTGACAACCAAGCTTATCCCCCTGCATAATCACTATTAATATCTTAAGAATGAAAATATGCGATGAATAAGACCAGTAAATGGAAAAAGACGAAAGAGAGTGAAGCTCAACCAGGCTGAAAGGCTTCACCGTCCACTTGACCATTGAACCTACCTTATGAGCGGTTAGGCAAACCTAAACGTGTTTTCCGGCGTTAACGGAATCGAGATGCCTTTTTATGATTTTATGGAAAAGGTAATTGAAGGTGGTACCGCGAGAAGCTTAGTCCTTTCGTCCTTTACAGGATGGAAGGGCTTTTTTGTTTACCCAAATTCATTCACATAGGAGGAATACAAAATGGAAAAATTAGCAGTCATTGGTGCAGGCTCCATGGCAGAGGCTTTAATCGCCGGCATTGTAAAAAATAAACTAATGGACGGCAGGCAAATATGGGTTACAAATAAAACAGATCATGAAAAATTAACATCGTTGCAAAAGCAATATGATGTGCAAACCACCTATGATTTAGATGAACTTTTTCAAGATGCCAACCTCATCATATTAGCGATGAAGCCAAAGGATGCGGCTGAGGCAATTGTGCATATTAAGAAATACTTAACAGAGGAAATGCTTATTATTTCCGTATTGGCTGGCGTATCGATGAATAGTATTGAAATGCTTGCCGGACAATCATTGGCCATTGTGAGGGCTATGCCAAATACATCAGCAGCAGTCGGAAAATCAGCTACCGCTCTCGCGATTAATCAGAAAGTATCAGCGGAACAAATGAAGCTTGTAGCAAAAATGTTCGCAACTGTTGGCGTAACAGCAATCGTCGAAGAAGAGCAGCTTGATGCTGTCACTGGTTTGTCAGGAAGCGGCCCAGCCTATATCTACTATCTAGCAGAAGCAATGGAAAAAAGCGCAATCGACATCGGGCTTGAGAAAAAGGTGGCGAAGGAGCTCATCGTACAAACACTGCTAGGTGCAGCAGAAATGCTATCTAAATCAACGAAAGAGCCTGAGCAGCTTCGAAAGGAAGTAACAAGTCCTGGCGGAACAACAGAAGCGGGACTGAAGGTTCTGGAAACCTATCGTGTACAGCACGCCTTTATCGATTGTATTAAAGAAGCAACCGCCCAATCCAAGCGCCTCGGCGATCATATTCGTGCAGGGATGGAAGTTTAGCTGATTATATTTGCAATCGCTGCTTTATTTTTGAAAATACTCATTTTATTTTTACAAAAATCACACTATATTTGTAAATGCTATTTTAGATAAGGAAGTGCCCTCATGCTAACCGCTTTACTTTTATTGAGCTTACTTGTTTGGATAGCGGTTCTAATTGATGCGAGTGCAGGCTTTAGAAAATTAGACCGACTTGAAAAGGAATCTGAACAAACAGACGGACCGCTGCTTTCGATTATTGTTGCAGCCCGAAATGAAGAAAAAGATATTGAAAGCAGTATCATTAGCCAACTGAATCAACAGTATAAAAACATCGAATGGATTTTAGTAAATGATCGCTCTACGGACAAAACAGGAAAGATTATGGATGCATTGAAGGAAAAAGATGAGCGAATCAAGGTTATTCATATTGAGGAGCTCCCTAAAGCTTGGCTCGGAAAAAATTATGCGCTTTATATGGGCACACAAAAAGCGAACGGGGATCTCCTCTTATTTACAGATGCAGACGTTCAATTCCAAAAACAAGCCATTGGCAAGGCGATCAGCTATTTTACAAAAAATAAGCTTGATCACTTAACTGCGGCTCCTAATTTATATGGCAGAAGCATCCTTCTCCAGTCCTTTATTGCTTTTTTCATGTTTGGCTTTTCTTACTACAAACGTCCGTGGATGGCAAACAGGCCACGTTCAAAAACAGGAATGGGCATCGGCGCTTTCAATCTGGTAACCAGCAATGCCTACCATGCTATCGGAACCCATGAAGCAATTAAAATGCGCCCAGACGATGATCTAATGCTCGGAAAGAAAATAAAGCAGATGGGGCTAAAGCAGCGAATCGTTACTGCAATGAATTTGCTTGAAGTGGAATGGTATGGCAGCTTGAAAGAAGCATTAATTGGTCTTGAGAAAAATACATTTGCTGGACTTCATTATCGGATTAGTATGGTTTTGTTTGCGATAGCTGGTGTGTTTATTTCACAAGTCCTTCCTTTCTTCACATTGTTTTCCTACGACCATGTCATTTTAAGTACAGCAAACATCCTCCTGTTAGCGACTGTCTATACATTCATCATCAAAAAGATGACAAGCTTCTCCCCTTTACTCTTTCTTTTATTCCCGTTAACAGCGCTTATCTTTATTTATTCCATCATCCGCGCATGCTTTTTAACATTTAAAAGAGGTGGGATCATGTGGAGGGGAACGAAATACCGTTTAAGTGAATTACGTGAAAAATGAAGCTAGTTCTTTTTCATTTTAAGAAACGATTGCTATACTAGAGAAAGAATACATACATAAGAGGAGGTTTTCTCGAATGGAAGCAAAACTATTTACCCCTTTTACAATAAAAAATACAACCATAAAAAATCGGATTGTCATGGCGCCGATGTGCATGTACTCGTGTCAAAACGAGGACGGCATAGTCGAGAATTGGCACAAGACTCATTATACAAGCCGAGCAGTCGGTCAAGTCGGACTAATTATTCTAGAAGCAACAGCAGTCACACCACAAGGTCGGATATCCCCGAATGACTTAGGAATCTGGAGCGATGATCATATTGCCGGATTAAAGGAACTGACTGATTTAATGAAGGAACATGGAGCAACAACAGGCATTCAGCTTGCCCATGCTGGAAGGAAAGCAGTACTTGAAGGGGAAATCCTTGCCCCATCAGCTCTAGCCTTCAATGAGAAAATGAAACAGCCGAAAGAAATGACAGGAGAGGAAATTCAGGAAACGATTGAAGCATTCAAGCAAGGAGCAGTAAGAGCGAAAAAAGCTGGTTTCGATATTATTGAGATTCATGGGGCGCATGGCTATTTAATAAATGAATTCCTGTCCCCTCTTTCTAATCATCGGACAGACGAATACGGCGGCTCTGCTGAAAATCGTTACCGTTTCTTGCGTGAAGTCATTGAAGCGGTGAAAACAGTATGGGATGGCCCGCTATTTGTCCGCGTTTCTGCCCATGATTATCATGAGGAAGGCTTAACCGCCGAGGATTATGTACAATTTGGCAAATGGATGAAAGAACAAGGCATCGATCTGATTGATGTTAGCTCTGGTGCAGTTGTCCCAGCTAGAATTCATACATTCCCTGGCTATCAAGTGAAATTCTCTGAAAAAATTAAAGAGGAAGTCGGCATCCCGACTGGTGCGGTTGGCTTGATTACAGCACCGCTGCATGCAGAAGAGATCCTCCAAAATGAACGGGCCGATTTCATTTTCCTAGCTCGTGAACTTTTGCGTGACCCCTACTGGCCGCGAACAGCAGCGAAAGAGCTTGGTGTCAACATCGAATCACCGAAGCAATATGAACGCGGATGGCTTGTATAGGTAATAAAAAGGATGGACGCTTATATGTCCATCCTTTTACTTTAAGTTTAAATAAGACCCAAAGCATCAATGAAAACAATAAAAATGACAAAAGGAATGACATATCTCATCAGGAAGAACCACACTGTAAAAATAAAGTTCAAACTTTTCTTCCCTTGAATCAGTTCACTTCTTAACAGATCCTTCTTCATTTTAAAAGATACGAAAATCGAGATGAGCAACGCGCCCATCGGCATCAAAATATTACTAACTAGAAAATCAGCACTATTAAAAATATCTTTTCCAAAAATCAAGATGTCAGATAGTGTACTAAAAGATAAAGCAGAAGGGATGCCGACTAGGAAAATTGCTGCACCAATTAGCCAAGCCATTCGGCCTCTCCCTTTTCCCTTCTTAGTCATCAATGCTGCCACGACAATTTCAAGCATTGAAAAAGCGGATGTGAGCGTTGCGAATAAAAATAAGGAAAGGAATATCAATAAAAATACTTTTCCAAAAACGATTTGATCAAAAACAGATGGCAGAACAATAAATAATAATCCAGGTCCACCTTCTGGTTCAAACCCTAATGAAAACACAGCTGGGAAAATCGCCAGTCCAGCTAGGATAGAAATGAATAGATTCATCACCACAATGGATATCGCTGGCTGCAGGAGGCTTTCCTTTTTGGATAAATAAGAGCTATATGTGACCATCACAGAAACCCCTACACTCAATGAGAAGAACGATTGCCCCATCGCATAAAGCACACTTTCAGAGGTTAAGCTTGAGAAATCAGGCTTTAAGAAGAACGCAACTCCAGCCATTGCCCCCTCTAATGTTAAGGAACGGACAATTAGAACGATAAATAATAAAAATAAAGCAGGCATCATGATTTTGCTAATTTGTTCAATTCCTTGCTGCACACCTCTAGCAACAACAACAATAGTGATGATTAAAAAGATTGCTTGGAAAATAATAACTTCAAGAGGATTCGCAACTGATTCATTAAAAAATGCTACATATCCATCTGCTTCAGCAGGCATTCCCCCTGTAACACTTGCAAACAAATATTTAATAATCCAGCCGCCAATTACACTATAAAATGACAGCAGTAGAAAGCATGTAAATACCCCTAAATAACCGATCCAATGCCATTTGGATTTCGGTGCAATCGCCTTGTAGGCAGAAATCGCCTCTTTACCTGTACTGCGCCCAACAATAAACTCACCTAATAAAAGCGGAAACCCGATAAGCAAGGAAAAAATTAAGAATAAAAGAATAAATGCGCCGCCCCCGCTATTTCCTGTTACATACGGAAGCTTCCAAATTGCTCCAAGTCCAATTGCTGAACCGGCAGAAGCTAATATAAAGCCAATTTTTGAAGACCATTGTTCATTTTGCATAATCTGCTCCCCCTCTAGTTTCAATAACATGAATCGTTCAGAAATTGGCCAAAATTTCTTACTAAAAACAAAAAAAGCCACAACGATCCAAAAGGGACGTGATTGACTCACGCGGTACCACCCTTTTTGAAAGTATGTGACTTTCCACTCGACATTGTTAACGAAAATTTTCCGTTCTTGCTGTATAAAAATACAACAAGAAAAAGCTCCAAGCTGAAATTCATCTTATCTTTGTATCAGTTTTCACCAGCCACTGACTCTCTATAACAGGGAAATAAGACTTAATAGATTCTCTTCATAGCTTTATAAATATAATGTTTTAGGTTTAAAAGTGATTATAGTATGCAAATGGAGACAAGTCAATACAAGATTGAAAGAAAAATGTAATAATCGGAAAATAGTTTTATTTATCAACTGGAATCGCTATTTCCTTAAAATCTTCCGAGATAACCGTATTTGCAAAAATTCCTTTTGCCTCCTCCACAAGCCGAATCCAATCAGTCCGATCATATCTTGAACTAATATGGGTCAAACAAAGCTTTTTTGCACCTGCATCAAGCGCAGTTTTCGCCGCTTGAATGGTTGTTGAATGAAAATAATCATAGGCAAGTGCTTCTTCACCACTTGCAAAAGTAGCTTCGTGGATAAGTAAATCAGCATCCATAGCTAATTGAAGAGCGGCATCACACATTCTCGTATCTCCAAGAATTGTTACAATCCGTCCCTTTTGTACAGGTCCTAGAAAAGCGGCTGGCTCAATCACAGCTCCGTTTTCAAGCTGAATCGGCTCTCCATTTTTAATTTTTTTATAAAGGGGGCCAGGTTTCACTCCTGCCTCCATCAGCTTATCAGCTAACAGCATGCCAGGTCTGTCCTTTTCGACGATTCGATAGCCATAAGAAGGGATCCCATGCTCTAGGAGCTTCGCTTCAACGATAAACTCATCATCTTCAAAAACAATTCCCTCTTCAATTTCAACAACTTTCAGCGGGTATTTAAGATAGGTCTGACTAATAGCTAGCGAAATATCGATAAATTCCTTTAATCCCTTTGGCCCGTATAAGACAACCTCCGATTCCCCTCCTTGAAAGGAGCGGCTTGATAATAAGCCCGGGAGTCCATAAATATGATCGCCATGTAAATGTGTAATAAAAATTTTTTCAATTCGTCTTGGTTTAATTGATGTATGTAAAATTTGATGCTGAGTCGCTTCTCCACAATCAAAAAGCCAGATAGCTCCACGCTCTTCAAGTAATTTCAAAGCAATTGAGGTAACATTTCTCAGCTTTGCCGGCATCCCTGCCCCAGTTCCTAAAAAAAATACTTCCATACAAAACTCCCCTTTAAAGCTAAAAAAGTGAATACATGCTATATTGATTGTACTTACTATACCATATTATATTTAATTAAAAACATTTGGATAGGAAGCATGTATTCGCAAAAACTATATTTGCGAGATATTTATGATGAAAATCTTCCTTTATTCTTTTATAATTGGCTTTGTTAATCTATGATGTTGATAAAGAGCCATTGGTGTAGACGCGAATGCGTTTTATTCGAATGAATAACTTAATGAGCGGGTACACCAATGGCGACTTTGTTCACCAACAAGATTATTTAACATAGCCTTATAATTAAAGAATTCTTGTTGAAAAGAGGGTCAAGAAACGTGATACATAATGAAAAACCAACGGCATTAATTATGATTTTTGGTGCGACTGGAGACTTAGCTAAACGAAAGCTATTCCCGTCACTTTACCGACTGTATCAAAAAGGCAAGCTCTCTGAACGATTTGCTGTAGTGGGTGTTGCAAGACGTTCACTCTCAAATGAGGAATTTCAATTAAGCGTGAAAGATTCAATTGAATCTGCTTCTGATACAAGCGGAAATTTCGATGAATTTATTTCCCACTTTCATTATCATTCACATGATGTCACAGATTCAAGCTCCTATTTAGCCTTAAAACAATTGGCAGCAGATTTAGATGGTCATTATGAATTAGGTGGCAATCGAATCTTTTACTTAGCAATGGCTCCTGAGTTCTTTGGAACAATTGCCGAGCATTTAAAGGCAGACGGGCTGACAGATGTGAATGGATTTAAGCGACTAGTTATTGAGAAGCCATTTGGCCATGACTTAGAATCTGCAAAGCATCTGAATAAACAAATTCGTGAAGCCTTTTCTGAGGATGAAATTTACCGAATTGACCATTATTTAGGCAAAGAAATGGTCCAAAATATTGAAGTCATTCGTTTTGCCAATGCGATTTTTGAACCGCTGTGGAACAATCGCTACATTTCAAATATCCAGCTTACATCAAGTGAAGTACTCGGTGTGGAAGAGCGAGGACGCTACTATGAAACAAGCGGCGCACTCCGGGATATGGTGCAGAATCATATGCTTCAAATGGTTGCACTCCTTGCAATGGAACCGCCAATTCGACTGACAACAGAAGAAATCAGATCCGAGAAAGTAAAGGTTCTTCGTGCGATGCGTCCATTAGAAGGAGAAATGGTCGAGAACCACTTTGTTCGCGGACAATATGATAAAGGCACGATGAATGAAAAGGCCGTTCCTGCTTATCGGGAAGAGCAGATGGTTGATCCCTCATCGAATACGGAAACATTTGTTGCAGGAAAGCTGCTGATCGATAATTTCCGTTGGGCAGGTGTACCAATTTACATCCGCACAGGAAAAAGAATGGCTGCCAAATCAACAAAGATTGTGATTCAATTTAAGGATATTCCGATGAATTTGTATTATCAAACAGAGCAAACATTAAACCCTAATTTGCTCGTTATCCACATTCAGCCTGGAGAAGGAATCTCACTCTATTTAAATGCGAAAAAGAGCGGACAGAATATCGAGGCAACACCTGTTAAATTAAATTTCGCTAATAATAAAGTCGATGGAATCAATACGCCTGAAGCCTATGAAAAGCTATTATATGACTGCATGCGAGGAGACGCAACAAACTTTACCCACTGGGATGAAGTCGCCCTTTCCTGGAGCTTCGTTGATAAAATTTCTGCGGTTTGGGAGAATAAAAAAGCAGCAAACTTCCCGAACTATGAATCTGGAACGATGGGACCGAGAGAGTCAGATGAGCTATTAGAAAAGGATGGATTCTCCTGGTGGCCTGTAACTGACTTAACAATAGAAAATTGTGAATAAGAAAGCTCCAGCCAATAAGGCTGGAGCTTCTCTTATTCCATCCATTCCGTATGAAAAACGCCTTCTTTATCAATGCGCTGGTATGTGTGAGCACCGAAATAATCACGCTGCGCCTGAATGAGGTTAGCTGGCAAGGTTTCAGTCCGGTAGCTGTCATAATAGGAAAGGGCAGCTGATAAGCATGGCACAGGAATGCCATTTTGAACGGCTACACTAATAATCTCACGTAGTGCATCCTGATAGCTTTCAACGATTTCTTTAAAATATGGGTCAAGCAGTAAATTTTTCAAGCCGGCATCCCGATCATACGCGTCTTTAATTTTTTGCAGGAATTGAGCTCGAATAATACAGCCTCCGCGGAAAATCATCGCGATATCTCCATAGTTTAAATCCCAATTATACTCGCTAGATGCTGCTCTCATTTGGGCAAAGCCTTGTGCATATGAACAAATTTTGCTCATATATAAAGCCTTGCGTACAGATTCAACGAAAGATTTCTTGTCACCTACAAAATTCTGCTTGCTTGGTCCGCGCAGAAGCCTGCTGGCATGAACCCGCTCCTCTTTCATAGCGGAAATAAAACGGGCAAATACAGACTCGGTAATAATCGGAAGCGGAACACCCATATCAAGCGCATTCTGGCTTGTCCATTTGCCTGTCCCTTTCTGACCAGCTGTATCAAGAATCTGGTCTACAAGCGGCTCACCTGTTTCACCATCTTTTTTCGTAAAAATATCAGCTGTAATTTCGATTAGATAACTATCAAGCTCACCCTTGTTCCAATCAGCAAATACATCATGAAGCTCATCTGCCCCAAGGCCAAGAACATGCTTTAATAGAAAATACGACTCTGCAATTAATTGCATATCCCCGTATTCAATGCCGTTATGTACCATTTTCACATAATGCCCTGCACCATCAGGCCCGATATAGGTTGTACAAGGTTCACCGTTCACTTTGGCGGAAATATCCTTAAAGATCGGAGCAACAAGCTCATACGCTTCCTTTTGGCCGCCTGGCATAATAGAAGGACCTCGCAATGCACCCTCTTCTCCTCCAGAAACACCTGTACCAATAAAATGGAAACCAAGTTCACTTAATTCTTTATTACGGCGCTGTGTATCTGTGAATAATGTGTTGCCGCCATCAATGAGAATATCTCCCTTATCAAGGAGTGGCTTTAATTGCTCAATGGTCGCATCTGTAGGAGCTCCAGCCTTAACCATCAACATAATTTTTCTCGGCTTTTCAAGTGAATTCACAAATTCTTCGATCGAAAAAGTGCCTGTTATTTTCTTCCCAGCTGTTTCCTTTAACATATCATCCGTTTTTTCCCGAGAACGATTAAAGACGGAAACCGAATAGCCCCTGCTCTCAATATTCATTGCCAGGTTCTTGCCCATGACTGCCAAACCAATTACACCAAATTGTGCTTTTTCCATTTAACTAACATCCCTTCTAAGCCTGTCTTCATGCAGAGAATTCACTATACTTTAGCAAGATTTAACTACTTAAGCAAATGTAATTATCCTATTCGTCTTTTTTGGCTTTCCTCTTTGGAAAATCCTGCAGAAAATCTTTGTTGAAACTCGTCTCTGTCCCCACTTTTTGCTGCTGGATTTTGATTTCAGGCATCATCACAGCTCGATCAATAATATGGGTGCCAAACTTTTCTCGTAGAGCAGCTAATGTTTCAAAAAGCGGCTCTTTCTTTGCTTCTTTTTCATAATTAAAAAGATCAAGCTGTTTAACAGCCTCATTCATTTCAACCAAATCCATGCTTGTAATGCCAAGCAATCGAACCCGTTCTCCATTCCAATGTTTGAGAAAAAGCTGCTTGGCAATCGTATAAAGTTCACCATCTTGTTGAACTGGGTTCTGAAGCTTTTTACTTCTTGTAATCGTTTTTCTATCCTTATAGCGAATCGTAATTCCTACTGATGTAGCAAGAACCTTTTTCCGTTTAAGTCTAACGGTCACTGTTCGAGCGAGGCTTTCTAGTACATGCAGGAGCTCCTGCTGATTAGAGACATCCCTCGGCAAAGTGGTCGAATTGCCAATACTTTTGAATTCAGAAGCAGCATCTGGATCAACTGGCCTTCGATCATTCCCATTCGCTCTTTCTTTCAATCTTGGCCCATTAATTCCAAGAATGGACTTCAACTGTATCTCATTTGCTTGCGCTAAATCACCAATTACTTTAATATCAATGGTCCGCAGCTTTTCTCCTGTTTTCTTTCCAACCCCATGCATTTCCTCTACTTCAAGCGGCCACAGGACGCTCTTAACATCCCTTTTCCGAAGGACAGTAATTCCCATTGGCTTTTTCATATCAGAAGCCATTTTTGCTAGAAATTTATTCGGTGCCACCCCGATGCTGCATGGCAAGTCAAGCTGACTCATGATTCGCTTTTGAATCGTTTCAGCAATTTCAAGTGGTGATCCATATTCATAGCTCTCTGTTATATCCACATAGCCTTCATCAATTGACACAGGTTCAACTAATGTTGAGTACTGATTTAAGATTTCAAACATCCCGATCGAAGCAGCACGGTAGCGGTCAAAATTAGGCTTTCTTACAATAAGCTGTGGACAAAGTTTCTTCGCTTCCCAAAGAGGCATGGTTGTTTTGACACCAAAGCTTCTAGCCTCATAGCTGCAAGTGACAATGATCCCACGCCGCTCTTCTGGATTGCCGGCGATTGCTAATGGTTTTCCTTTTAATGTTGGATCATAAGCCATCTCAACCGATGCATAAAAACTATTCATATCAACATGCAAAATGACTCGCCCATTTTTCGGATACATTTGCTTCATGCCGGCACTTCCTTACTTCTATTCTTCTCTAGTTTCAGACCAAATGCGCAAGCGCCTTGATCACCCCCGACAAGCACAAGACGAGCCTCATAGAAAGGTGTCCTTTACCTTTCTGGGAGGATTGGCTTGTGACCTCGAGGTCGACAAAAGCGCGACGTCCTGTCGCATTGTCGACACTAGTACGTCCTGTACGTCGGGGGTAGTCCGCTTGCGCTGAACGCAGACAAACTTGTCCCAAAGTTATCCACAACATCAGATTATATTATTTCCTATGAAACAAAAAAATCGTAAGCTATATTTTTTTTATCTAAAGGCTGTTTTCGCAAACATTAATGCTTTCAACGTGAATTCGCAAAAGTTGATTTCCGCTCCAGGTACTCGCTTTCCGCGGGGTGGGCGGTGAGCCTCCTCGGAGCATTCGCTCCTGCGGGGTCTCACCTGTCCCACTTCTCCCGCAGGAGTCTCGCACCTTCCGCTCCAATCAACAACCTTTTTTGTCAACAGTATAACTTTTCACAACCTATACAAAAACAGCAATCTTTAAGAAAAGAGTCAATCTAAAAAACAGAGGATTCACCTGCTTCCTCTGTTCAAAAATATTATATCGTTTCTTTCTGCGTTTTCATGAATTCCTGAATCTCCCTAATTCCATCAAGGGATTGAATAAGGATAGATGGATCAATCAGTGTGATGACCCGTGAATCTAGGTTTGCAACTCCAGTGAAATAGGTTGTCCTTTGATAAGCTATTAGGCCAAGCTGCTTTAACTTATCAGCTGGAATATCGATAATTTCCTTTGCATCCGACACGATTACACCAATTGATAATAGATCTGTTTGGATGACAATCATCTTCGTTAATTCAGTGGCTACAAATGATCTATTATAAAGAATGCTTTCAAAATCGATTATTGGAATAAGCTCGCCTCTTACTTTCATGATCCCCTTCACATAATTAGGTAAATGAGGGATTGGCGTAACCCCTTCCACCTTTTCAATTGACATCACAAATTGAATAGGGATCGCATACTCTTCATTTCCAACTTGAAACACAACAACCTTATTTATTTCTTCCAATTCTACCCCTCCTGCAATCAAGTGGGTGTATATTTCCACTATAAACTTAATATAAATATACCATATTCTTTAAATATGGACTAGTTTGATACAATATCTAAGAGGGGTTTCATTTTCTCTTCACTTACAAATATTCATGAGCATCTGCATACGACCAAGTATGAAAAACGGCTTTGTTAAATAATATTGTTGGTGCACAAAATCGCCATTGGTGTACCCGCTCATTAAGTTATTCATTCGAATAAAACGCATTCGCGTCTACACCAATGGCTCTTAATCAACAATCAACGCAAACATAGCTTTTCAAACAAAAGGAGAGAACCTATACATTTAGGTTCTCTCCGGACAATTATTACTTTGCAACTTCTTCAATAATCGCAATCACCATTTCAGCTAATTTATTTAATTCTTCAATTGGCATGCGCTCATTTGTTGTATGAATATCTTCATAGCCAACAGCCAGATTTACTGTTGGAATATCAAAGCCAGCAATCACGTTAGCATCACTGCCGCCGCCGCTGTTTAATAGCTCGCAGCTGCGTCCAATTTTTTCTGCTGCTTTACGCGCAACTTCAACCACATGATCCCCTTCGCCAAACTTAAAGCCAGGGTACATAACCTCTACTTCTACTTCTGCTCTTCCGCCCATTTCTGAAGCAGCACCTTCAAATGCTTCCTTCATCTTGTTCACTTGCTGCTCCATTTTTTCATTAATTAAAGAGCGAGCTTCAGCTAGAATTTCCACATGATCGCAAACGATATTTGTTTGGGTTCCACCCTCGAAACGGCCGATATTCGCAGTCGTTTCCTCATCAATTCGTCCTAATGGCATTCTTGAAATAGCCTTGGAAGCAATCGTAATAGCGGATACACCTTTTTCTGGTGCCACACCTGCGTGAGCCGTTTTTCCGATAATTGTCGCTCTTACCTTTGCTTGGGTAGGTGCGGCAACAATAATATTTCCTACTTTGCCATCGCTATCAAGCGCATAGCCAAACTTTGCAGTAACTAATGATGAATCAAGTGCCTTAGCACCAACTAAACCAGATTCCTCACCAACAGTAATGATAAACTGGATGGTTCCATGCTGAATGTTTTGCTCTTTCAATACTTTAAGAATTTCAAACATAACTGCAAGCCCAGCTTTATCATCTGCCCCTAAAATCGTTGTGCCATCTGTTACAACATAGCCATCTTTAATAGAAGGCTTAATGCCTTTTCCAGGGACAACTGTATCCATATGTGACGTAAAGTAGATCGTATCTACGCCCTCTTTCGTGCCTTGCAGTGTACAAATCAAATTGCCTGCTCCATGGCCGGTTTGGGCAGTTGTATCATCTTCAAATACTTCCACACCTAGGTCAGTGAACTTCTTCTTCAGAACCTTTGCGATCTCTGTTTCAAATTTTGTTTCTGAATCAATTTGGACAAGCTCTAAGAATTCATTTAATAATCGTTCATGATTAATCATATACGTTCATCCTCCCTAAAAATATGTATAATCTGTTCTTTGGTTACTATCCTAGTATACCTTTGTAGCGCCTGTTTGCAAATATTATGAGAATATCTAAGTAAAATATTCTCCTCCTTATTTGACTTACAGCGGAATATTCCCATGCTTCTTTTTCGGTCTCGTTTCTCTCTTATTCTTCAACATTTCAAGTGCTTGAATGAGCTTAATTCGAGTTTCACGAGGGTCAATCACATCATCAACCATCCCTCTGCTTGCAGCAACATAAGGATTGGCAAACTTTTCGCGGTATTCTTCAATTTTCTGCGCTCTTGTTGCTTCAGGATCCTCACTATTTTGAATTTCCCTAGCAAAAATAATATTAGCTGCCCCTTGTGGACCCATGACTGCTACCTCTGCATTTGGCCAAGCAAAAACGAGATCTGCACCAATTGATTTACTATTTAACGCCACATAAGCCCCGCCAAACGCTTTACGCAAAATCACCGTTAACTTAGGAACTGTTGCTTCTGAATAAGCATATAAAATCTTCGCTCCATGACGAATGATCCCGCCATGCTCCTGTTTCACTCCAGGGAAGAATCCTGTAACATCCTCGAATGTGATCAGCGGAATATTGAATGAATCACAGAAACGGATGAATCTTGCTGCTTTGTCAGATGAATCAATATCAAGACCGCCAGCCATGAATTTCGGCTGATTGCAAACGAGTCCGACAACCTCTCCTTTGATTCGCGCTAATCCAACAACAATATTCTTTGCAAAATCCTGCTGAACCTCCATAAAGGAATCAGCATCCACTATCTGTTCGATTACTTTTCTAACATCATAAGGCCGAACGGCATCAAATGGAATCACATCTGTTAAATCTGGTCGATAATCTTCATCCGTACTCGCTTCCACACGCGGAGGCTTTTCCTCATTGTTTTGTGGAAGAAAGCTTAATAATCGTCTCACTTGCTCGATTACTTCTTCTTCTGTTTCGCCTTTAAAATGAGCATTTCCACTAATCGTATTATGTACGCGTGCACCACCCAAATCTTCAGGTGAAATTTGCTCTCCTGTTACTGTTTCTATCACCTTCGGACCGGTAATAAACATTTGGCTCGTTTTCTCTACCATGAAAACAAAATCCGTAATCGCTGGCGAATAAACAGCTCCTCCCGCACAAGGTCCCATAATAACAGAGATTTGTGGAATCACCCCTGAATAAATGGAGTTCCGGTAAAAGATATGGCCATAGCCGTCCAAGGAAACGACACCTTCCTGAATTCTCGCACCGCCAGAATCGTTCAAACCAATAAAAGGCGCACCATTCTCAGCAGCCAAATCCATCACATTGGCAATTTTTTTTGCATGCATCTCTCCAAGTGCTCCTCCAAATACGGTGAAGTCTTGGGAGAATAAGAAAATCGGTCTGCCATTTACCTTTCCATAACCGGTCACTACCCCGTCTCCTGGTCCTTTTTGTCCCTCAAGCCCGAAGTCTGTGCATCGATGTTCGATAAACGGATTTAATTCGACAAATGTACCTGGATCAACTAGTAATTCAATTCGTTCTCTAGCTGTCAGCTTTCCTTTTTCATGCTGCTTGGCAATTCGATCATCGCCTCCGCCTAATTCTATTTCTCTGCGGCGGTCATATAGTTCATCAATTTTTTCATAGATGTCAGTCATGATCTTAATTCAATCCTTTCTTCTCACAAAATTCATAAAGGATGCTTCCCGTTGATTTAGGATGAATAAAGGCTACTTGTGCCCCGCCTGCTCCTGTTTTTGGCACATCCTGGATCATTCGAATGCCTTTTTCCTTCATCTCATTTATTCTTTCTTGAATGGAATCCACACCAAGTGCCACATGATGCAGACCCTCTCCACGCTTTTCAATAAATTTCGCAACAGCGCTCTCTGCACTTGTTGGCTCTAATAACTCAAGCTTTGTTTCACCAGCTTTAAGAAACGCAACCTTTAATTTTTCACTCTCCACCTCTTCTATTCCAATAAGCGGAAGTTGGAGAATTTCCGTATAAAAAGGCAGTGCTTCCTCAAGTGAACGGACAGCAATGCCAATATGATCGATCTTTTTAATCAATTCGTTCCCTCCATTACGAAATGCAAAAAGCACTTTATTATAAAAAAACACCCTACATTCAAAAATTATACACTTTTTATTATAATAGGAATATACTGATACTTTATTTATTCGCTAATTATGTCGAAAATCCTTCTTTAAATTCGAGCGGTTGTTCATTTTGATTTTTCCTAGTAAAATAGGGACAAGGGAAATGTTATTATAGGAGGGGTATTTTCATTGTCTAATAGAAAGATGCGAAAAATGGTTGTTTATTTAATGATTGCTGCTATGCTAGCCTCGACGCTACTTATTGGTTTATCCATGTTTTTATAATTAGAAGTTTCCATACAAAAAGGGACTGCATAGTCCCTTTTTGTATGGAAACATTGTAGCTGATAGTTGGTAGAGGTTGATTTGCGCTCCAGGTGCTCGCTTTCCGCGGGGTGGGCGCCCGGCCTCCTCGACGCTAAAGCGTCTGCGGGGTCTCAACTGTCCCACACTTCCCGCAGGAGTCTCGCACCTTCCGCTCCAATCAACTAACTTTTTCTTCAACTGAAAACATGTTCAAAAACAAAATTTTTCTAGAAAAGATTCTTATTTAATTGCACCATGGGCCCTTGCTAGCTGTTCGAAGTTTTCTGAGGTGGTTGTGATTAATATTTTTGTACCGAGAGGAATGATGTCGTATAGTGATTCGATTCCTTCGTTTTGCAGCCGGATACAGCCAAGGGATACGTATTGACCGATTGAGGATGGATCATTTGTGCCATGTATTCCATATGTTCGTCCATCTGTATCATTTGCATCGAATCCAATCCATCTTGTTCCTAACGGATTATTGGGATCATTCCCTTTAATATTCTTTTTTCGATAATAAGGGTCCTTCGCCTTTACTGTAATTGTAAATAATCCTTCAGGTGTTAAGTCCTCTGTTTTGCCGGTAGCTGCAGAAATCACCGTCTGTACTTTATTTTCATTAATAAAGGCTACTTCATTTGTCTTTTTATTAACAATGACGAATGGGTCACCAGGAAGTGGATTTGTCCCTAATGGCCAAATGGGTGAGAGAACAAATGCGATCAGCAATGAGGAAATCATCTTTAGCAAACGATCACCGCCTCTGTTTTCCCTTTAGTTTGTACCTGTTTCAGTAGGTTGATTCGTTTTTGTTTCACGTGCTAGCTCTTTTGATGAACTTTTTATCCATAAGTACTGTTCCATTTCTTGTACAAATTGATAAAGAGCTGCCCGTTCTTCAAACTCTTCTCTTGTTTTCGGTAAATCCATTTTTTTAAATAAAGCTTTCATATCATATAATTTGTCTAGAAACCGGTTTGCCGTATTACCCGGATGAATATTCTCTGCAAGCTCTTCGATAAAGTCAGCAACCATATCCACTTGCGAAGCTGTATATGAAATGGACGTAATAATCGGAAGAACCCGTTCAATAATCTCAAATTGTTTTTCACGCATTTTAAAATAGTGATGATATACATTTTCGTTTTGGAGAAATCGATTTTCAACATCCCTAAATGCCAGGGACTCTGCTTCATTAATTAATTGTGCAGTCTCCGTAATTTCGATCCCATCCCAATTGCTTTCATTTGTCCGCAAATAGATGACAATTTCTTCAAAAATCCGCTTGAAATTTTCTTCAATTTGGATTTGGTATTCCTTTAATTTCTCATCAAGACTCGGCATATATAGATTGGCAAGAAGCGCAACACCGATGCCGATCGTTATAATCCCTAATTCATTTAAAAGGATATCTCTCGTAACTTCCCCAGCAGAATAGATATGCAGAATAATGACACTGCTCGTCACAATCCCATCACTCACTTTCAGCATGACTGCTGTTGGAATGAAAAGCAGCAGCAGAAAGCCAATCATGATCGGATGATAAGCCATTCCCTCAAATATAACGGTAGAAAATACCATTGCCAGCAAACAAGCAAAAAAACGATTCCATGAAGTCTTTAATGATTTTTTCTTTGTGACCTGGATGCAAAGAATGGTTAGAATACCCGCAGAAACATAGTTATCAAACCCAAGAATCTGAGCAAGAATAATCGATGCCGTTGTACCAATAGCTGTTTTTATTGTTCTATATCCTATTTTAAATTTCATATTAAATAAACCCCTATAATTCCAATTTCTTCTGAATAGCATCTATCCAATTATGCCCAAAAAAATAGAAGATGATCATTTAAGATCATCTTCATACAATTAATTATACAATTTAAAGCATTTTTTGCAAGAAATCCTTCGCACGATTTGAGTTCGGATTTGTAAAAAATTCATTTGGAGGCGCATCCTCCACAAGCACTCCTCCATCCAAAAAGAGGACTCGGTCAGCAACCTCTCTAGCAAATCCCATTTCATGAGTAACAATCGCCATCGTCATTCCCGTATGGGCTAATGACTTCATAACATCTAACACTTCTTTAACCATTTCTGGATCAAGAGCTGATGTTGGCTCATCAAACAGCATAACCTCAGGCTGCATGGCTAAAGCACGTGCTATCGCGACCCTTTGCTTTTGTCCCCCAGATAGACGGCCAGGGTATTCATTTGCTTTCTCAGACAATCCTACTTTTGCTAGCAGCTCCAATCCGATTTTCTCTGCTTCTTGCTTGGATTGGCCTTTCACCTTCATCGGTGCATAAGTTAAATTCTCAAGAACCGATTTATGAGGGAATAAATAAAAATGCTGAAAGACCATCCCTACATTTTGACGAACCTTCATGATATTCGTTTTTTTATCAGTTATATCAAGGTCATTAATTAAAATATGTCCTGCTGTTGGTTTCTCCAGCAAATTCATACAGCGGAGAAAAGTAGACTTTCCTGATCCTGATGGACCGATAATCGCGACAACTTCTCCCTCTTTTATCGATGTTGTTATCCCTTTAAGTACTTCGAGCTTTCCAAACTGTTTATACAAATTGTCAATCTTAATCACCGCGTCTCATCCTCCTTTCAACCACTTTTCCAAGGATTGTTAATGTAATGACCATGATGTAATAAATGAGACCAGCTAATAATAATGGTTCAATGAAACGGAACTTGTCCGCACCAACCTGATAGGCTCTACGCATAATATCCATGACCCCAATCGTGGTCACAATAGCCGATTCCTTTGTCAGCGTAATAAATTCATTCATTAATGCTGGCAAAATATTTTTCAAAGCCTGAGGCAAGATGATATTGAGCATCATTGGGCGATAAGGTACGCCTAATGCCATCGCTGCTTCACTTTGTCCTTTATCCACAGCCAGGATACCAGCACGGATAATCTCGGAAATATAAGCAGCTGAATTGAAACCAAAGGCTAATACGGCTGCAATATACGGTTCAATTTGGTACCCGAATATTTGTGGAGAACCAAAGTAAATGATCATCAGCTGCAAAACTAAAGGCGTCCCACGGAAGATAGATGTATAGATATCCGCAATCCAACCAAGTGCTTTAATGGAGCTAATTTTAAATAATGATAGAATAATTCCAAGTAAAAACCCTAATAGACCTGCCAATGCGACAATTTGGAGTGTCACACCAATTCCTCTTAATATATATGGCAGGGAAGGGAGAATCGCTGTAAAATCAAAGTTCATCCTGCTACAATCCTCTCGCTAAGAAATGCGCAAGCGCTCTGTATTCCCGGCAAGTGAATAACCTTGGGGGAGAACAGCGAACTTGCGCTAGACCATTGTCTGTCTAAAAAATACTCACTTTACCGATAAAGTTTATAAGGGCAAAAACGTTCAGAAGCTGAATTTCTTCTGAACGTTTTTTATAGGCTAGGCCAGCTTCAAATCACTCGCCTTCAAACCATTTTTTAAAGATCTCATCTAGTTCACCGTTATCCATCATTTCTTTTAACGCTTTATTAAATTCTTCCGTTAATTCACTGTCCTTCGGAAGAGCAATAGCATAGCCGCCATCAGCGTCCTCGATCGTGAAACCTTCGATGTCCTCATTGTTATCTAAGTACCCTTTAGCAACTGTATCTTCAATAATTGCTGCATCAAAACGTCCAGCTTTAATCTCTTGAATTAGTTCAGGAATGCGGTTGCGGTTTTCAACTTTCATATCTACTTCTTCCGCTAATTCCTTCGCTTTATCCTCTTGAATGGATCCTAATTGTGCGCCAACATTTTTGCCTTTAAGGTCCTCTACCTTCGTAATGCCGCTATCCTTTTTAGAAACGATCATATGTTTAGAAGTATAATAGATTTCACTGAAATCTACGCTCTTTTTTCTTTCATCAGTAGCTGACATCGCAGATAGAACAAAATCTGCTTGTCCAGATTGAAGCGCCTGAATTAATCCGCCGAAATCCATATCACGGATTTCAAACTCATACCCTAGCTTTTCAGTTACTGCTTTGGCAATATCAATATCAATCCCGATAATGTCATCACCTTTTGCCGTATCAATAAATTCAAATGGCGAATAGTCCGCTGATGTTCCCATCGTTAGCACTTTTTTGTCAGAATCCTTCGCATCGGATCCGTTAGATGATTTCTCATCGCTTGTACCACATGCTGCTAGTAAACCCATTAATAGAATACTAATGAAAAAGAATGAGACTATTTTCTTCATATTTATTTTCCCCCTATAACTTTTCTGAAAATTAATAAAATTGCCTATTACCTATTATTATCGATTAATTATTAATTTTCAAGTATCAATTGCAAATTAATAATTATTCACTTGAATGTATTTTAACACGATATCATATTTATGCAATAGTATTTTTAAATATAATTCTAGTGAAACAGTTTAATTTTCAGACAGAAAAAAAAAAGCCTCATCCTCGAGGCTTTTTCCATTATAGATCTTCGCAATATTGCTCAAATGCATTTTGAAGTTTTTGGACAACAGCCATTGGTTCGTGGCCTTCAATATCGTGTCTTTCAACCATTGTACAAAGCTTCCCGTCTTTTAATAAAGCAAAGGAAGGTGATGATGGCGGATATCCTGTAAAGAAGCTGCGTGCTGCTTCCGTTGCATCTTTGTCCTGACCTGCAAATACAGTCACTAAATGATCTGGACGCTTATCATAGTGAAGGGAATGGGCTGCAGCTGGTCGAGCAATTCCTCCAGCACATCCACAAACAGAATTAACCATTACAAGCGTTGTGCCATTTTGGGCAAATGCCTTTTCAACGTCTTCTGCCGACTTTAATTCGGTATAGCCCGCATTAACTATTTCTTGGCGCGCATTTGTTACTACATCATTCATAAATAAATTAAAATCCATATTCATTTGTATGATCGCTCCTTTTTGTATGTAAAATTACCATAACTACATCATACCAATAGATGTACATTCTTTTCAATGCTGAGAGCTTTAATCGCGATTTGCAAATATATTTAGTCATTCGCAATGATTATAAGTGATTTCACAAGAATAGTTCATTTTTTTTGCAAAAATAATGTGTTTATCGCAAAATTAGCTGGGGATTCTGCAAAATAGTAAACATCAAAGATTGTTATTATCAGCAAAATAAAACTAAAAAAGCTGTCAATGGACAGCTTTTCTATTATTTATCTATCGAAAAGACTTGGAATAATTCCTCTACTGCCGATGTCACCGTTCTGGTGCCTGAAATTACTTCATTTTCCATTTGCGGCAGCAGTGGTTTCACATCTTGGTGGTTGAAAAAGCTAAATTGCAGCTGGTCGATAATCATTGCGTAAATCCATTCCTTCGTTTGTGCTCTCCTTCTTTCTTCAAAAACACCAGAACCCTTAGTCATATCCTCAAATGCTTGGATCGTTTCCCAGACGTCACTCATTCCTTCATGAAACATGGCCGAACAGGTGACCGCTCTTGTTTGCCATCCTTTTGTTGCAGGCTGAAGGAAATGGAGAATCCGATTGTATTCCGCTTTCGTCTTCAATGCTAATCGTTTATTTTCTCCATCTGCTTTATTAACAAGAACAGCATCTGCCAGCTCCATAATTCCTTTTTTCATCCCTTGCAGCTCATCACCGGCACCAGTCAAAACTAACAGCATGAAAAAATCAACCATATCTCTAACAATGACTTCACTTTGGCCAACTCCGACAGTTTCAACAAGAATAACATCGAAACCAGCTGCCTCGCACAGAGTAATCGTTTCTCGCGTTTTCCGGTGAACCCCTCCCAGCTTTCCAGCTGAAGGAGAAGGACGAATAAATGCCCTTGGATTCCGTGAAAGCTGCTCCATTCTCGTCTTGTCCCCAAGAATGCTGCCTCCGCTTATACTCGAGCTTGGATCAACGGCAAGCACGGCAACCTTCAACCCTAAGTCACATAAAAAAGTGCCAAATGCTTCAATAAACGTACTTTTGCCCGCACCGGGAACACCTGTAATTCCAATTCGGATGGCTCCCCCTGAATGAGGAAGAAGCTTTTGCAAAAGGGCTTGGGCATCGCGAAAATGATGCTCTGCATTACTTTCAATTAAAGTAATCGAACGCGCTAATAAGCTTCGATCTCCCTTCAGGATGCCCTCAGCTAATTCTTCAATATTTTGATTGATTCGATTCTTCTTTTGAAAGCGGCCATTTTTAACAAAACGAGAAGGATTTTGCTCGGCTTGAACACCTTTTCTTACTGCACTTGCAAAATGTTCCGGATTTTTCTCATCATACCATTCTGGTCTTTTATCTTTATCCATTTTCCTGTGCCACTTCCTCATATCCAAGGCGGCTATAAATTGTTCGAATCACCTTTTGCGCTGCTACTGGTATGACAGTTCCTGGCCCGAATATGGCAGCAGCACCGTGGTCTAATAAATATTGATAATCCTGAGCAGGAATCACTCCGCCCAGTACAACAAGAATATCTCCTCTTCCTAGCTTCTCAAGCTCTTCAATTAACTGTGGAAGAAGGGTTTTATGTCCTGCCGCAAGCGAGCTCATGCCAATGACATGAACATCATTTTCCACTGCTTGTCTTGCTGTTTCTTCAGGAGTTTGGAATAGAGGGCCGATATCTACATCAAAGCCTAAGTCTGCGAACGCCGTGGCAATCACTTTTGCTCCACGGTCATGGCCGTCCTGTCCCATCTTCGCAACTAGAATACGCGGTCTTCTTCCTTCATTTTCTAAAAATTCATCTGTCATTTGCTTTACTTCAGCAATCTCTTCTTCATTAGAGAACGCTGAGCTATACACACCACTTATCGAACGAATAATCGCCTTATGACGGTTAGCTACTTTTTCGATTGCATACGAAATTTCTCCAAGTGTTGCCCTCACTCTTGCTGCCTGAACAGATAGATCCAGTAAATTCCCTTCTCCTGTTTCAACTGCTTTTGTAATGGCTTCTAAGGCTTGATTCACTTTCTCCTCATCTCGTGCTGCCTTTAAACCTTCTAGCTTCTCAATTTGTTTCAAACGAACAGCTGTATTATCAATATCAAGGATTTCAATTGGCTCCTCTTGATCAAGACGATATTTATTCACACCGATAATCGTTTCTTTCCTCGAGTCAATTTGCGCCTGTCTTCGTGCTGCTGCCTCTTCGATTTTCATCTTAGGAAGGCCTGTTTCGATTGCTTTAGCCATCCCGCCCAGATTTTCGATTTCTTCAATATGCTCCCAAGCCCGTTTGATTAACTGACCAGTTAGAGCCTCCACATAATAAGAACCAGCCCATGGATCAATCACATTCGTAATTCCCGATTCCTCCTGAAGAAAAAGCTGTGTGTTTCGTGCAATGCGAGCAGAGAAATCAGTCGGCAAAGCAATGGCTTCATCAAGTGCATTCGTATGAAGGGATTGCGTATGGCCCATCGCAGCTGCATGTGCTTCAATTAGTGTTCTCGTCACATTATTAAATGGATCCTGCTCGGTTAAGCTCCAGCCTGATGTTTGTGAATGCGTTCTTAAGGCCATTGATTTTGAATTTTTCGGTTCAAATGTTTTCATCATTTTTGCCCAGATAAAACGAGCTGCTCGCATTTTGGCTACTTCCATAAAGTAGTTCATCCCAATCGCCCAGAAGAAAGAGAGTCTTGGTGCAAAGGAATCAATATCAATTCCTGCTGACAGCCCTGTTCTCACATACTCTAAACCATCGGCAAGTGTATAAGCTAATTCAATATCAGCTGGCGCTCCTGCTTCTTGCATATGATAGCCAGAAATACTAATACTATTGAACTTCGGCATGTATTTAGATGTATACTCAAAAATATCTGCAATAATTTTCATAGAGATTTCTGGTGGATAAATATATGTATTACGGACCATATACTCCTTTAAAATATCATTTTGAATCGTGCCTGAAAGCTTGTCCTGACTCACGCCCTGTTCCTCTGCCGCCACAATAAAGAAGGCCATTACAGGAAGGACTGCTCCATTCATCGTCATGGAAACAGACATTTGATCTAAAGGAATCCCATCAAACAGCGTTTTCATATCAAGAATAGAGTCAATTGCCACACCCGCTTTTCCAACATCCCCTACTACCCTCGGATGGTCTGAATCATAGCCTCTATGTGTCGCAAGGTCAAAGGCAACGGATAGACCTTTCTGCCCCATCGCTAGATTCCGGCGATAAAAAGCATTGCTTTCTTCCGCAGTTGAAAATCCAGCGTACTGACGGACAGTCCAAGGTCTGTTCACATACATAGTCGGATACGGTCCGCGTGTATAAGGCGGCAGCCCTGGCTTTCCATCCAGATGCTCTAAATCTTCTAAATCATCTTCAGTGTAGAGTGGCTTTACATGAATATGTTCATACGTTTCAAACAGGAGATCGTCAATCGATTCATTTAATTCCTCCTGTACCTTCTCTTGCCACTCTTCCTTTGATCCATGCTTACGATCAAAAAGAGAAATATGTTTAAAATCTGGTTTCTTACTCATTGATTGCCGCCTCCATTTCGCTGAGCAAGGAAGTTAATATTTCATAACAATTGCTTTTCATATGAATAAATTGCTCAATTCCCGCCTGCTTTAACTTCGCTTGTTTGCTTTCCTCAGGCAGACCTGCCAAGAGCAGTCTCACATGAGGATACTTTTCCTTTATTAAGTGAATCATTTGCAGTGCCGACTCATCATATTGCTTGTCGGTTCCACTTAACACATAATATTGCAGATTTGATTCCTGAATAAATGGTAAAACGGCTTCGGATTGATTGATATTTGGACTTTTAATCGTTGCTATTCCACCTGGGGCAAGAAAGCCTGTCATGAAATCTGTTCTCGCTTTATGCTCCTTAAGCTCTCCCATACAAAGAAGGCCAATTTTCGGTGCACTGCCAGACTGTTCCAATCTACTAGCTGCTTTGCGTAGCTTTTCGAATGGCTCTGATAAACGAACCTGGGGCAAAGCATGATTTGCTTCTGGAAATTCTTTAGGATTCTCTAATGGATGATCATTGAGATTGGCATACATATTCGTACCGATCACGCTTTGTTTCCGCTTGAACATATCTTCGTTTCTTTTTTTCATCACTTCCGCAATTTGTTCTTGCAGCCATCCTGTTTTCAACACTTCAGTAATTCCGTCTTTCTCATCAATTTGCAGAAACAGTGCCCATGCCTTTTCCGCAAGCTCATTTGTCAGACTCTCCACATACCATGAACCACCTGCTGGGTCGACAATATTCTTTAAATGGGCTTCTTCTTTTAAGATAAGTTGAGTATTTCGTGCAATTCTCTCAGAAAATGGCGTTGATTTTCCTTCGGGCTCATTAAATGAGCTTACATGCAGGAATTGAACTCCACCTAAAACGGCTGCAAATGCTTCATTACCAGCTCTTAGCAAATTCACATATGGATCGTAAGCTGTTTTTGTAAAAGCAGAGGTTTCAGCTGAAATCACCATTTTTTGATCTTTTTCCTTCGCTCCATATGCCTCAACTATCTTGCTCCATAGCATTCTTGCCGCACGTAGCTTGGCAATTTCCATAAAAAAGTTTGCACCGATGGAAAATTTAAAAACTACTTTTGATAATATTTTCTCTAGGGACACCCCTCTTTCAAAAAGCTCCTCTAGATATTGAACACCAGTAGATAACGCAATAGCCAATTCTTGAACAGCATTTGCCCCTGCTTTATGATACACACTTGTATCAATTAGGATTGTTCTTAAATGGGGCATTTTTTGATCTATTGCCTCGATCATTTCAGCCCATTTGTCATATTCATGATTCCACTTGTCACTAGATGCTGTTTGTAGGATGTCCATGGCAATATAGCCTGAAACTTTTTTGCATTCAGCTAAATTAGCTAATTTCTCTAAGATTTCTGCTTGATATTCGCCTGCTTCGATACTAAAAGAATATTTTGTATAGATGTCATCGATAATGGTTTCAAAGCTCTCCAAATTATTCTTGTTAATAGGAAAAGAAATCGCCGTTTGCCCCCGTTCAAACGAGGCATGCAATTTTTGTCGAAGTTCATCTCCATTTTCAGCATCCATTCTTTGTGCTACCTTCCATTCCTTTGACATGTAGCCCAGTGGATCTGCCCCTCTTCTGAAATCAGACTGTCCTGGATATTGCCAGAAATCCTTTAATTCCATATCCTCTTTCGAATAAAGCGGTTTCAAAGGAATGTTTTCATATGTATGTTTGGTTAAGGAAGTAATGGATTTCCCTTTTAATGATTCTTCTGATTTTTGCTTCCATGTCTCCAGTGATTGTGTTTCAAAAGTTTCATTAATCATCTTATTTAATGTCATCTTGACTGCCAAAAAATCGACAGCTTTCCCCCCTTACCTATTAGCTCGCATGTAGCAGAGAATTATATTAAAATTCTAAATTATCATTACGTAATTATTTTAATATACATACGAAAAACAAGCAATTCGTGATTAAGCTGGAAATTGACTAACTTTTTAGAGCGTAACTGATTTATGTTACTTCCTTTTCCATTTTTATACTTTTAAAAGACCTAAACTAGATTTATGTGACCCTTTTTTCTATTTATTTACTTTTTTTGAATCTATAGTTGACATATGAAACCGATATCCCCACTTCCTTCCATTTCTAAGCTCTAAAATAGTTTTATGAACCCTGATAATCCATTAATATCCATTATTAGGTTCTATCCCTGAGTTTTTTGCAAAAAAAAATCCGCTGCAACTAAAATTGCAGCGAATCTTTTCATCTATATTAATATACAGATGTATTTTCTTTTGAAGTATTTTCAAGGATTTCTTTCACACGTTTTAAGAAGTTACCACATACAAGGCCGTCTAAAACGCGGTGGTCAAGTGACATACATAGGTTAACCATGTCACGAACAGCGATCATTCCGTTATCCATAACAACTGGGCGTTTTACAATAGATTCAACTTGTAAAATTGCAGCTTGTGGATGGTTGATGATACCGTTTGATTGGATAGAACCAAATGAACCAGTGTTATTTACTGTGAATGTACCACCAGACATTTCTGCTCCAGTTAGTTTACCTGCACGTACTTTACCTGCAAGCTCACCAATTTCACGAGCGATGCCTTTGATTGTTTTTTCATCCGCATTTTTGATAACTGGAACGAATAATGCATCTTCAGTTGCAACTGCGATTGAAAGGTTAATATCTTTCTTCTGAACGATCTTATCGCCAGCCCACATAGAGTTGATCATTGGGTAATCTTTAAGAGCTTGAGCAACAGCTTTTACGAAGAAAGCAAATGGTGTAAGGTTGAAGCCTTCTTTCTTCTTGAAGTCAGCTTTTAATGAATTACGGAAATTCATTAGGTTTGTAACGTCAACTTCAATCATTGTCCAAGCGTGTGGAGCTTCATGCTTAGATTTAAGCATGTTTGCAGCGATTGCTTTACGTACGCCAGATACTGGGATTTCGATATCGCCAGGTACGACTGGTACATTTGTTGGAGCAGCTGATTTAGCAGGTGCCGCTGCTGCCTTTGGAGCAGGAGCTGCTGCTGCTTGTGGAGCTGCCTCTTGTACAGGTGCTGCTGGAGCAGTGCCTGCTTTTGGAATATTTCCAGACTCAATAAGTGCATTTAAGTCTTTACGAGTAATACGGCCGCCAGCACCTGTACCAGCAACTTGACTTAAATCAATGCCATGCTCTTGAGAAAGCTTAAGAACTGCTGGTGAGAAACGTGCTCCGCTATTGTCAGTTTTTGCAACTGGAGCTGCTGCTGCAGGAGCTGGAGTACTAGCTGCCGGTGCTACTGGTGCTTCAGCCGCTGGTGCTGCTGGCGCTTCAGGAGCTGCCGATGCTCCGCCTTCAGTTTCAATAGTAAGGATTACTTCATCAACTTCGTAAGTTTCTCCTTCTACAGCAATCAATTCTTTAATAACACCATCAAAAGAAGATGGTACTTCTGAGTTTACTTTATCTGTCGTTACTTCTGCTAATGGATCATATTTTTTTACTTTATCGCCAACAGAAACGAACCATTGATTGATTGTACCTTCTGTTACACTTTCCCCAAGCTTGGGCATTTTAATTTGTTCGATAGCCAATGGAATTGACCTCCTTCAAGCATTTATATTTCTAGTTGTGTCTTATCAAGTTAGGCAGGCACCTTCGCTTGTTATGTTCAGCTAGGGTGCCTTTGGTTTTCTTTTGTCTAGCTGCGGCTTCGCTTTTCTTTTGTCTAGCTGCGGCTCCTAGCCCCTCGAGGTCATAAGCCATTCAGCTGATGGGAAGAAAATCGCTTCCCATCATCTGACTGTCTTATGCTTGTCGGGGCTGAACAGTCGCCTTCGCTTTTCTTTTAGTACTCAGCTAGCTCGCGTGCTGCTTTTTCTACTTTATCTGGGTTAACCATGAAGAATTTCTCCATTGTAGGAGCATATGGCATTGCAGGTACATCAGGACCAGCAAGACGCATAATTGGCGCATCAAGATCAAATAGGCAGTTTTCAGCAATGATTGCTGCCACTTCACCCATAATGCTTCCTTCTTTAGTATCTTCAGTTAATAATAATACTTTACCTGTTTTTGAAGCAGCTTCGATGATTGCTTCTTTATCAAGTGGATATACAGTTCTTAAATCAAGAACATGTACAGAAATGCCGTCTTTAGCTAATTTTTCAGCAGCTTGAAGAGCGAAATGTACACATAGACCGTAAGTGATGATTGTTAGGTCTTCTCCTTCACGCTTCACATCTGCTTTACCGATTGGCAATACATAATCATCTTCAGGAACTTCGCCCTTGATTAGACGGTATGCACGCTTATGTTCGAAGAATAGAACTGGATCTTCGTCACGGATTGCTGCTTTAAGTAATCCTTTTACATCATATGGAGTAGAAGGCATAACAATTTTCAAACCAGGTTGGTTCGCAAAAACAGCCTCTACAGATTGTGAGTGGTATAACGCACCATGTACGCCACCGCCATAAGGTGCACGGATAACCATTGGACAGCTCCAATCGTTATTTGAACGGTAACGAACTTTTGCTGCTTCAGAAATAATTTGGTTGACAGCTGGCATAATGAAATCAGCAAATTGCATTTCTGCGATTGGACGCATTCCGTACATTGCTGCTCCCACACCTACACCCGCGATTGCAGATTCTGCAAGTGGTGCATCAAGTACACGATCTGCACCAAATTGATCATATAAACCATTAGTAGCTTTAAATACGCCACCCTTTAAACCAACATCTTCACCTAAAACAAAAACCTTTGGATCTCTTTCCATTTCTTCACGGATAGCCATTGTAACCGCGTCAATATATGAAATAACAGCCATGTTTGTTCCTCCTTACTATTCTGCGTATACGTATTTCAATGCATGTTCTGGTTCTGCATATGGTGCACTTTCAGCATAATCAGTTGCATCATCAACAATAACCATAATACGATCGTTCATTTCTTTTTCTTTTGCATCATCTAAGATTCCGTTTTCTTTCAAATAAGCAGCGAAAGTGATGATAGAATCTTTTGTTTTTGCTTCTTCAACTTCTTCACGTGAACGATATGGACGATCATCATCATCGGAAGAGTGAGGAGTTAAGCGGTATGACACTGTTTCAACTAATGATGGACCTTCTCCGCGACGACCTCTATCAGCTGCTTCCTTAACTGCTTTAAATACAGCAAGTGGGTCATTTCCATCAACAGTGATTCCTGGCATGCCATAACCAATTGCACGATCAGAAACTTTTTCACATGCTAATTGCTTTTCAATTGGAATAGAGATAGCATATTTATTATTTTCACACACGAAAATAACAGGAAGTTTGTGTACACCAGCAAAGTTTGCCCCTTCATGGAAGTCACCTTGGTTAGAAGAACCTTCACCAAATGATACAAAAGTAACTAAATCTTTTCCTTCCATTTTTCCAGCTAAAGCTATTCCTACAGCGTGAGGAACTTGTGTAGTAACTGGTGAAGAACCTGTTACGATGCGGTTTTTCTTTTGGCCAAAGTGTCCTGGCATTTGACGTCCGCCTGAGTTTGGATCTTCTGCTTTTGCAAATGCAGAAAGCATTAAATCTCTTGCAGTCATACCAAAAGTTAATACAACACCTAAATCACGGTAGTATGGAAGAGCATAATCCTTCTCTGTATCAAGTGCGAACGCTGCACCAACTTGAGCAGCCTCTTGACCTTGACATGAAATAACAAATGGAATTTTTCCAGCACGGTTTAAAAGCCACATACGCTCATCAATACGGCGTGATAAAAGCATCATTTCATACATTTCCAATACTTTTTCATCGCTTAAACCTAATTCTTTATGACGATTTTTCTTAGCCATTTAATAACCTCCTAAATAAATATGTAGCAGAGAGCTAAAAGGGTAGCTCCCCATATTTTTATCCATGAATTGCTTTTCCATCCACAGCTAATGCTGCTTCACCAATTGCTTCTGATAATGTTGGGTGAGGATGGATTGTGTGTGCCACTTCCCAAGGTGTAGCATCAAGAACTTTAGCTAGACCAGCTTCAGAAATCATGTCTGTAACATGTGGTCCAATCATGTGCACGCCTAGGATATCATTTGTTTCTTCATCAGCAACAATTTTCACAAAGCCATCAGATTCGCCGAAAACTAGCGCTTTTCCAATTGCTTTGAATGAGAATTTACCAGTTTTAACTTTAAAGCCTTTTTCTTTCGCTTGATCTTCTGTGATCCCAACACTTGCAGCTTCAGGAGCACTGTAGATACATTTTGAAACAAGGTCATAATCGATTGGATGTGGATTTTCTCCAGCAATATGTTCAACAGCAACGATTCCTTCATGTGAAGCTACGTGTGCTAGTTGAAGTCCGCCGATTACATCACCAATTGCATAAATATGAGATTCTTTCGTTTGGAAGTATTCATTTGTTGCGATATAGCCTTTTTCAACTTGGATATCTGTATTTTCAAGGCCAATTCCTTCAACATTTGCTTGACGTCCAACAGAAACAAGAACTTTTTCAGCTGTAAATTCTTTCTGCTCACCTTTAACCTCAGCAGAAATTGCTACAGTATCTCCTTGTTTAAGTGTTTCAGGAAGAACTTTTGCACTTGTTACGATTTTTACGCCTTTTTTCTTCATCAGACGTTGCATTTCTTTCGAAATTTCTTTGTCTTCTGTAGGAATGATGCGATCTGCATATTCAATAACTGTTACATCTGAACCGAAGTCAGCAAGCATTGAAGCCCACTCGATTCCGATTACGCCACCACCAACAATGATGATAGAAGCTGGGATTTCTTCCATTGATAATGCTTCATCAGAAGTCATTACTTTGCCGCCGATTTCAAGACCTGGCAATGTACGTGGACGAGAACCAGTTGCAACGATTACGTTTTTCGGAACTAGCATTGCATTGTCTTCACCGTTATTCATTTCAACAGAGATTGTTCCAGGCATTGGAGAGAAAATAGATGGTCCAAGAATTCGTCCTAAACCTTCATATACATCAATTTTCCCTTGCTTCATTAGATGTTGAACACCTTTATGAAGTTGATCAACGATTTTGCCTTTTCTTTCTTGAACTTTAGTGAAGTTTACAGAAACATCACTAGTCAAGACTCCAAATTCTTCGCTATGTTTTGTTTGAGCATATACTTCAGCACTGCGAAGTAAAGCTTTACTTGGAATACACCCTTTATGTAGGCATGTTCCGCCAAGCTTCCCTTTTTCTACTAAAGCAGTTTTTAAACCAAGTTGTGAAGCACGGATAGCAGCTACATAACCACCAGTACCCCCACCAAGGATGACTAAATCATATTCTTCTGCCACAATATTTCCTCCTATTCAGAAAAGCGCAAGCGCCTTGCTCACCCCCGACAAGCACAAGACGAGCCTCCCGGAAAGGTGTTCTTTACCTTTCTGGGAGGATTGGCTTGTGACCTCGAGGGGGTAGGCGCTGGAGCTAGACAGTATTTAAACTATAAAAAGTTAACTGCTCTTATTAAACAGTAGCCTCTACATTCACATTTCCTGGATATACTTTTTCTTTTTCTTCTCCACGAAGTACACGAAGGGCACCTTCTGCAAGAGCTTGTAATTCATCTTCGCCAGGCTGAACGATAACGTCCGCGATCCAGCTAATACGGTCGCTGATTTCTTTTACGAAGCCCTTCCCGTAAGCAAGACCACCAGTAATGATGATGGCATCAACTTTCCCATTAAGAACTGCACTAGCAGAACCGATTTCTTTAGCCACTTGATATGCCATAGCTGAATAAACAAGCTTCGCATTTTCGTCGCCAGCTTCAATCATTTTTTCTACTTTTACAGCATCATTCGTACCTAGATAGCCAACAAGTCCGCCTTGACCAACTAGCTTCTTCATGATTTCTTCACGGTAGTATTGACCTGAATAGCATAGTGACACTAAATCACCAACAGGTACTGTTCCAGCACGTTCTGGGCTGAACGGGCCTTCCCCATGTAAACCGTTGTTTACGTCAATTACTCGACCTTGTTTATGCGCACCAACTGTAATCCCCCCACCCATATGGGTAATGATTAAGTTGAGTTCTTCATACTTTTTCCCTAAATCTTTTGCCACTCTACGCGCTACCGCTTTTTGGTTTAAGGCGTGGAAAATACTTACTCGTTCAACTAGAGATAATCCTGAAATACGAGCAATTGGCTCCATTTCGTCAACAACAACTGGGTCAACGATATAAGAAGGGATATTTAAAGCAGTTGCGATCTCATATGCTAAGATCCCGCCAAGATTGGAAGCATGCTGTCCAGAAAAACCTTCACGTAAATCTTCTAGCATTGCATCATTTACATTGTAAGTTCCGCCTTCGATTGGTCTTAGCAATCCGCCGCGACCACAAACAGCACTTAGTTTCGATATATTAAAGCCTTCTTGATCCAATGTTTCAAGAATAGCGTTTTTTCGGAATTCATATTGATCAATAATATTTTCAAATGTGTTAATTACGTCTGTATCATGGCGTAATGTTTTTTCTAAAATTGAAACATCATTATCGAAAACTCCAATTTTCGTTGAAGTAGAACCTGGGTTGATAACGAGAATTCGATGTCCTTGTTCTTGCACAGTTAAACCTCCATTAAAAACAGATCCCCCATCAGATTTCAAAGATGATAATCCGCTGGAATAGATGGCTGTTTCGTTATTTCTAAATGAGTCAAAGGCGCTGAATCCTATTATTCAGCGCTTCGACCCTTATTATCGTAAGTTTTATTGATTGTGTTGATATTACACTTCCGCTTTTCTTAATTAACGGTGGCTTAGGATGTTGCGGCCGTTTTGTAGGAATTGGCTGCGAGATTGTTGAACTCTTGCAATTCTTTCTTCAGCCATACGGTCAGCTGCTTTATAAGTAGGGATACCATCGCGTTTTGAGATTTCCATAACTTTTGCAATTGTATCGTAAAGTCCTTCAACTTTCTTCATTGCACGTTCAGCATTGTAGCCGTATAATTCATCAGCAACGTTAATAACGCCACCAGCATTGATTACATAGTCAGGTGCATAAACGATACCCATTTCATGGATGATGTCACCGTGACGTTCTTCTTTTAATTGGTTGTTAGCAGAACCAGCGATAACTTTTGCTTTGAATTGTGGAATTGTATCATCATTTACAGTTGCGCCAAGTGCACATGGAGCATAGATATCACATTCAACGCCGTAAATTTCATCTGGATCAACAGCTTTAGCACCGAAGTCATTAACAGCACGTTGAACAGCTTCTTTGTTGATATCAGTAACGATTAATTGAGCGCCTTCTTCATGTAAATGTTTACATAGGTGGTATGCAACGTTACCTACACCTTGTACTGCAACTACTTTACCTTCTAAAGAATCAGTACCGAATGCTTCTTTAGCTGCTGCTTTCATCCCTACATAACAACCGTAAGCTGTTACTGGAGATGGGTTACCTGATGAACCGAATGCAGGAGAAATTCCTGTTACGAATTTAGTTTCTTCGTGGATAAGATCCATATCAGCAACAGTTGTACCTACATCTTCAGCAGTGATGTAACGGCCATTTAAGCCTTGAACATAGCGGCCAAATGCACGGAACATTTCTTCGTTCTTATCTTTACGTGGATCGCCGATAATAACTGTTTTACCACCGCCAAGGTTAAGACCAGCAGCAGCATTTTTGTAAGTCATTCCTTTTGCAAGACGAAGAGCATCTTCAATTGCAGCCTCTTCTGATGCATATGTCCACATACGAGTACCACCAAGTGCTGGTCCTAATGTAGTGTCATGAATAGCAATGATTGCTTTTAAACCTGAAGTTTTATCTTGGCAGAATACCACTTGTTCGTAATCATATTTCTCTAGATATTTGAAAATTTCCATTGTTAAATTCCTCCCAATTATATGTGTATTATTTAGATGCAGAGCAAATTGCTAATGCTAGTGAGTATAGCTTACTTTCAGCTGAATCAGCTCTAGATGTTAAAACAATTGGTGCTTTTGCTCCAGCTATCACAGCTCCAACCTTTGCTTTTGCAAAATAGATCAGTGATTTGTAAAGGGCATTTCCTACTTCAATCGTTGGCACTAACAAAATATCTGCTTGTCCAGCGACGTCGCTTTTTATTCCTTTATGTTCAGCAGCAGTTAAAGATACTGCGTTATCTAAAGCAAGTGGACCATCTACAATACAGCCTGTCAGCTGGCCACGCTTATTCATCGTGGTTAATGCTGAAGCATCTAATGTTGCCTGCATCGCTGGGTTTATTACCTCAACAGCTGCAAGTGGAGCAACACGCGGTGTATCGACACCAATACTTTTCGCTATGCCAACTGCGTTTCTTGTAATTTGAGCCTTTTGCTCCAAATCTGGTGCAATATTCATTGCTGCATCGGTTACAATTGTAAACCGGTCAAAGCCTGGAACTTCGAAAACAGCAACATGTGATAATACGCCACCAGCACGCAAACCATATTCTTTATTTAGAACAGCTTTTAATATGGTAGCTGTCGGAACATTCCCCTTCATTAATACATTCGCTTCATTCAACTTAACTGCTTTAACCGCATGCTCGGCTGCAGAAGCATTTGAATGCGTATGAATGATTTGAAGTTTTTCATGATTAGCTAAATCGCCATGCTCTTCCATAATTTGAAGAATTTTTTCTTTATCTCCAAATAGTAAAAACTTTGCTAAGTTTCGTTTGAGCGCTTCAGCGACAGCTTCAATTACTTCGTGATCCTCTGCGGCAGCAACTGCTACAGTTTTTTCTTCGTATTGGGTTGCTCTCTGTATAAGCGAATCCAATTTCAATAATCTCAACCCCTTTACTCAAAAGCACTTACACTTTCATTCAATTACATGTTGCTACACTCATTCTTTTAATATGCAAGAAGTGTGCCAAGTTGAAAAGATGATGAAACCGCTTTTTTCGACAAAATTAGACATGAAAAAAATTGCATACATTGAAAATTATTGCATGCCAATATTTGCAATGCCGTATTTTTCAAGCTTATAATACAAATTTCTAACCGATAAGCCAAGTGACTTAGCTGTCATCGTTTTATTCCCCTCCATTTGCTTGAGGGTTTGGTAAATTAATCTTTCCTCATACTGCTCAACAAGCTGTGCTAATGTTTTATTGCCTTTTTCTTCTTCTTCCATTTGTGTGTGTGTGTTGTGTTCCTTCTTAATTAATTCAGGAACATGGTGTTCATCAAGGTTGATGTCATTATAATTCATAAAAATAATGGCTCTTCCAAGAATATTATCAAGCTCCCTCACATTGCCTGGCCAATCATATTCCATTAGTTTTTTTAAAGCAGCTTCTGTAACACTTTCGACATTACGCCCATATTCTTGGTTGATTTTATGAATAAGCCTCTGGCAAAGTAATGGAATATCTTCCTTCCTTTTTCGGAGGGAAGGGATGTGAATAGGCATTCGATTAAGCCTATAATATAAGTCTTCCCTAAAAGTTCCGTTCGCAATTCCTTTTTCTAAATTTACATTTGTTGCTGCAATTACCCTGACATTTATCGGAATGGCCTTTGTTCCTCCAACACGGGTGATTTCTTTCTCTTGCAGAACTCTTAATAGTTTTGCCTGTGTATTGGCCGCTAGTTCTCCAATTTCATCCAAGAAAATACTCCCGTTATTTGCTTCTTCAAACAGACCTCTTTTCCCGCCTCGTTTAGCTCCTGAAAACGCCCCCTCTTCATAGCCAAAAAGCTCACTTTCTAAAAGGGATTCTGATAAAGCCGCACAGTTCACACGGATAAACTTATTGTATTTTCGGTCACTGCCATTATGGATCGCATGGGCAAATAGTTCTTTCCCTGTTCCCGATTCCCCTCTTAACAGAACGGTTGCTGGTGTTTTTGCACCAAGTCTTGCTTGTTCGACTGCGATCGTCATTTCCTCCGAATGTCCAATAATGTCCTCAAATGAATATTTAGCTTCAAGGGTACGAATAATTTGCCGTGCTCGATGCAATTCTCTGTTTAATGTTTCAATTTCAGAAACATCATGGATGACACCGACACTTCCTTTTATTATTCCGTCAACAATAACAGGTGCAACGTTTACTACCACTTCTTTCTTATTAGGTCCAACTCTCATTGCCACCCCGCGAACAGCCCTTCTAGTTTGAAGAACTTTCATATGTACACTTTCCCCTTCAGAAATATCAGTCGTTGCTGGCTGTCCAATGATCTCATCTTCTGAAAGTCCGGTAATACGGGAATAGGCAGGATTGATTAACAAGCCTTTTCCATTTTCATCTACAACAGAAATGGCTTCATCACTTGATTGAATAATTGCTTGAAGCATCGTTTGAATTTCTTTTAAATTTGTTATCTCCTCTGCAAGCTTCATCACATCGGTTATATCCTTGAATACAGAAAAAGCGCCAATTACCTCATTGTTCTCGCCAATCATTGGAATTCTTGTAGTTATAACCTTTAATCCATTATTTAATATCAGCTCTTGGTTCGCTTCAATGCGCCTAGTCTCCATTACTCGCTTTAAATGACTTTTTGTAATGATTTCATCAATTGGCCGACCAATTGCATTTGCCCGCTTAACGCCAGTCATTTTCTCTGCACTCCGGTTAAAAAGGATTACTTCAGTATTTAGATTGATACCAATCATCCCATCGCCAGTTGTGTTAAAAATCAAGTCGCGTTTATACGTCTCATTCTCAATACTTGCAATCAGCGTTTCCTTTTCCTCGATAAGCCCTGCAATTAAGAACGCTACACTTCCTGGAATTAATACAGAGTTTTGCCTTTTGGCTTCGCGAAGGTCAAGAAAAACATCTTGTTTGCCTGTCACTTCTACAATGATATCAATATCCTGTTTAATAAACTTCCGCCAATCCGTCCCAGTTGGAATCCCTTCTTGAATGGCTATTTCTAGTCCTGGAGCTTTAGGATCACTATCAACGACAGCAACTACCTTTAACATTGCGGTCTCTCTCATTATCTTTAAGATCGCTGAACCACCCTTGCCTGCCCCAACAATCATTACTGTCTGCATTTAATGTCCCCACCTTTAACTGCTTGAAAATTATTTCGTGAATTTTCATTTAATTGCGCAAGTTATTTCATATACTCTTATTTTAGACTTGATTCTTGCGCTTGACAAATCTCTCATTTAATTTAATAATTTTTTTAGAGGTTATAGAAATGAAGGGATTTGCAGATGATAAGAATTTTCGCTTTAATTATATTAGTCATACCCGGCTTTCTGGCAGCTTACGGAATTAAATTAATGAGAGATATGGTTTTTGGAATCCTTCAAAACCCTTTCCCTTATTTATGGATGCAATTTCTAGCAGGTTTTCTCCTATTTTTATTTGGTCTTGCATTTGTCGCAGGATTTATTCTTTATCGCGATCGAAAGAAAAATAAAGTACAGACTCGTTTTAAAAAGGAATAGAATGAAAAAAGCAATCAGCTGCAATTAGCTGATTGCTTTTTATTTCTATTATTTTCTAATTCGCAAAGCTTTTGCCGGATCATCGGTAATCAAAGCCGAACATTCCGCTGTAAATAAACGCTGCATGTCTTTTTCTTTATTAACCGTATATGGTCTTACTGATATTCCGTAGTCCAAGGATGCCCTAATCAATTCGTTTGGAGCTACCGTATACTTTGGATGCATACTTTTCGCCCCAATCGATTGTGCATATACCCATGGCATATAAAGGCCTTCAGAGAACAAAGGAGCTGTCTCAATCTCTGGAGCTAATCGATAACAATAAACAAGACTATAATGATTAAATGAAGAAAGAATGACTCTTTCTGTCAATCCATAAGACTGTATAAGAGCAATCACTTTCTCTTCCAGCCCTTTATAGGGTATTACCCCATTTTTCAATTCAATATTACAAATTACTTGATTGGTTGTCATCCACTCCAATACTTCGTTTAAAGCAGGAATGGGCTCCTTATGCAAAAAAGTCTTTTTATTATAGCTTGCGTCTAATTTTCTTAAATCTTTAAAGGTAAAATCTTTAATAAAACCTTTCCCATTCGTTGTTCGGTCCACTTTTTCATCATGGATAACAACTATTTCCCCATCCTTCGTTAGCTGAACGTCAAGTTCAAGACCATCAGCCCCTACTCGTTCAGCCTCTATAAATGCCTTCATTGTGTTTTCTGGGTATAAGTGAGAATACCCTCTATGCGCAAAAATAAGCGTCATAAAACCACTCCCTACATATGAAAGGAATAAAAGGATTGATTCATAAAAAAAGCGTTCCCCGAATTGAGAACGCTGCCTTGTTTGGCAAATGATTAGCAGCTTCTCTCATTTCCCCACGATGCATATTCACTAATAATCTTTATAATATAAGTTCTAACTCTCTCAAGAAGCTTTGTGTTCTAATCGTAATTTATCGGCAACCATTGCAATAAACTCTGAATTTGTAGGCTTTGCTTTAGACATGCTTACCGTATAACCAAATAAAGAAGAAATGGAGTCAATATTTCCCCTGCTCCAAGCCACTTCGATTGCATGGCGAATAGCTCGCTCTACACGACTTGCAGTTGTATTAAATTTCTTGGCGATATCTGGATATAACACTTTTGTAATCGAACCAAGCAGTTCAATGTCGTTATATACCATCGAAATAGCTTCACGCAGATACATATACCCCTTGATATGTGCAGGCACACCAATTTCATGAATAATGCTCGTAATGCTTGCATCCAAATTCTTTGGCTTAGATTCCATTTGCGGACGGTAAGAAGAAGAAGATTTCCTAATAATCGGATTTGACTTTCCGCTTACTTGACGGATATGTCTAGTCAAGTTGTCCATATCGAATGGCTTTAAGATAAAATAAGATGCCCCTAAGTCAACTGCCTTTTTTGTTACGTCTTCCTGACCAAATGCAGTAAGCATAATAACGTTAGGAAGATTTGATTTCTTCATATCACGAAGCTTTTCTAGAACTGCCAGTCCATCTAAATGAGGCATGATAATATCCAGAACAAGAACATCTATCTCTTCATGCTCAAGAATATCCAAGCAATCCTGTCCATTATGGGCAACACCCACTACCTCCATATCATCTTGAGATGAAATGTATTCATCTAACAATCCAACAAGCTCTCGATTATCATCAACCACACATACTTTAATTTTCTTCACTTATTCTTTCCTCCTCGAACCATGGTTGGTCTCTTTTACCATCTTTTTATTCTAGTTTAGAAATTCGACAATGTCACAGAAATCCCTTTTGTTTTTTAAAATTTTCTCAAAAATAGGATAAAATCATTAGTTTTCTTTTGTTTTCTCTTAATTTCGACTATATTTGATATTTTTGTCGAATAATCTTTATTGTATCATAAAATGATCAAATAATAGAACATCACAAGCAAAAAGCTAGTCATAAAATGACTAGCTTGCCTTTGAATTCTCTACTTTCTTCGAATAAATATCAATACCCGCTTCATGAAGCATCCATTCGATATGAACACCATAGCCTGAAGTTGGATCGTTTACAAAAACATGTGTAACTGCCCCAATAACCTTATCATTTTGAATAATAGGACTGCCGCTCATTCCTTGTACAATTCCACCTGTCTTAGCAAGCAATTTCGGATCGGTTACTTTTAAGACCATTCCCTTTGTAGCTGGGAACTTTTGCGGAATCGTACTGACGATTTCGATATCAAAAAGATTTACCTCATCATCATCAACAACCGTTAATATTTGTGCAGGTCCTTCTTTTACTTGATGTGATAATGCAATCGGCATCGGTTTATCAAGAATACCATTCGTTATATTTTGATTCAATTTCCCGAAAATACCGAACGGACTATTTTTAACAATATTTCCAATTACCTCTTTATCTGGTGAAAAACGAGCCAATTTTTCTCCTGGATTGCCATTGCTGCCTTTTTCAATTGAGGTGACTGTTGAACGTACAATCTGACCATCATCCACTACAATTGCTTTCTTCGTATCCATATCGGAGATCACATGACCGAGTGCCCCATACTTTCTCGTCTCGGGATGATAAAAAGTCATTGTGCCAATACCTGCAGCCGAGTCCCTAATATATAAGCCAAGCTTGTAAGATTCTTCCCCTTTATCTTTAAGCGGGGTTAGTTTTGTTGTAATTTTGTCATTTTCACGATGGACAATAATAGTTAGTGGGGTACCTGAATTCCCAGCTTCTTGGACAAAAGGAGCTACATCTGACATTTTTTCTATTTTTTTGCCGTTTATTTCTGTAATTATGTCTCCGATTTTAATCCCAGCTAGTTCCCCAGGTGAAGATTTCCCTTCTATTGTATCAATCTGATGGTGACCAACAACTAATACACCAATCGTATTAAGCTTTACACCAATTGATTGACCTCCTGGGATCACTTTAAAATCTTTCAATACATCAACATTTACTTTTTTTATTGGTAAGCCTGCGAGTTCTAAAAACATTTCATTTTCCCCTTGTTGATCACCTTGAAGGGAAATTGAATGACTGTCTTCTTTAAGTGAAATACTTGAATTATCTGACGACATTCCTGCAGATACCATTTTTGCTTTTGCCATCTCAAAATGCTGGCCCTCAAAAAGGGTAATCTTGTTCGGAATATGCACATATTCCTGAAAGGGATTTGAAAAACCAATTGCAATTAATGAAACAAGGAGAATTCCACCAATTATTTTTCTTAACACATCTAATGTCAAATTTTTCACTCTCCTCGCTTCTAATCCACAAACGTCAAATGGCTACATCTATAATTTTGCCTGCAAGCGGTGCATTTATAACTAATATGGAGATAAAAAAGCTATCCTCCTTTGGATAGCTTTTCAATGTATTTTTTTCCCCACATTAACAGACCATCCCTACACTGCAAAAGGCATCACTTTACACGCTCTGCCAGCTGAAGAAGTTCCCTTGCATGTTCCTTCGTTAATTCAGTGATTTCAACGCCTGATATCATCCGTCCAATTTCTTTAATCTTCTCTGACTCATCTAATGATTTAATGGTTGTTTTTGTCCGACCATTTATGATACTTTTTGCAATATATAAATGAGTATCAGCCATTGCTGCAACCTGCGGCAAATGGGAAATACATAGAACTTGTGAATTAACGGCTACATTATGTATTTTTTCTGCAATCGCTTGTGCAACCCTGCCGCTTACACCAGTATCCACTTCATCAAAAATAATCGATGTGACGCCTTGATGCTTAGAAAAAATACTTTTTAGCGCGAGCATGATTCTCGAAAGTTCGCCACCTGAGGCAATTTTAGAAAGTGGTTTTAGCGGTTCTCCTGGATTCGTTGATAAATAAAACTCCGCCTTATCCATTCCATTCCTCATGATGTTTTCATTATTCTTTATAAATTGAACCTCAAATACAGTTTTCTCCATATAAAGCTCTTTTAATTCTTTATGAATTAATTTTGTTAAACTTTGTGCAGACTTTTTACGAAGGGCGCTTAATTCCTCTGCTTCGATTAAAAGGTCTTTTCGGAGAGAAACTACTTCTTTTTCTAAAAGGTCAATATGTGTTTCCTTATTTTCCAATGTCTCAATTTCTTCCTCAATTTTCGAAGCATATTCTAGAATTTCGCCAACAGTCTTGCCATATTTCCTCTTTAATTGATTAATTTCATTTAAACGGTCTTCAATTTCAGCCAATCTTGCAGGATCATACTCCAGATAATCCATCTCATTGCGAATCGTATTTGCCGCATCCTCTAGCTGATAAAAACTGTTTGAAACAGATTCAGCCAGTTCTTTATAAGAGGAATCAAGTTCAGCGACGGATTGAATATGCCCCATCACAAGCCCAATCCAATCGAGTCCTTTATATTCTCCTCGCAAGCCAGCATATCCTGATTGCAGCGAATCGTAGATCCGTTCAAAATTCCCTAAGTTTCTTTTCTCTTCCATCAACTCTTCATCTTCATTTAACTTCAAATTAGCAGATTGAATTTCACCTAGCTGGAATTGAATTAAATCTAATCGATGAGCCATCTGCTGATCATTTTCACTTAAGCTCTTTAATTGTTTCACTTTTTGATCATAGGCATGATAGACTTTCGAGTATTCCAAAAGGCTTTCGGAAATCTTCTCCCCGCCAAATTGATCGAGAAGATTAATATGCATCATTTCATCCATGAGCTCTTGATGTTCATGTTGTCCATGGATATCAATAAGTGTACTGCCTATTTCTCTTAATGTGGAAATCGTAACCAGCTTTCCATTAATACGACAAACACTTTTTCCATTCTTTGAAATATCCCTTCGCAAAATGGCCATTCCATCCTCTAATTCAATTCCAAACTCACTTGCTTTAGCAAAACAGGGATGGTTAGGATCTTCTAATTGAAACAAACCTTCAATTTCTGCCTTTTCTGAACCGTGTCGGACAAATTCTGAGGAACCCCTTCCACCTACGAGCAAATGGACGGCATCAATAATAATTGATTTTCCAGCTCCTGTTTCCCCACTTAAGACAGTTAAGCCCTTATCAAAGGAAATTGATAGGGCTTCAATAATTGCAAAATTTCTAATCGATAGTTCACTAATCATAGTTGCTCACTCCAGTTAAAGCATGTCAAGAAAGCGTTTTGAAATAGCTTCCGTTTCTTCAGGTGTTTTACAGATAATTAAGCAAGTATCATCTCCGCAAATCGTTCCCAAAATCTCTTCCCAGTCCAAATTATCAATGAGTGCCCCAATTGCCATTGCATTCCCTGGAAGAGTCTTCATAACAAGCAGATGTCCAGCCGTATCCATGCGAACAAACGCATCCATAAGATTTCTTCTTAGTTTTTGCAGCGGGTTAAAGCGTTGATCTGCAGGAAGGCTATATTTATACCTGCCATCTATTAATGGCACCTTTACTAGATGAAGTTCTTTAATATCTCTTGAAACCGTTGCCTGTGTTACATTAAAACCAGCATTTTTCAACTCATCAACAAGATCATCCTGTGTTTCAATATCATTATTTGTAATAATTTCCCGAATTTTTATATGGCGTTGACCCTTATTCATACATTTCACCTCGATATTTATTTAACTATTTATTTGAATTTTTAAATAAAATTTATCTGCAGAATACTGAATCTTACCTATATGTTAGCTGATTTTCCTCATAATGTACAATTTTTCATTGATTTCCGGGGGAATATTTAACTACTATTCGACATATACCACCATCTCATCGCAAAATATGTAAATGTAGGTCATGTCACTGCGCTCTTTATTCCTTTTATTTTTCACAAAGAAAAAAAGAGAAATAAGCCGAAGCCTATTCCTCTTTCTCGGATTGTTTTGTTTTTAATTCCTCATGAGCATTCTTCACAAGATCATGTGGATTAATTTGCAGCCTGTTCTCTCCGGTATCCTTTTCACCTGACCAGAAAAGATGGAGCAGAAATTCAATATTGCCATCTCCCCCAGTAATTGGTGAGAATGAGAGATTCTTCACATCATAGCCAAGGCCAAGTGAGAATTCTATGATCATTTCAAGCACACTTATATGCACTTTCGGATCTCTTACAATCCCTTTTTTGCCAACTTGTTCGCGTCCAGCCTCAAACTGTGGTTTAACAAGAGCAACAATATCACTATTAGGAACCAATAATGTTTTTAAAACAGGCAGAATCAGCTTCAATGAGATGAATGAAACATCTATTGACGCAAAATCCGGCATGCCCTCCGTTAGATCAGCCGGTGTTACATAACGGAAGTTTGTTCGTTCCATAACAATAACTCGCTCATCCTGTCTTAATTTCCATGCTAGCTGATTATAGCCAACATCAAGAGCATAAGACATTTTTGCCCCATTTTGCAAAGCACAGTCTGTAAACCCGCCAGTTGATGATCCAATATCAAGCAAGGTTTTATCCAACACATTTAAATCGAAGTGTTTTAAAGCTTTTTCCAGCTTCAAGCCGCCCCTGCTGACATATGGTAATACCTTGCCTTTGATGCGAAGCGGAATATCAGCGCTTACCTTTTCACCCGGCTTATCAAGGCGATTTTCATTACTGAACACAAGGCCTGCCATAATCGTTCTTTTTGCTTTTTCCCGTGTCTCCGCCAAGCCTCTTTCCACTAATAATACATCTAATCGTTCTTTCTTTATTTTCATACTTTAAGCCCTTTTTTGTTTTTTTCTAGCGAGTGTATTCAGTCTGTTCACTGTATCTTCGGTTGTCATGCCAATTTCCTTTAACAGCTCATCCACACTTCCGTGTTCAATAAATTGATCTGGTATACCCATACGATCTATTTCAACGTGGTGGAAGCCATTTTCATGTGCGAATTCGAGAACGGAGCTCCCAAATCCTCCTTGAAGAACTGCTTCTTCAATTGTTAGCACAGGCATATTTTCATTAAAAAGTTCTAAAAGCATTTTTTCATCTAATGGTTTGATGAATCTTGCATTTATGACTTTAATTGAAATCCCTCGTTTTTCTAAAATCGCCGCTGCTTCCATTGCCATTGGTATCGTTGTTCCAAATGTTAATATAGCAGCATCATCACCATTCTTTAATACCTCCCATGTACCAATAGGGATTGTATGCAGGCTGGCATCCATTGGAACACCTAATCCATTGCCACGTGGAAATCTCATAGCGATTGGCCCATCATCATATTGAACAGCCGTATAGACCATATGCTGTCCTTCATTCTCATCTTTCGGCATCATCAGAACCAAGTTAGGAATATGTCTTAAAAACGCGATATCAAAAACCCCTTGATGGGTTTCCCCATCCGCTCCGACAAGACCAGCACGATCAATCCCAAGAAATACATTTAAGTTTTGACGGCAAATATCATGTACGACTTGATCATAGGCACGCTGAAGGAATGTCGAATAAATGGCCAAAAATGGTTTCATCTTCTGAGTCGCGAGGCCTGCAGCAACAGTTGCTGCATGCTGCTCTGCAATCCCAACATCATACATTCTTTCAGGAAACTCCGAAGCAAACCCTTCAAGCTTTGATCCAACCGGCATAGCAGGCGTTATCGCAACAATTCGTTCATCTTTTCTTGCAAGCTTTTGAACGGTTTCACTTACTAGCTTACTCCAAGCTGGCGGTGTATGAACTGGTTTAACAAAATCGCCTGTTTCCATTTTATACGGACCCGTTCCATGCCAAGTACCTACTGTATCGCTTTCAGCAGGCTCATAGCCTTTTCCTTTTTTCGTAAGAACATGAAGTAAGACTGGACCATCTATCTTCTTTGCATAGCTTAGGTTTTCGAATAAATTGTCAAAATCATGACCATCGACAGGACCTAGATAAGTAAAGCCCAATTCTTCAAAGAACATTCCAGAGACAAACAGATATTTAAGACTATCCTTCACTCTTTCTGCTGTTGAAGCTAGCTTCCCGCCTACTGCAGGTATTTTCTTCAGCAGATATTCCAGTTCATCTTTCACCCATTGGTATTTCCCAGCAGTTCTTAATCTGCCGAGCACATTGTGCAATGCCCCTACATTCGGTGCAATAGACATTTCATTATCATTTAAGATGACAATCATATTTTTCTGTTCATGGCCAATATGGTTTAATGCTTCTAAAGCCATCCCGCCTGTTAAAGCACCATCGCCAATAATTGGTACAACATAAGAGCTTTCTTTCTTCAGGTCCCTTGCAATTGCCATTCCCATTGCTGCAGATAAAGAGGTCGAGCTATGCCCCGTCTCCCAAACATCATGCTCGCTTTCCACCATCTTCGGAAACCCGCAAAGTCCTTTGTACTGTCTTAATGTATCAAATTGATTGGCCCTTCCAGTTAAAATCTTGTGCACATATGATTGATGGCCCACATCCCAAATAAGCTTGTCCTTAGGACTGTCAAAGCATTTATGCAAGGCAATCGTTAATTCAACGACACCTAGATTCGGACCAATATGTCCGCCAGTACTTGCTAATCTTTCAATCAAGAAGCGGCGTATATCCCGGCTCAAATCTTCTAGCTCTTTATTCGAGAGCCCCTTTAAAAAGGAAGGGTCCTTAATTGACATAAGATCCATTTAGCGGATCACTCACTTTCATTTCTAATTCATTTGGATAGTATAGTGTTTATTGTTTATTATAACAGTATGAAATAAATCCTCAAGAAAATGCGGATTTGCTTTAACGAGAGAAGGATACTTAATGATCCCTTGTCTCGATCAAATCTGTAATTTCCTCGAGTAAACTTATGTTCAGCCCTGTTTTTCTTAGTTGTGTTTTTGCTTGTTCAATATGCTGGTGTAAAGCCTCTTTTGCCCCATCTAACGTTAATAGAGAAGGATAAGTGCCTTTATTATTCACTTCATCACTTCCAACCCGTTTACCGATAACCTCTTCTACCCCTTCAAGATCAAGAATATCATCACGAATTTGGAAAGCAAGACCTAAATGGTAGGCGAATTGGGCAAGCAACTGAATCTTTTCTTCGTCCGCTCCTGCCAAGATTGCTCCAGATACGACACTGCATTCAAGCAGTTTACCTGTTTTATGAACATGAATATACTCTAAATCATTCAATGATAACTCTTTCTCTTCGCCCGCAATATCAGCAACTTGGCCACCTACCATTCCTTCAGCACCAGATGCCTTTGATAATTCTTTGATTAAAGCTAGCTTGGTTGAAGCATCAGCATATTCATCTGGAATTTCAGCAATTAATTGAAAACTGTAGGTTAATAAGGCATCACCTGCTAAAATGGCAAAGGCATCACCAAACACTTTATGATTGGTCAGCTTTCCTCTTCTTAGGTCATCATTATCCATGCTTGGCAAATCATCATGAATAAGTGAATATGTATGGATCATTTCAATGGCTGCTGCAACCATTAATCCTTTTCTTGTGTCCTCACCAAAGGAAAATAAAGTAGCAAAGGTGAGCAAAGGTCTAATCCGCTTTCCACCTGCCTCTAATGAATAAAGCATGGCTTCCTTAATAACAGAAGGAGCAACTAGCTTATTTACACTAACCCTTAGCTTCTCTTCAAGTAAATCTTTGTGAGTCTTTGCAAATGATGAATAAGATTCAAATAGCAAAATTTACTCCTCCTCAGAAATGACAAAATTCTCTTTTTGTCCATCCGCTGTCAAAATTTGTGTTAATTGCGATTCAACATTTTTTAGCTTATCATGACAAAACTTTGATAGATCCACTCCTTGTTTGTATATATTAATCGCCTCTTCTAAAGGAACATCTCCTTCTTCCAGTTTTTCCACGATCTCTTCTAATTGCTCCATCGCTTCTTCAAATGTTACTTTTTTCTCAGAAGTCATCTAATCACTCCTCAATCTCGTTTACTTGGCAATTGATCGTACCATCTGATACTTTTACTTTTATTTGTTCATTAAGATTTATTTGCTTCACCGTTTTAATTAATTTCCCTTCACTTGTATAGACTAGACTGTAGCCCCTATCCATAATCTTCAATGGGCTTAAGGCTTCTAATGTCATGAGCAAATGGGAATAATCCTTTTCTTTAGCAGCTACGATATTTGTCATTGCACGGATTAATAGTTTATTCATTTTCTCTTGCTGAATTTTTGCTGCTTCCATTCGTTCTTTTGGATGACTGCGAATGATCCGCTTTTGCAGGCTTTGTACTTGTTCAGCCTTCAATTCAAATAGCTTTCTCGAGCCTTTTTGAAGCTGTTCCGTCCATTTATCTACTTGCTCTAGCTTTTGTTCATATAATTTGTGCGGGTAGCGGAAGGCATAGGATTTTTGAATTCTTGAGAGCCTTTCATTTTGTAAATTTACTTGCTCTTTCAGCGCCCTTATTATTCGGGACTGTTTATTAAAAATCCTTTCAGATAAATCTTCAATATGCGGCACAGCTAATTCCGCTGCTCCTGTTGGTGTTGGCGCTCTTAGATCAGCAACAAAATCAGCAATTGTAAAGTCTGTTTCATGTCCAACAGCAGAAATAATCGGGATATGTGAATCGAATATCGATTTTGCTACAGATTCTTCATTAAAGGCCCATAATTCCTCGATGGAGCCTCCACCACGTCCAATGATTAATACGTCAGCTTCACTTTGACTATTCGCCATTTGAATAGCTTTCACAATGGATGGAGCCGCATGCTCTCCTTGGACTACCGCAGGAAAGATAAGGATATTTGCTACTGGATAACGTCTTTTTATTGTCGTTAAAATATCCCTAATTGCTGCACCAGTTGGTGAAGTGACAACCCCAATCGTTTTTGGAAACTTAGGAATTGGCTTTTTATTTTCGCTAGAGAATAGCCCTTCTTTTTCAAGCTTTTCCTTCAACTGTTCAAATGCTAAATATAAATCACCGATCCCATCTGGCTGCATTTCTTTTATGTATATTTGATATTGACCACTCGGTTCATATACAGTTAGGTCACCCCTAATTAACACCTTCATCCCATTTTCAGGAGAAAACTTCATGGATCGGTTATTTCTCGAAAACATTACAGCAAGAATGCGTGCCTTTTCATCTTTTAAAGTGAAATACATATGACCACTTGAATGCTGTTTGAAATTCGATATTTCTCCCTTAACCAAACAATCTTGCAGATGCGGATCTGCATCAAATTTCCTTTTTATATACTTAGTTAGTGCATTGACCGTTAAATAGCGCTGTTCCATAAACAGCCTCCTTTTGGCCTATTTATACAATAAAACTGCCCTTTCATTATAGATTTAGTTCTTCCATCCGTCATGTATTAAACGGTGTAAGGAAAGAAAGTCTCTAAAGTATAAATGAAAAGGCAGAGTCGTCATTCTATTAATTTTTATATTGCTGTTATTTTATTCTGAATGGCTTTAGCTGCTTTTAATGTATTAAACATAAGCATCGTAATCGTCATTGGTCCAACTCCGCCAGGAACAGGAGTAATATAACTAGCTACTTCTTTTACATTTTCAAAATCCACATCTCCACAGAGCTTGCCTTCACTGTTACGGTTCATCCCGACATCAATGACAACTGCACCTGGTTTAACATGATCCTTTGTAATTAAGTTAACTTTCCCAACAGCTGCTACGATAATATCCGCTTGTGTAGTGAATGCCTTTAAATCTGCTGTTTTTGAATGACAATAGGTAACTGTTGCATTTTTATTTAGAAAAAGCTGTCCTGCTGGTTTTCCTACAATATTGCTGCGGCCAACTACCACCACGTGTTTACCGGATATATCCATACCGATGTAATCTAACATCTCCATTACTCCATATGGTGTACACGGTAAGAATGCATCTTGACCTGTCATCATCCGGCCAACATTTACTGGGTGAAACCCATCTACATCTTTTTCAGGTGAAATCGTCTCAATCACCTTTGTTTCATTAATATGATTCGGCAGAGGCATTTGAACAAGGATTCCGTGGATTTCTGGATCTCCATTTAATTCGATCACTTGATCTAAAAGGGCTTGCTCAGAAACTGTTTCAGGCAGCCTAATTAGCACGGAATGCATCCCAAGCTCTCGACATGTTCTTTCTTTGTTCGAAACATACGTTATAGAGGCTGGATTATTTCCAACTAATATAACAGCAAGGCCTGGAACGATGCCATCCTTTTTTAGCTTTTCAACTTCTTCAGCAATCAAAGATTTCTTTTGTCTAGCTATTTCTTTTCCATCAATCAATTTTTCCCCCATATTAGCTTCCTCCTAATAATTAGTGAAAGGAACCGATTGCTGTCAATATCATAGTTGATGTTTAATCTTTGAAAGAACCCCATTTATAAACTTGCTTGACTGATCATCCCCGTATAATTTTGCAATTTCGATTGCCTCATCGATCGCAACATTTGGAGGAACATCTTCACTGCCAAACTGAAGTTCATAAACGGCTAATCTTAATAGATTACGATCTACGGTCGCCAATCTTTCCAATGTCCAATTTGCAAGATGCTGCTTAATTGATTCATCAATGCTTTCTTTATGGTTCAGTACACCATTAACCACCTTACTCAAATACGCATCATTTGGAGCACCCTCCAAAACATGTTCGATAGCTGAGCCTGGCTCTACTTGGCTCACATCGATTTGAAATAAAGCTTGTAATGCCTTTTCTCTAGCGGTTCTTCTCTTCATCTATTCCTTAACTCCTTTTACAGGGAAAATTTCAGGTATCGTCTCATTCAGCATTACTCTTCTCTATTTGAAATCAAGATCCAAGACTGAAAGGGTCAACGTTTTCGATTATTATCATTTATGCCATATCCAATTCCAAAAATACATTATAAATAATAGCATAACTATAACGTCTTCGCATCTTATACCAAAATTATTTCCCTTGTAAAGACAAATAACATCTGTCATAAACAACTTTAGCAGAAAAGATTGCCTTAAAAAACTTTATAAATCACATTTTTGTGTTTTTTCTAGACTGTTCTCGCAAAGATTGTTGCTAATTAACACTTAGTTGGTAGAGGTTGATTTCCGCTCCAGGATGCTCGCTTTCCGCGGGGTGGGCGGTGAGCCTCCTCGGCGCTATGCGCCTGCGGGGTCTCACCTGTCCCACTACTCCCGCCGGAGTCTCGCACCTTCCGCTCCAATCAACCGAACTTATTTGTGAACGGTTTTCATTCACACTATTTAAGACAGCAATCTTTAGAAAAGAGTCTTTTGCTGTAACGAAAAAAAGCCAAAGACAAATAATGTGTCTTTGGCCTGATCATTACATTTCCTGTTCGAATTCTACTTCATGCTTTTGATTTTCAAATGTAATGCCTACTACATGAATATTCACTTCTTGAACTTCAAGTGCTGTCATGTTTAATAGGGCTTGACGGATATTATCTTGAATTTTTTGGGCTACGTTCGGAATGGAAATCCCAAATGTCATCAAGCAATACACATCTACTTTAATTCCTTCTTCTGATAACTCAACTTTCACACCTTTGCCGTGATTCTTCTTGCCTAGTCGCTCGACAACGCCTGAAGCAAAGTTCCCGCGCATTTGGGCAACCCCTTCTACTTCTGAGGCAGCAATTCCAGCAATAACCTCTATCACTTCTGGAGCAATTTCAACTTTACCAAGGCCAGCATTTTCTTTATTCATCTCCAACAAATTTTCGCTCATCAGTGCACCTCCAATTAATCTTCTTTCTCCATCACATTATATAACTCTAAAAACTTTGTATTAAACTGTCCCTCTACAAACTTTTCATGACTTAACAGTTTTAAATGGAATGGAATGGTCGTATGGACACCTTCAATGACAAACTCACTTAATGCTCTTTTCATACGAGCGATTGCTTCATCTCGCGTATGTCCATGAGTAATTACTTTAGCGATCATGGAATCATAATAAGGTGGGATCACATATCCTGGATAGGCAGCAGAATCTACGCGAACACCATAGCCGCCAGGAGGAAGGTACATTGTGATTTTCCCTGCTGAAGGCATGAAATTCTTTTCAGGATTTTCGGCATTGATTCGGCATTCAATCGACCAGCCGCTGAAAGTAACATCTTGCTGGACAAAATTCAGCTTCTCTCCTGACGCTACTTTAATCTGTTCTTTAATTAAATCTACGCCAGTAACCATTTCCGTAACCGGATGCTCCACCTGAATGCGTGTATTCATCTCCATGAAGTAGAACTTGCGTTTATGGTAATCATAGATAAATTCAATTGTGCCAGCACCTGAATAGTCAACTGCTTTTGCAGCCTTTACAGCCGCATTTCCTATTTCTTCACGCGTTTCCCCATCTAGGGCAGGAGAAGGCGTTTCTTCAAGAAGCTTCTGCAGACGTCTTTGGATAGAGCAATCTCTTTCACCGAGATGAACAACATTTCCATAGGTGTCAGCAAGCACTTGAATTTCAACATGGCGGAAATCCTCAATATATTTTTCAATATATACCCCAGCATTTCCGAACGCAGTTAATGCTTCCTGTTGCGTAATATTAATCCCTTTAATGAGCTCAGCCTCATTGCGTGCGACACGGATCCCTTTTCCTCCGCCCCCGGCTGTTGCTTTAATAATTACAGGGTATTCAATTTTATTGGCTAGCTCGATTGCATCATTGATGTCTTTAATAATCCCATTTGAACCAGGAACAATTGGAACGCCTGCTTCTTTCATCGTTTCTCTGGCAATGTCCTTCGTTCCCATTTTCGTAATCGCTTCTGGAGTAGGACCGACAAAAATAATGTTGCACTCACGGCAAAGCTCAGCAAAATCAGCGTTTTCAGCTAAGAAGCCATAGCCTGGGTGAATTGCGTCACATCCAGTCAGCTTCGCCACACTTATGATATTCGTGAAATTTAAATAACTATCTTTAGACGATTTCGGACCAATACAATAAGCTTCATCTGCAAGCTGAACATGAAGGGATTCCTTGTCAGCTTCAGAATACACAGCGACAGATTCGATGTCCATTTCACGACAAGCCCGTATAATACGAACAGCTATTTCTCCTCTATTTGCAATTAACAGTTTTTTTATCATCCTGTTACCGCTCCTTATTCAGGCTTTACTAAAAATAATGGCTGGCCATATTCTACTAATTGGCCGTCACTTACTAGTACTTCAACAATTTCCCCATTAATCTCAGCTTCAATTTCATTAAACAGCTTCATTGCTTCAACAATACATACAATGGAATCCTTCGTTACTTTCGATCCAACTTTCACATATGCTTCCGCATCTGGTGAAGATGATTGATAGAATGTCCCTACCATTGGTGAAACAACTTTATGTAGATTTTCTGTTTCCTTAACTGCTACGTTTACTTCTTGTTCAACTGCTGCTACTTGTTTAACTGCAGCTGGCTGAACTACTTTCGGTGCTTGTACTTCCTCAATCACTGTCTTAGCCGGTTGTGCTACGACTGTTTCGGCTGTTTTCTTTTTCATTTTAATTTTAGATCCATCATGCTCATATACAAACTCATCAATATTCGACTGGTCAACTAGCTTAATCAGTTCACGGATTTCCTGTATTTTTAACATTTTGGCACCCCTTGTTTTCAATTGTATTAATCCCTTTGTAAAAATAGCCATGCGAAGATTAACACGATGAAATTTATGACTAGATACTAATATCATACGATAAAATCCTATTGAAATTCAATACGGGATTCACAACTATGAATAATATTTTCATTTTCCTTTATCAAACTTTATCATTTGATAGTCTTTCTTTAGGGCTGTTTTCGCAAACATTGTTACTTTTAACTTGAGTGAGTAGAGGTTGATTTCCGCTCCAGGCGCTCGCTTTCCGCGGGGTGGGCGGTGAGCCTCCTCGTCGCTGCCGCTACTGTGGGGTCTCACCTGTCCCACTCCTCCCGCAGGAGTCTCGCACCTTCCGCTCCAATCAACCAACCTTTTCTGTAACCGATTTGCATTCACATAATTTATTCAAAAAACAACATTCCTTAAGAAAGCAGCCTTCTTTAATAAATTCGATTTAGTATTTTTGTAAATTTTATGAATAATCGTGGAGGATATACGAATAAAATAGCGAAATAATAATTCAAAAGGACTAGATGTGAGGGGAAGAGAACTGAATGAAAACGATTGAGGAAATTAAAAAAGAGGACTTGATAAGGAAAAATGCTTTGGTTGTAAAGGCTGCATTTGTTTGTGTAATTCTAGCTGCAATTGTTGATATTGCAATGAAAAAGGAATTAGCCATTATCTTATCAATCATTATTGCGGGTGGAGTAGGAGTTAGTATAATCGCTGTCATGCACCTTCTAAAGAAAGCGATTACAGCGATTCCCTACCTATCCATTTTTCTAGTTGCAGGGGTTATGTTTATTATTATGGAAAATAGTGTTTCCCCTACAGCCTATTTCCTCATATTTTTTATTCTTGCATTAGCAGCTATTTATATGCAGCGAAATTTATTATGGCTTGCTTCCGTACTTGGATTGGCTGTAATAACTATTTTCACCTTTTTTCATCATGAGCAATTACCGCTTGATGGAAAGAATTATGTAACCATTTATTTGCTTTTTATTCTTATTACTATTTTACTAACATTCCAGCAAGCTCTTGCTAGAAAATTATCGGAGAATATTGTTTCTGCACAAAAAGAAACCCAATTACTATTAGAAAATAATATTAAAATGAAGGAAACTGTTGCTAAAAGTACTACTGGCATTTCTGCTTTAATAGATAATGTGAAACAGATGAGTGAGGATAATTATCAATCTGCAACTGAAATGAATGACTCTGTTGCAGAAATTTCAGCTGGAATTCAAATGCAATCAGATACGATTATTGATATTACCCACTCGCTCGATCAAGCCAATCAGCTGGCAGAAAGTACAAGCCAACTAGTAGAGAAACTACATGATGATGCACAAAAAGCTGAGCAAATTACTCTTTCAGGGGATTCTCTTGTAACGAGGCTTAGGACTGATATATCCGATTCGTTTTCTGAAATGCATATCGTAAATGACCATATGTCTTCATTATCAACTCTTGTAAAAGAAACATCCCATTTTGCTGCAGCCATTCAGGATATTGCTACCCAAACAAATCTGCTAGCTTTGAATGCATCGATTGAAGCAGCTAGAGCAGGAGATAGCGGGAAGGGCTTTGCTGTTGTTGCTGAAGAGGTGCGGAAGCTTGCTGATATATCAAGAAAAACAGCAACACAAATGACGGAAAACCTAAATAATGTGATCATTGATACGGAGCGGACGAAAAAAACCATTCACTCTACCGGGGAAAAGCTAACAAATAACCTTGCCCTGGCAGACGAGACACAGGAGGTCTTTCAAAAGATTCATCAAACATTCTCCCATCTGAAGGATGATATTACTGAATACGATACACTTACGAAGCAGATCTATCATTCTTCAAGGTTGATCGGTGAATCCATTAATGAATTTAGCTCTGTCATTGAACAAACAAGTGCATCACTACAAGAAATCGCATCGACAGTCGGGCTTCAGACAAAACACCATGAACAATTATTTATTTCAGTATCAAGTGCTCATCATTCAATGGAAGAATTAATCGATTTACAGAAAGAATAGCGAGGGGGTCCCCTCGCTATTCTTGTTTATTTAGGTTGAAATTCTACTGTTACTAATTGTAAATCACCAATTTCACTTTGTACTTGGCGAATAATTTCATTGGCTTCTGTGCGGGAAAGCTTATCTGCCTTAACTGTCACTCGGACATTCTCTTCATTTGCACGAACAAGTACATCCTCATAATTCATCGCTCTAATCAAAGTTTCCAGCATATCCTCTTTTTCTGCTAGCTGATCAAGCTTATCGAATTGCTCCTTTGCTTCACTGATTTCTTCAGCAGAAATTCCTGTAGTCCCCATAACTGTAGTTAATTCTTCCTTACTGCGGCTGCGTTCATCATCAAGTTGAATACGCAATGCCTCAAACACTTCATCACCAGCAGCATTTGTAATGATTGCATTGTCTTTCTCTTCTGCTTCTGTATTTGCTATTTCATCCTTTGTCTGCTCTTTTTGCTCTTCCGTAGCAGCAAGATCATTTCCTCTTTGTTCAGGCGAAGTAATATAATACACAGATAATACAACCACTAAGCTCAGCATTGTTAATAACCAGACGGTTTGTTTTTTTAATAACATTCATTAATCCCCCTTAGTTTTTTTGGGCATGACAGCGACTTTATGGCTAGGTACATCCAATGCCCTTGTTACCGCTTCAATAATCCACTTTTTCACTTGAATATTGTCTGCTCCTTTTGCCACGATGAGAACGCCTCTAATTTTTGGTTTCTTCGTTTCTAAGACAATTGGAACTTCTTTTTCACCATTTCTAATAATTACCAGCTGTTCTTCATTTGATTGGTCTTCTACCTTTCTCTTGCCACCCTCACGGTCTGTTTCATCTGTTGTTTGTATCTTACTTGTCTTATTTTTTTCTAACACCTTTTGTTCGGTTGCATCGACGTTAACGACAACCGTTACATCTTCTACACCAACAATGGCATCAAGCGCTTCTTTTATTTGTGCTTCATACGCACGCTCATAGTCGGCAATCACGCTATTTCCTTCTGGCTGCTCCTTGCCGAAAGTAGCTACATCTTCCTCATTCTTAACCTTGTCCTGATTATTAAAAACAGGAAGACTTGTATCTGACGTTTTATCCTTAAAGACGATATTGCTAACGAACATGATGGCTGCTCCAAAGAGTAGGACGAGTAGCAAATATTGATATTTACTTGTCTTTTTATCAGACGCCTCTTCCTTTGAAAATAACTTTTTCAGAAATGATAAAGGTCCTTTTTCCTTATCCATCCTTATTCATCTTCCCCCCTTCTACCAATACTTCGATCATGTTTACATCTACATTCAGTTTTTCTGCTAAAAGTGAAGCAACTTTTTCAGTTTCATTGTTTGCTTGATTTGAAGGAAGAGTTTCTTCAGAATTAATTTCTACCTTTTTAACGACTTCAATAGCTTCAGCTTTTTCATCTTTGTGCTTTAATTCAACCATTACCTTTTGCAGGTTCTCTGGGAAAGCACGCTGATCATATTCATCTACTTGAAATTCAACATTCATAATTTCCAATCCGTACTGTTCAATCAACTCCTCTTCTGCATCCTTTTTTAATTGGACTTCCATTTCTTCTAAAATATATGCATGTTGGAAGGCTTGTATCTCTTTTTTCTTCATTTCTATTGAATTTTCTAAGTTTTTTTCTCCAGTTGCTTCAAAAGTAGGCACAGTGGCAAGCACTTCCTCAAAATCATTAGAGATTAGTTTCAATATTGGCGTTAAAATAACGGCAATGAGCAATAATCCTGTAATCATTTTGGTGTATTTTTGAAAACTAGAATTAGGTAGGAGCATATCGATGACGGTCGCCAAAAGGACAAATAATATAATATTCGTTATCCATTCTTTTATAAAATCCATTTATCCTCTCCTCCTACCTAACCATCATTGTTAAGTTTCCAGCTGCAATAATTACTGTGATACTTAAGAAAAACATCAGGGATACAATCGCAAGTGCTGCAAAAACATAAATGACACTTTTACTAATGATGTCGAGGCATTTGATAATCGGTCCTCCACCTAAAGGCTGCAAAATGGCAGCTGCAAACTTATATATAAACGCAATCATTAATATTTTGATTGCTGGAAAGGCTGCAATGATAATTAGGATCGCTACTCCAGCAATGCCTACTGTATTTTTTAATAAAACAGAGGCACTGATCACAGTATCTGTTGCATCAGTAAACATTCGGCCAATCACAGGAATGAAGTTACCCGTTATAAACTTTGCTGTGCGAATCGTAATTCCATCGGTCACGGCAGTAGATGCACCTTGGACAGAGATAACGCCTAGAAATACAGTTAAAAAGGTACCAAGAAGCCCAATGCTCCAATTCTTTAGCAAATTGGCAAGCTGGGTCACTTTATAATTTTCAGAGAGTGTACTGACAATATTGAGCAGAGCTGATAGAAATAATAGAGGCAGGACTACATATTGAATTAATAATCCGCTCATGTTCATTAAAAATAAGATTACCGGGTGAAAGAATGCAGCAGAGACAAGCCCGCCTGACGAAGCAATTAAAGCTAATAACAGCGGGATTAGCGCCAGTATAAAGGAAATCATTGTATCAATTGCTTCCTGCGTATAGCTGATAGCTACATGGAAGCTATTCAATGCAATAATGATCAGCACCATGAACACAATCGCATACGCTGCCTTGCTGACCGTACTTTTTTCAAAGGAATTCTGGAGAGATTGTAGAAACATGCTGAAGACAGTTAACAGAATTAAAGAACCAAGCAGCTTCCCATTTACAATAAATTCATGAAAGATAAATTTCATAAAGCCTGAAGCCCATTCCTGAAAGGAAAACTTTTTATCTCCTTTTATGAATTCATATAAACTGCCTTTTTGACTTTCTGGTAAAAAGCCTCCATACTCGTTAGTGACTTTTTCCCAAAACCCTTTCAATTCATCGATATTAAGAGAATCTAGCTGAGAGTCAACAATCGATTGCGTATCAACGACTTCTATTGATTCATTCACATCATTTGTTTGCGGAGAGGCTTGTACTTCTTGACTTAGTAAGAAAAAGAGCAGCAAATTGAGAAATAGTAGTTTCTGCAGCCAATGCTTCATCGTTACACCTCATACCTTTTATTAACTTGGAATCATTTGGATGATTGTCTCGATCATCACGGTCAGGATTGGTATAGCCATCGCAAGAATTAATATCTTTCCAGCAAGTTCTATTTTGGAGGCAACCGCTCCTTGACCAGCATCTTTCGTGATTTGGGCAGCAAACTCAGCAATATACGCAATGCCAATCACTTTTAAAATGGTTTCGATATACATCATATTTATTTTTGCATTCACAGCAATTTGTTCAATCATGTGAATAATGGCGTAAATTTGATCTACCAAGAAGAGGAAGATGGTACAGCCAACAAATACAATGATCAGGAAAGCAAAGTTGGGCTTTTGTTCTTTTACAATTAAAGCAAGGAAGGTAGCAACGAGTGCGACACCGACTATTTGGAGAATTTCAATGGCAAAGCCCTCCTTTAGCCTTGGAATAAAAACACAGATTTAATTTTTTGAAACAAGTCATCTACAATCGAGGCAACCATAAATAAAATATAGATAAACCCAAACAATGTTACCCATTGGGCATATTCCTTTTTCCCTACTTGATCAAGGATTGTATGCAAGAATGCCACGACAATCCCAACTCCAGCAATTTTAAAAATAATATCAACCTCTAACCCCATAACCTCTCTCCCCCAATCAGAAATGCGCAGGCGCCTTGTTCAGCCCCGACAAGTTCACCTCGAGGGGCTAGGTGCCGGAGCTGGACAACCAGAAATATGCAGGCACCTTGTTTACTTTTCTACATTAATAGAATGATTAATAAGAGCCCTGATAAGAAACCTAAGCTTTTGACCATTTTTTCATATTTTGCTTGTTTATCGAATGCATCAGCTTCCTCACGCTCTAAATGTGAGAGTGTAAGCATGATTTGTTTTTGCTGGGATAGGCGGTCATGTCTGCCTAATGTTTCCCCGAATTGCTTCATAATTTCAAATTCACCTTGTTTAAATGCGGTCATTTTCCATATTTCTGTTAAACTTTGTTCCCATGCATCTTTTACCGTTGTTTCTGAATTTGTCAATTTCTGTGCAAAGGATTCAAAGAAGGAGGATAACGGCTTTGCCACCTGGGCCGCAAGCCTTCTAGCCGCCTCATGCAAAGGTGTATGGCCATACATGATCTCAGCCTCTAGTGACTGTAGGGCTGATTTCAATTGACGAAGCTGCCGAGGCCGTTCATGGAGATGCCGAGAAGCCTCATATCCTGCCCAAGTAGTCGCAATAATTATGAATATGGCACCAATGATCTTCATCATTTAAGTCACTCTCACTTCATGCAGAATCTCTCTGCCTGTCCCATCTTTAATGCTTGTCACACTTCCTGGGCCGCTTTTTCTGCTCAGTTCAATGAACCGCTGGAAAATTCCCATTTCAAGAATCGGCTTAATGGTTGGGCGTTTTTTTATCTCATCTAAGGTATTTCCATGCGTTGTCATAATCAATTTAATCCCTGCATTCACAGCTTCCATAATGGCATCTGCATCTTCTTTTCTGCCGATTTCATCAACAATCAAAACATCTGGACTCATCGAACGAATCATCATCATCATCCCTTCTACTTTCGGACAGGCATCTAGAACGTCAAGACGCGGTCCAAAGGTCATCTGTGGGATTCCGTTGACACTTCCTGCAATTTCAGATCGTTCATCAACAATTCCAACTTTATATGCCTGAAAAAGGCCATTTTCATCCCCGCTCGAGATAATTCTTGCTATATCACGCAGAAGTGTTGTTTTCCCTGTTTGCGGGGGACCGATTATCATTGTGTGCAGCCAGCTTCCGTTAAATAGATGTGGAACAAGTCTATTGGCAATCCCGATTTGTTCTCTAGCAATTCGGATATTAAAGGAAGAGATATCTCTAATCGCTTTCACAATCCCATTTTCGAGGATAACTTTTCCTGCGAGCCCCACTCGATGGCCGCCTTCAATCGTGATGTAGCCTCTTCGTAATTCTTCCTCAATCGTGTAGATCGAAAAATGGCTCATCTTATTAAGCAAATGAACAGCATCATCCGGCTTAACAATATAGGACAGAAACGTTGGGGTTCCTTTAATAATTAATTCAACTGGTCTGTTAATTCGGACACGTATCTCTTCTAATTCCAGCAATTGGCGAGAAGGTATATGCTGCAAATAATCTGCTATGTTTTTTGGCAAAAAGGCTAGAATCGTTTCCAATACATTAATCCTCCTAAAAAGTAAGATGATAAATAGTGATTTTGTCTAGCTACAGCGCCTACCCCCTCGAGGTCATAAGTCAATCCATCAAGAAGGTTAAAGTACAACCTTCTCGCTAGCTCGTCTTATGCTTGTCGGGGGTGGACAAGGCGCTTCCGCTTTTCTTTTTGTCTAGCTACAGCGCCTACCCCCTCGAGGTCACAAGCCAATCCTCCCAGAAAGGTAAAAAACACCTTTCCGTGAGGCTCGTCTTGTGCTTGTCGGGGGTGGACAAGGCGCTTCCGCTTTTCTTTTTGGACTAGCACTCCTTAAAATGTATGCTTGCTTTAAAACAATATGACTTTGTTTTAGTCTGTTGTTCCATCTTTATAGAAGATTTTTTAATCATTACAAGTGGAAATGAAGATTTTTGTGAAATTTGAGGGAAGGTACGGAAGAAATATCCGAATGTTCCTTTTCAATTGACCGTACATATTAAAGAGGCCGCGATCTAAAGAAAAGAAGGAGGGGAAAAATTTGTATAATCAATATCCAGCTCAGCGTAATATACCTGTGACTAACAAAAGGTTAAATGTAATTAGTGTGTATGGGGAAGGGAAGGTTTCAGTGCTTCCAGACACGGCGGAGGTAACATTAGGAGTCTCTACAGAGGAAATGGAAGTAACGGATGCACAGAACAATAATGCAATGGTTATAACGAAGGTTAAAGAAGGACTAAGTAAGATTGGTGTTCAGGAGGAACAGATTCAAACAGTGGATTACTCGATATTTCCACAATATGATTTTGTCGATGGCAAACAAGTTTTTAGAGGATACAAGGTTCAGCACCTTCTCCGTGTTTCAATCAAAAATATAGAAAACAGCGGTTTGGTCATTGATACAGCTGTCAATAATGGGGCGAATATCATTTCTGGAATCCAATTTACTTCAAGTGACACTGAACGATTTCAACACCAAGCCCTTTCATTAGCCGTTATTAATGCTTATCAAAAAGCGGACACGATTGCGAGAACATTAGGAGTACACTTAGCGAAAGAACCTCTATTAGTAGCCGAAACTTCTCAACAGCCAAATAATCCAGTCCCCTTTCAAGCATCAGCACTTGTTAAAAGCAGTACATCAACCCCGATTGAGCCAGGGACACTGGAAATTACTAAATTTGTAACAGCTGAGTTTACATTTTCTTAAAAAGAAAAGAGCAATAACCCAATGGTCATTGCTCTTCATTCGTTATGTATAGCCGCCTTTGCCGCCGTTTCATATGGAGTTTCATACCTGCTCCTCCAGGTGGGTGTCCGCAATTGCTTTCTCAATCGTCCTCTACAAATGGAGGCATGATGTTCCAGCAATGGTGTTGAACTCCCTCAATCTAAATAAAGGTTGAAACTACATACACAAGCGAACAACGCAGCTTCTATATAAATATAATAACGAATAATCGTCTTCTTCACAAGTTGAAAACTTTGGAAAAAAACAATGGAATGAGGGAAAATCCCATCACAGACTCGAAATTCCCCCTTTCCATTTACTTATGCACGAGATACATAGGAAGATTCAGATGTATTAATAATTAACTTGTCCCCTTGATTAATAAAGAATGGAACTTGGACGATTAGGCCCGTTTCAAGTGTTGCTGGCTTCGTTCCGCCTGATGCAGTATCCCCTTTAATCCCTGGTTCTGTTTCAGTCACTTCTAATACAACTGTATTTGGCAGTTCAACACCTAGTGTTTCACCATGATACATCATGATTTGAACTTCCATATTTTCTTTCAAGAATTTTAGTTCGTATTCAATAGATACAGCTGGCAGCTCAATTTGCTCATAAGACTCATTGTCCATGAAAACATGCTGATCGCCACTTGCATAAAGATATTGCATTCTGCGGTTATCAATTTGTGCTTTTCCTACTTTTTCACCTGCACGGAAGGTTTTTTCTTGAATCGCACCGTTACGTAGGTTACGAAGTTTGGAACGAACAAACGCTGCTCCTTTTCCAGGCTTAACATGCTGGAAATCCATTACACGCCAAATTCCGTTATCTACTTCAATTGTTAATCCGGTACGAAAATCATTTACAGAAATCATGTAAATCCTCCTAATTAGCTCTGCTTTTCTTAAAGAATAATCAAATCTTTTGTTGAATGTGTCAGCGGTTCATTATGGTCTTTTGTAATTAAAGTATCATCTTCAATCCGGACCCCACCAAGCCCTGGTATGTAAATGCCAGGCTCTACCGTTACAGCCATGCCAGGTTCAAGAATAATATCTGATTTAGAAGCTAGCGCTGGCCCCTCATGAACCTCAAGACCTATGCCATGTCCTGTGGAATGACCGAAATATTCTCCATAACCCTTTTCAGTTATATAATCACGGGTTAATGCATCTGCTTCTTTTCCACTCATACCTGGCTTTATGCCATCCATTCCACGCAATTGCGCTTGTAAAACGATGTCATAGATTTCCTTCATTTTCTGTGAAGGTTCACCAACTGCTAGTGTTCGCGTTATATCTGAAACATAACCTTTATAATACGCACCATAGTCAAGTGTAACCATATCACCTTTTTCAATCACTTTCTCACTTGCCACACCATGTGGAAGTGCACCACGATGGCCTGAAGCAACAATTGTGTCAAAAGATGATGAAGTTGCACCGGCTTTTCTCATAAAGAACTCTAATTCATTCGCTACCTCAAGCTCAGTTAAGCCTGGGCGAATAAATCCAATAATATGTTTAAACGCTGCATCAGCAATGTCCGCTGCATCCTTTAATATCTTAATCTCTGATTCAGTCTTAATCAAGCGTAACTTTTCAATTTCTCCAGAAACAGGTACTAATTCTGCTTCAATCACTTTCTCATATGTTTGATAAGCAGAGAAAGTGACATAATCCTGTTCAAAACCAAGTCTTTTAATGCCAAGCTTTTTTGCTTGTTCTGCAACCTCTGCTGGGATTACACCTGAGTGCTTCACAATTTCATAGCCTTCACATTGAGCAGTGGCTTGCTCTATATATCGAAAGTCGGTAATAAACTGTGCGTGTTCTCTACTAATAAGAACGACTCCTGATGAACCAGTGAAATTAGTCATATAACGTCGATTATATGTACTAGTAATCAGCATTCCATCAATGCCATTTTTTTCAAAGCTTGAGCGTAATTTCTGTAATTTTCCCATTTTATTCTCTCCCCTTTGCACGATCCATTAAAGCATGGAAGGCTAACTCATATCCAAATAAACCTAAGCCAACAATCTGCCCAGCAGTAACTGGGGCAATGACAGAAGTATGACGAAATGCTTCACGGGAATGGATGTTTGAAATATGTACCTCAACCACAGGAATCTGTATGCCCGCGATAGCATCTCTTATCGCATAGCTATAATGCGTAAAAGCACCAGGGTTCATAATAATACCGTCCATTCCACTTTCATTTGCTTCATGAATTTTATCAATGATTTCCCCTTCATGATTGGACTGAAAGCAAATGATCTCTGTGTTATGGAGGTTTCCTAATGTGACAATCTTTTCTTCCAGCTGCTTTAAAGTAGTGAAGCCGTATACACTAGGTTCACGTTTTCCTAGTAAATTTAAATTCGGCCCATTCAATAATAATATTTTCATTTATGCACTCCTGTAAAAAAAGATTGATTTACAAGAATATTTTATCATAAATGAATTCTATTCCACTACTTTTAGAATCTTATTTTGAAGTGATTAAAATAGTTTAATTAACTTTCCTGCTGTGTTTTTCTCTCCATCCTTTCTTTATATTTAATTTCACTTTCTTCATATGAAATGGAATATCCTACAAATACACCATATAAAATGTAAAAACAGAGAGATGTAATAATCGTATTTCGCTCAAGCTCTCTAAATGGATTAATTCCAGGGAAGATCGGATTTAAAACAAAAAAGACTAATAAGAATAGAACAATACCGAAGACTCCTCCTACCCAAATGCTCGGAAATCTTCGTAAGGCAGCGTAATAAATAAAGGCCACAACAATTGAAATAATTCCAATCATCACGATGCTAATGACCGTTCCTAGCCCTCCCTCTTTCCAAGTACCAATCAGCCATGGTTCCAGAATGACATTCGGTCTTATTTCCGTTAAATTAAAAACGTATGCTAAATAACCAAGCCCACTCCAAAAAATCCCACCAATCAATCCCGTTACTATCACCATGGTAATAAAGGACATCGGTTTTTCTCTTTGATTTTGTTCTAGCTGCTTTTCTTCTGCCATTTTTACCACCTCCATACTTTATTATGTCCTTTTGAGCATTTTCCCTTGCATACTTAAAAGAAATAAGTTTATCTGCTCATAATTAAATTCCACTTCATTCCTAGAGGTTTTGTTTTATTTTTTGTAGAATAAAGATAGATACCAATCACTTATAAAATAGATAAAAATAGAAGAAATTGAATAAAACTAGTTGGACCAAGTTTAAAAGAGTGAAAAAATGCTCATCATGCTCATAGGGAGGTGGCTTTCTTGAAAAATCGGGTTTCCGTAATCATTATCCTAGGACTCATTCTTCTTGCAGTCGTGGGGATGACTGCTAATTTGTTTTCAGATCCTGCCGGTTTTTTGCTGAGAATAGCTGTCATTATATTAGTTGGTTTTGTAATCTACTCTATCTTTCGGCATTTTTATAAAGCAAGTCCTAGAAAACATGAACAGCGGGCATTTATTCGCGCAGCAAAGAAATCAAAAAAACGATATAAAATGAATGAGCCAAGAAAGGGCAATAATCGCAAGGCAAGCTCTGGGAATTCCTTATCAACCCTTAAAAGGACGAAAAAAAAATCTTCCACACATTTAACTGTTATCCAAGGAAAAAAAGGCAAAAAGAAAGATCGAGCTTCTCTATAATAAGCTCGATCTTTTTTAATTAATCAATAACTCCATTGTGAAAAGAATTGCTTAGCACATTTTTCGCCTAAATCTACAAGGGCTTGTTTCTTCTCTTGTGTTAGTTGAAATTCAGTTGTTAATGCTCCCTCTGTAGGTATAAAGATAATGTTTCGAGCATGTTTTCTGGAAATATACCGAGCATCATGGGCATCCTTCATCGTTTCAAATAAGGCTTCATACATTTGAATGGCATTTTTGATCTTATTTTTCGGACGATCTGTCACATTTTGGCTTAATTGCATCCCTAGAACAGGCCTTGCCTTCTTCACATTGTCCCGATCAAATAACCACATCGGAAAATTGCTAAGGACTCCTCCATCAACAATGATGCTTGCTTCACCTCTTGTATAAAGTTTAACCGGTTCAAAAAAATAGGGCAGGCTACAGCTCATCCGGATGGCCTTTGCAATCGAAAATGATCCGGGATCAATGCCGTAATTTATTAAATCATCGGGCAGTATAACGAGACGACCATTTGTTAGATCAGAGGCAACTACCCTTAATGCCTGATGAGGGAGATCTGAAAACTTCCTAATTCCTCTTGCAGCAAGCTTTTCCTCTATCCATTTTTCAAGTTCATCTCCCTTGTAGAGCCCAAGCCGCCAATAGAGAAGAATCCATTTTGTCACCGCTAATGGAATATACGTTTTTCGCGAATCTAGAAATTTCTTTAAATTGAGTTCATCGATTAATTGGTATATTTCTTCACTTGTATAGTTTGCGGCAATCAATGCTGCGACAATCGACCCTGCACTCGTTCCAGCCACTCTTTTGAAACGGAACCCTCTTTTCTCAACCTCGGCATAGGCACCAATTAGAGCAAATCCTTTAATTCCTCCACCAGAAAAGACACCGTCAATATACATGCAAGCCACTCCTATCGATGTACTCACTTGATACATTTTTAATCGGAGACCTGCAAAAATAGTACGGTAGACAAGGTGTTATTTTATTTAAAATGCAAAAAAGAAGATGGATGAGTCTCCACCTTCTTTTTTATGAGTTATTTTATAGTCCGCATTTTAATTGGGCATTGCAATTCGTACATGTATTACATCCGCCAATTTCCTCTACGCTTCCTTTGCGGCAGACTGGGCATGTATCTCCAACCTCTGATCCAATCTTTACATTAGTCGAGCGGAGAGCATTAATTGTGTCAACAAGTACAACATGCTGCTTTGTTTTTTCTTTTTTGTCAAAGCTTGTTTCTTCGAAGCTATTTTCTTCTGCTTTCAAAGTTAGTACTTGAGAATCACGGGAACCATCTACATAAACAGTGCCGCCTTTAGCACCACCTTTGTAAAGGCGCTCATATACTTTTTCTACTTGCTCCACACTATATCCTTTCGGTGCATTCACTGTTTTACTAATCGAACTGTCAATCCAGCGCTGAATGATGCATTGAACATCTGCATGTGCCGCTGGAGCTAAATCCATAGCAGCAATAAACCATTCAGGCAGGTTATTCGGATCTGCATCCGGATTTCTATCTAAATATTCTTGAACAATATCTGCCTTTACTTCAATAAATTTGCCTAAACGGCCACTTCTGAAGTAAGAGAAGGAGAAGTAAGGTTCAAGGCCAGTAGAAACCCCAACCATCGTCCCAGTAGATCCCGTAGGAGCCACAGTTAAAAGATGTGAGTTGCGAATGCCATATTCGATAATTGATTGTTGAATATCTTCAGGCATTTTTTGCATGAAGCCTGTTTCTGAAAAAGCTTTTCTTAAACGATTCGTCTCTTCTTCTGTTTCCCTCGTTAAGAACGGGAAGCTTCCTTTTTCTTTAGCCAGTTCTACAGAAGCACGGTAAGCTGTTGTAGCTATTGTTTCAAATACTTTATCAACAAGCTCATTGCCCTTTTCAGAACCGTATTCTGTTTCACAATAAATCAACAAATCGTGCAGACCCATGACACCTAAACCAACACGGCGTTCACCAAGAGCCTGTTTTTTATTTTCTGCAAGGAAATATGGTGTTGCATCAATCACGTTATCCTGCATCCGCACACCGACTTCAACGGTACGCTTTAATTTCTCAAAGTTTACAGTCTTGTTTTCTTTATCTGCCATTTCTGCTAGGTTAACAGCAGCCAAATTGCAGACACTGTATGGTGCGAGGGGTTGTTCGCCACATGGGTTTGTTGCTACAACCTTCTGTCCATATGCTCTTGCGTTTGTCATGTCATTTGCATTATCGATAAAGAAGATTCCTGGTTCTGCTGAGTAAGTCGCACAAATGTTGATTAAATTCCAAAGCTCTTTTGCTTGGATTTTACGATAAACTCGTACTTTATGACCGAGTTTTTCCCATTCGCGGACATCCCCTACTTTATGCCATTCTTCATTATAGTTGCGCATTTCATCTTTACCATAGCTTTCTACGTCTGGGAATCGGAGTTCATATTCAGCATCATTCTCAACTGCATTCATGAATTCCTTCGTTAAGCAAACAGATATATTTGCACCTGTAAGGAATTCAGAATTATGAACAGAATAATTGCCCCCAGTTACTAATTTTTCTTCTGCATCATTAATTATTTTTTCACTAAAGCCGCCATACCCTGGAATTTTCTTATAATTTACAATCCCTTGATACATTGCTATTTCTTGCTCTGTAAAAGGAGTGAATTTTAATTTTTCTTTCGCATATTTTTTAATCGTTTCATCATTTGTCGTTTCAAGTAAGAATCGTAAAATTCTTGGATTTTGCATTTTTGAAATGATGAATTCAATAATGTCAGGATGCCACGTACCTACCGTCCCTTTCAGGATATTTACACTGCCTCAGCAGTCGGACTAGACTATATCATCACCCTCAGCTTTTACTGTTAGGGGCCGGGCGCTTGTGAGAGTTTATTGTTGGGACTCACTCTCTAGTCGTTGAACCTTCGCCATTACCTTTGCCCAATGACGCTTGGCTGCAGATTGACCAATGCTGATAATTTTTAAGCATTCACGCTCACCGTTTCCAGTCACGTTGTAGCTTATCAGCCTCTAAGGTTTTCCCTGCAATTCACCCGATTTTCTAATCATTCATTTTCTGAATGATGCGGACTAGTGCATCTGTATTAATCCGCTAACATGATCATTTGTGCGCCCCGCTTATTGTTACTCACTCAGTCTATTTCGAGTGGGCTAGGTCATTTCTGCCTAGCTCTCATGCTCTCACATGAGATCAGACTATATCATCAAAGAAGAAAATTTTTCGTATTTGCGATTTAATTTAATATCTCCATGCTTATACAGCAGATTAAAGATCATTTTGGCTTCAATGATACTAGAAAGGTATAAATCATAACAGCCTTGTTTCTTTAATACACCTTTGACCTTTAATCCAATCTCATAGGTTTGAAGGAACTTCAAAGTGGAAGTTAACATCTCTTTTGATCCAGTAAAACCTACTCTTACTTTGAGATAGCCATTGCGTTGATAGACCCTAATATGGCCATCGGCATCAAAAAAGCCTCTTATAAATGCCCATTGCAGCATATTGCTTTTTAACGCAATCCATGCTTCATGTCCTGTTTTTTTAGGTCCAACACCCAAGCTAATTAAGTCATCACACATTTTAGTTGAGTTAATCGTTAATGAGTACTTATTTTGCTCATTGGGTGCATTCTTTTTTCTAAATTTAATTGCTGTGGACATGTTCAGCTCTTCTGCAATATCTCTTAAGAGTTGCACATCGTTTTCGGCTAAACAAAGTATGAGCCTTTTAGATTTTTTTCGATCAATTATTGTTCCGTCTCCAAGAATATAACCTAATACATATGCTTGATTAGGCGATGAAATATCAGAAAAGTAATTTTCATCATAATGATATTTCTTATTCTTTTTCTTTCCTGCTTCACCTGGTGTTAACGGAACAAAAATATTTAATTCCTTATTCCATCTTTGTATTGTTCCTCTAGCTATATTAAGCCTTTTTGATATTTCAACTTGACTATATCCTTGATCATGAAGTAATTTAATCGCATTTACCAATTCTTCTTTGTCTCGTGCCCCATAGGTCCGTATATGCTTCCTCTGGTTTACTCTTTCCTTACTTTCCAAAAGCTCTACCTCCTCTGAATAGTTACTTTTGAAAACCGTAGGAAATTTCAATAGTCGTTGAACGTTCTTCTCCGTTTCCAAAGAAGCTTCGCTGCTGATTGCCCATTGTTGTATCCTTCTAATTTTCAAGCGTTCACATTTGCCATTACTGGCTCTGTTGTAGCTTAGAAGGCTTTAGGGTGTTCCAGCAATTCACGAGATTTTACTCCCGCCGGTGGGCTTTTTTAACGGGAACCGCCTTGCTCCACAAGATGAGTCAGCTTCGCTATATCATCTAACCATGAAACAGAGCCTGATGATTTACCATTTACGCCTTTTGCCAGTGTGTTGCGTGGTCTTAAGGTAGAACCGTTTGTTCCAACCCCGCCGCCGCGGCTCATGATTTCCATTACCTGCTTGCGGTGTTCAGAAATGCCTTCACGGGAATCTTGAACAAATGGCATTACATAACAGTTAAAATAAGTAACATCCGTATCCGCTCCTGCTCCATATAGAACACGGCCAGCCGGGATAAAGTTTAAGCTTGCAAGCTCTTGATAGAATTTCTCGAACCATTCTTGTCTTTTTTCTTCTGTTTTCTCAACAGAAGCAAGGCCTGTTGCATTACGTTTAGCAATTTGCTCATAAAAAAGCTCCAGCGGTTTTTCAATTACATCTAGAGAGCGTTTGATGATACCAGTTTGTGCTTCTTCTGGATCATCAAGTGCCCCTCGATAATCTTCTTCCACTAGAACGGATGCTGCTTTATTTTCCCAATCAATATCTAGAATGTAGCCAAGCCCTCGAGCCGGGAATTTTGGATCTTCTTTGATGGTAAGAACGACGAAGTCCCCATTAGTTAGAGTGATTTTTTCTGTATCTTTAAAAGTATACCTGTCCAACATGACTAATCGGGAAACCCCTTTGTGGGTCATTTTCATATCAGAGGTGATAGGGTGCACTTGAGGAAATAGACGGATGTCTTCATTCAAGCGTTCAATGTTCAAACTCATTTTTTGTCCTAATGCTACAGACATTTTTACAACTCCTTCAAATAAAAATATTCAATTTTAATAGTATCTTTAAAGCTATGTTAAATCATGTTGCTTTTTTCAATAACCTAAAGTTACCATACCACATCACCAAAATCAACATATAGTACCTAAAATATTTTCGACACCACTACATATTGTGTTAAATTCAGGTGAAGTTTAATTTGTCAAAATCAAAAAAAACTAGAATCCGGAGAAAATAAGAGAGATTCATAGATTTTTAATAGAATAAGACAAATTTCAATATATTTTGCGGTTTGCACTTCTCAGTAAAATTGATAGTTAAAAAAACAAGGCTCTTTTCCAAAAATTTGTTGTTTTTGCATAAGTGTTCTATCGAAAAAAGTTAGTTGATTGGAGCGTAAGGCGTGAGACTCCTGCGGGAGTAGTGGGACAGCTGAGACCCCACAGGCGCTTTAGCGCCGAGGAGACTCAGCGCCCACCCCGTGGAAAGCGAATGCCTGGAGCGGAAATCAACCTATACCAACTACTTTTTGATCAGCATAAATATTTACAAAAACAGCCAAAAACAAAAAAGCACAGACGCCTGTGCTTTTAATATCCCTACGATTGATCTTTGTTTTTCGGAATGAAATCAAAAATCTCTTCTGATTCGAAGCTGTCCACCAAGCGATTTAACCATTCATAATAACTAAGTGCTGCTTTCATTTTTTCAATATCAATTTTTGCGGCAGAGCGAACTTCTTCATCTATCTCATCAGACTTTACTAATTTTTCAAGCTCTACGATGGATTTTGTCATAGCAGCGATATTCATAGTAATTCCTGCACGCCATTTAATGGAGAAGAAATCAATAAAGGTTTGATACCAATCCTCTTCTGCTTGATACAAATCCTTTCTCGTTCCCTTTTTCCAAACCTTCTCTACCATTTTTAAATCCATTAAGGTTCGGACTGAAGTACTCATACTTGTTTTACTCATACCGAGCTCTTCCTTCATCTCATCAAGAGTCAACGGATGATTATGAAAATACAGCATTCCATATAATCGCCCAATAGAATCGGTAATTCCATATAAATTCATATTCTTCGCAATGGTTTCAATGACTCTTTCTCGAACACGCTCAAGCTGTTCTTTCCCATCCATCTAACTATTCACATCCATAAATGTAAAATTAACTTTTTCAATATTTCCCTTAGCTTACCCACAAAAATGAAATAATCATTTATTAGGTTACCACTATTTTTCAGAATGTAAAGATGGATATAGCATAGCATCATGGAGGAAAAGAAAGGAATTGTAAGGATTCATGTTATACAGTACGTTCAGTTTTTTCTGTACAAAGTTTACAGCCGAATATGGCTATTTACCAGCTTTGCCCTATTTTTCTAAAACAAATACAATTAAAAGGTCCTTATTGCACGGCATTTATCGTGATTAGCTAAACTAGTCGCTACTACTAAAGGGATAAAAAAATTCAAGAAGTTCCAATTGAACGAGGTGAAAAATTTGAATAAGCAGCAAGTAAAGCTAAGTATTAAAAACGTAACAAAGGTTTTTGGAAAAAATCCTAAAAAAGCATTGCAGCTTTTAAATGAAGGGAACTCCAAAACAGATATTTTAAAAAAGACCGGCTCCACAGTCGGAGTCAAGCAGGCAACCTTTGATGTTCATGCTGGAGAGATATTCGTTATCATGGGCCTTTCAGGAAGTGGGAAGTCCACATTAGTTCGTACATTAAATAGACTCATTGATCCAACTGAAGGCGAAATCTGGATTGACGGAAAAGATATAACAAAAATGAAAAAAGATGAGTTAAGAAATGTACGCAGAAAGAAAATCAGCATGGTCTTTCAAAATTTCGCCTTGCTTCCCCATCGTACGATCCTTGAGAACACCGAATATGGGTTAGAAATACAAGGGATAGATAAGAGTGAAAGAAAGCAAAAGGCACTTAATGCTTTAAAGCTAGTCGGACTGGAAGGCTATGAAGACCAGTTTCCTAAACAGCTGAGTGGAGGAATGCAGCAGCGTGTCGGCTTAGCTCGGGCACTGGCCAATGACACAGATATATTATTAATGGACGAAGCATTCAGTGCATTGGATCCATTAATTAGAAAAGATATGCAAGACGAATTGCTTGAGCTTCAATCCGCAATGGAAAAAACGATTATCTTCATTACACATGATTTAGACGAAGCACTCAGAATCGGAGACAAAATCGCTTTAATGAAGGATGGAGAAATTGTACAAATTGGGTCACCAGAGGAAATCCTAATGAATCCTTCCAATCAATATGTTGAGAGATTCGTAGAGGATGTGGATCTATCCAAAGTATTGACCGCAAGTCATGTAATGAAAAGAGCAGAAACCGTTCAAATCGACAAAGGTCCTCGAGTTGCTTTGCAATTGATGAAGAAACTTGGGATTTCAAGTATTTACGTTGTTGATAAAAAGCAAATCCTTCTCGGTGCGATAACGGCTGATGATGCAAAAGCGGCCTCTGAGAATGGGCAAACATTACAGGCAATCATTGATCCTAATGTCCAAACGGTTACAGGTGATACTTTATTAACTGATTTATTTGACATAGTGTCAACTGCAACTATTCCAGTTGCAGTTGTAGATGAAAACAATCGTCTATATGGCATTCTTGTGAGAGGTGCGGTCATTGGAGGCCTCGCAGGAAATAATGAAGTAATCAATGATTTAGAAAAAGCAAAAAAAGAAGTGGCTGCTGATCAGTCAAGCAAAGGAGGGAATCAATAATGGAAGGTTTATTACCAAAACTCCCGCTTGCCGATTGGATTGATAGCTTTGTAGATTGGCTTACAGTTACCTTTGCCTTTCTATTTGATGCCATTACGATCAGTTTAGAAGGGATAGTTGAAGGACTATTTGCCGTTTTAGCATTTATTCCATCCTATATTCTCATCATCCTAATTGGTTTATTAGCATGGAAACTCTCAACAAAGGGCATTGCCCTATTTGCTGTTATTGGATTGTTCCTTATTGATAATTTAGGCTACTGGGAAGGAATGCTTGAAACCCTTTCATTAGTATTAACAGCCGTCATCATAACAGTTGTGATTGGGATACCAGTAGGCATCTGGGCTTCTCAAAAGAATACGGTTAAACAGATTATTACACCAATATTAGACTTCATGCAAACGATGCCTGCATTCGTCTATTTAATCCCGGCCATCTTCTTCTTTAGCATCGGGGTTGTACCAGGTGTCGTTGCATCCGTTATTTTTGCTGTTCCGCCAACAATTAGGCTAACGATATTAGGTATTCAGCAAGTACCCGCTGATATTATCGAGGCAACAGAGGCTTTCGGTTCTACTACAAGCCAGCGTTTGCTTAAGGTTCAACTTCCGCTTGCTATGCCAACGATCATGGCAGGAATTAATCAAAGCATCATGCTTTCATTGTCCATGGTTGTCATTGCATCTATGGTTGGTTCGCCAGGCCTTGGAGCAGATGTATATCGTGCGGTTACTCAAATTCAAATTGGAAAAGGTTTTGAGGCTGGTCTAGCGATTGTGGTTATGGCCATTATCCTTGATCGGATTACCCAAAATATAGGAATTAAAAAACAAGGGGGCAATTAATAATGAAGAAAAAATGGTTATCTTTTTTAATGGTACCTGCATTAACATTTGGTCTAGCTGCTTGTGGATCTGATGAGGCAAGTGGTGGCAAAACAGATAAAGGGAACGCTGAAGCCTCAGTCGGGGAAAACGTTGATTACAAAATTATCGGAATTGATCCTGGGGCAGGCTTAATGAAAGCAACAGCTAATGTCCTAGATGAATATGAATTAGATGACTGGACATTAGTAGAAGGTTCCGGTGCCGCAATGACTGCTGCTTTAAAGAAAGCTTATAATAAAGAAGAGCCAATTATTGTTACTGGTTGGAGTCCACACTGGAAGTTTTCAAAATTTGATTTGAAATATTTAGAAGATCCTAAAGGAACGTATGGGGATGCAGAAAATATTCATTCCATCGCACGGAATGGGCTGGCTGAAGATCATCCATCCGCTTACAAGGTATTAGATCAATTCAACTGGCCTGAGGAAGACATGAATGCAGTTATGGTTCAAATCACTGATGGAGAAGATCCGGAAAAAGCTGCTCGTAACTGGGTGGATGAGAATTCGGATAAGGTAGCTAAGTGGACAGAAGGTGCTGAAGAAGTTGACGGAGACAAAATCACTATTGGATATGTCGCTTGGGATACAGAAATTGCTAGTACAAATGTCGTTGCCCAAGTGTTAACAGATCTTGGTTATAAAGTGACACTTCGTCAAGTTGAAGCAGGTCCAATGTGGGCTGGTGTTGCTGAAGGCAGCCTTGATGCCCATATTGCCGGCTGGCTGCCATTAACTCATGCGGATTATTACGCAGAATTCGAAGGGAAATTTGAAGATTTAGGTGCTAACTTAGAAGGAACGAAAATCGGATTAGTTGTCCCTGCATATATGGATATCGACTCAATTGAAGATTTAAAAGAGTAATAGCACACGAGGCATTTGACTATGCCTCGTTTTTCTTATATCCAGCCTTTTTCTTCTGCCATGCTGATTGCTTCAATCCTGTTTTTCACTTGCAGCTTGCTAATGATTTCTGACATATAATTACGGACGGTCCCAGCTGATAAGAAAAGGCTTGCCGAAATCTCCTTCGCTGTTTTCCCGTCAGCCACCATCCTTAATACTTCACGCTCACGCTCTGTTAACGGATTTTCCTCCTTTAGGCTGCCGAAAATCAGTTCAGGTGCAAATTCACGTTTGCCTTTCATTACATTTCTGATCGACTCTGCCAGCTCATCACTAGATCCGTCTTTTAACATATATCCATGAACATCTGTCTTCACAGCTCGTTCAAAGTATCCAGGGCGGGCAAATGTTGTCAGGATGATAATTTTACATTCTGATCCCAGCTTCTTTAGTTCTTCTGCCACTTCCAAACCGCTCTTAATCGGCATTTCTATATCCATCAAACAAACATCCGGCTCAAGAGCTTGAATGAACTGGAACGCTTCCTCTCCATTTTTTGCCTGGGCAATCACTTCAATATCATCTTCAAAGTCAAGAAGGGAGCCAAGTGCCCCCCGAAGCATTCCTTGATCTTCAGCAATGACAATTCTTATCATGAAACCACACCAGCCTCTCTCTCCTTCACAATAACTGGGACTGTTATGTCTAGCTTCGTCCCCATATGAGAAGTTATTTTCAAAGCTCCATCAATCAATTCAAGTCTTTCTGCGATACCTTTCAACCCATTGCCAGCTAGATTATTTTCATCCATTCCTCTTCCATTATCTTCAATGGTGATAATTATTTCTCCAGCTTCCTCTGCTATAACAATATTGCAATTACTAGCTCCACTATGCTTAACTACATTCGTAACAGCTTCACGCAGACACATACTGAGAATATTTTGTGTAATTCCTGAAGCTTCCTCAAGCTTTGATTCATCAGAATATTGAAAAGTGATGCCCGCAGCTTCAAGAATAGCAGCGGATCCTAGTAGCTCCTCCGCAATTGTAATCGCCCTCATATCAGATACTAGCTCCCTTACTTGTGATAATGCCGCCCGGGAAGTTCTTTCAATTTCCTTTGCCTCATGCTTTGCCCGATCTAAATCCTTTGTTATCAGCTTTCCGACTAGCTGACTTTTCAGCGTGATTAAAGAAAGAGTATGACCGAGCGTATCATGAAGATCACGTGCAATTCTTAGTCTTTCCTCCCGTTTAACTAGCTCTTCAATCCGCTCATTCGCTTCATCAAGCTTTCTTTCAAGCTCCATTCTGCTATTCATTGAACGAATGCCAAATGGAGAGAACAACATAATGAGCAGAAAAGGAAGAAAATACAATAAAGAATCGGGGGTAAACTGTTCAAAACGAATAATCAAAGGTGTAAAAATCGTGAAGCCAAATAAAATAAAGGCAATTATAAACTTCCTTTTTTCATTATACCAACCAATAAAATTCGCCGGAAAAAAGCCTAGGAATAGCATATTAACATGCATAAAAATAGATAGAACTAAAATAATCATTAGTTGAAGCATTAACCAATACGTAAATGACTTCGCAGCAAAATAAAGCTGCCGGTATGTAATCAGGAATAGCCCTAATAATACATAACCGGCATACAGCTTCCAGCCTGTCTCGAAGTAAATATAATATCCCGGCATAAATAGATAGATGAGAAACATATACGGGAAAAATCCATATCTTGAAGGAAAAATCTCTAATTTTCCTTTTGCCATTCGTCTTACACCGCCGCTTCCTGCTTTCTCCTAATATAACTTGATAATAGCATGAAAAGGAAAAGATATCCTATTAATAGTATAATATTTATCCATTCTGGGCTATTTCCACGGATAATTTCCCAAGCGCCATTTCCAAAATTATACGATGGCAGCCATACCCCGATTTTTTGAATAAACGCTGGCATTATCTCCATCGGCATCCACATGCCGCCAGAAATCGCAAGAATCATATAAATAACATTTGATACACCGGATGCGGTATCCACTCTCTTCATTGTTCCGACTAATGTACCTAAAGCAAGAAATGGAAGAGAGCCAAGCAATATCCATAAGCCACTCATTAACCATTCAATAGCAGTTAGAGAAACTCCATTAATCAAAGCGCCCGCAATAAAAATGATGGCAATAGAAAATAGATGAATCACTGTTTGCCCAATCATTTTTGCGGCGAAATAAGCAGAATCAGATAATGGGGTGATTCTCATAAATAATGACCATCCCTTTGTTCGTTCCTCCACGAGCCTAATCCCAAGTGTCATAATCGCAGAACCCATCACACTAAAAGCTGTCATTGACATTAAGTAATGGGCCTGCCACTCTTGCTGATCCTCAATATTCGTATTAAAGACTTTAGTGAAGATAATATAAAAAACGATGGGCATCAAGAGCGACCAAAAGACAAAGTATGGGTTCCGCAAAATTCGGATGATTTCAACCTTGCATTGCATTCGAAAAGCACTCATTTAGATCGCCTCCCTATTTTCCGTTAATTGCTCAAAAGCCTCATCTAAACGACCCTGTTCAATTTGAATTCCGCTTATTTTAAATTTCCTGTCAAATAGCGCAGCTAGTGTATTATCTGTATGATCAGTGACCACATAGATCCGATCTTCTTTTTTATATACATCTGAAACATTAGGCAGCTGGGTTAATTCATATATGGATATTTCTTCACCAGCAATAAATGATACTGATTGTTTCGAAAGCTTTCCCTTAATTTCACTCGGCGTCCCGTCTTCAACGATTGTTCCATCATTAAATAAAATAATCCGATCTGCCACATCATCCGCTTCCTGTAGGTAATGAGTAGTGAAAATAATCGTTTTTCCTCGAGTTTTCAATTCACCAATCGTACGCCAAAACAGTTTACGGGAAGTAATATCCAATCCAACAGTCGGTTCATCTAAAAAAACTAAATCGGGATCACCTGCCAAAGCCAGTGCAAACCCAAGGCGGCGCTTTTGCCCTCCAGATAGTTTATTTGCTCTTCTTTTTAAATCGTCCTCACTTAAGCCAGTAAATGTAACTAGTTCTTCAAAAGACATCGGGTTAGGATAATAGCTCCGAAATAATTGAATAATCTCCTTTACCTTCAAAGCATCAATGACACTGACCTCTTGAAGCATCGCACCGATTCTCTCTCGTATCTTCTTTTCCCTTGGGTGACTGTTAAATAATCTGACCTCCCCGCTTGTTGGCTCAAGCAGCCCTAACATCATCATCATTGTCGTAGTCTTGCCCGCTCCATTGGGGCCAAGAATCGCAACCGTTTCTCCTTTTTTTATCGAAAAAGTAACTTGATTCACCGCATGTTTATTTTTAAATGTTTTTGTTACATGATTAATCAGTACGATCGAATCCATTTTTCCACCTCCGTCATTTCTACTTATATTCTACGATTTAGGAAGATTCTGGATTAGTGGATAATGTCATTTATTTCGGATGACATTTGTCATATTTGAAAACAGAAAGAAAAAGTTTATAAAAAAAAGCAGCCTCAGCCGCTTTATCTTTTGAAATTCCAATCATCTTGTTCATATCGCTCTTTAGCAATTTTATTTACATAAGCAAGCTCTTCCGCGGATAACTCATATGGCTCAAGTTCTATATTCAGTCCTTCAGCAAATCCGTTCTTAAACGCTTCTTTTGCCTGCTCAATCGTAATTCGCTCTTTACTAATTTCATTAATAGCTACTGCCTTATTTTTAAAAGCCTTTTGCATTCGCTCTTTCACTCTGTCACTTGGGTATTTAAATAAGCTAAATAGCTTATCTTCATCTAGATCCAACAGAATGGATCCATGCTGAAGGATAACGCCCTTCTGTCTAGTCTGTGCACTTCCCGCAACTTTCCTGCCCTCCACGACAAGCTCATACCAGCTTGGCGCATCAAAACATACAGCCGAGCGTGGATTTTTCAATGATTCACGTTCTTCTGCTGTTTTTGGAACGGCGAAGTACGCTTCCATGCCAAGGTGATGGAATCCTTTTAATATCCCCTCAGAAATCACCCGATAAGCCTCAGTAACAGTCTTTGGCATCTCAGGATGCTCCTCAGAAACAATGACACTATATGTTAGCTCATGTTCATGAAGCACCCCTCTTCCGCCAGTCGGACGGCGGACAAAACCAAGTCCGTGTGCTTTCACTTGCTCCATATCAATTTCCTTTTCTACCTTTTGAAAATAGCCAATCGAAAGAGTCGCTGGATTCCATCCATAAAAACGGATGACTGGCGGAATTTTCCCTTCGCTATTCCAATCAAGGAGCGCTTCGTCTAATGCCATATTAAATGAAGGTGACCCAGCACCCGAATCAATAAAACGCCAAACTTCTTTTGTCATTTTAATAACCTCATTTACAAATTGTTTTACTATGTATGCGATTTTTAGTCTATCAAAATTCATCTTAAAAACAAAGGAAATTGAATTTATATTGGAAATAGAAGAAATTTGTCTGAATTCCTTTACTCATATCAAGGAAGACCTTTATAATAAAGAGTGGTTTAGCTAAGATTGAAAGGAGAAAGACACATTGGAAACCCTTTATTTCCTTCTTATTATTTTAGGAGCAATTATTGTCTATTCAGTTGTTACCTGGTTATATCAGCGTAAGATTGTTAAAACGCTAACAGAAGAACAATTTCGTGAAGGTTATCGAAAAGCTCAATTAATTGATGTCCGTGAACCAAATGAATTTGATGCAGGACATATTCTTGGCGCTCGAAATATCCCAATGTCACAAATGAAAGCACGACTAAAGGAACTTCGCCCGGACAAGCCCGTTTATTTATACTGCCAAAGCGGAATGAGAAGCGGCAGAGCTGCTCAATTCCTTCACCGCAGAGGTTACAAAGAACTTTCCCATCTGCAAGGCGGATTTAAAAAATGGGGCGGCAAAATTAAAGCGAAAAACTAATTGAAAAATCCTCTTGCCTATCTGTGCAGAGGATTTTTTTTATTTACAAAAGAATCATATTTCCGCAAAACTGCTGGTATTTTGCACATAAAGAAGGACTGGCTCTTTTAAAAGAACCAGTCCTGCACTTTATTGTTTTTGATAACGAAGCACTGGTTTACGGGCAGCCAATGTTTCATCAAGACGATTAATAACCGTATTATGCGGTGCTTCTTGTACAATCTCAGGATTTTCTTCAGCTTCTCTTGCAATTTGGATCATTGCATCACAGAATGCATCAAGTGTTTCCTTCGATTCTGTTTCAGTTGGTTCGATCATAATACATTCTTCCACGTTTAATGGGAAGTAAATGGTTGGTGGATGATAGCCAAAGTCAAGGAGACGCTTCGCAATATCAAGTGTACGTACACCCAACTTCTTCTGGCGCTTTCCACTAAGAACAAACTCATGCTTACAATGTCTATCAAATGGAAGATCATAGGAATCCTGCAATCTTCTCATCATATAGTTTGCATTTAAGACTGCATATTCAGTTACTGCTTTTAAGCCATCAGGACCCATGGAACGAATATACGTGTACGCACGAACATTAATGCCAAAGTTTCCGTAATAAGGCTTCACACGTCCGATTGATTGTGGACGATCGTAATCTAATACATATTGATCACCCTGTTTTACTAAAACAGGCTTCGGCAAGTACGGGATTAAATCCGCCTTAACACCGACTGGACCTGATCCTGGACCACCGCCACCGTGTGGACCTGTAAAGGTTTTATGAAGATTTAAATGGACTAGGTCAAAGCCCATATCTCCAGGGCGAGCCTTCGACATAACCGCATTTAAGTTCGCTCCATCATAATAAACCTTTCCGCCAGCAGCATGAACAATCTCAGCCATTTCAAGAATATTTTCTTCAAAAAGACCTAAAGTGTTGGGATTTGTCAGCATTAGTGCTGCAGTATCTTCACCAACAACTCGTTTTAAATCCTCTAAATCTACTAAACCATTCTCATCTGATTTCACTGTGATCGTTTCAAAGCCAGCGACAGTTGCAGAAGCTGGGTTTGTACCATGCGCAGAGTCAGGGATCAGTACTTTTGTACGTTTATGATCGCCATTAGCTTCATGGAAAGCACGAACCATCATTAGGGCTGTCCATTCACCATGAGCACCAGCAGCAGGCTGAAGAGTTACTTGATCCATACCAGTGATTTCGATTAAATGCTCCTGTAAATCATACATAAGCTCTAGCGCACCTTGAACAGAGCTTTCATCCTGTAATGGATGTAAATGGGCGAATCCTGGGTAACGTGCCACATTCTCATTGATTTTCGGATTGTATTTCATTGTACATGATCCAAGTGGATAGAATCCTGAGTCAACCCCATGGTTCCGGTTAGATAGAGCTGTGTAATGTCGCATAATATCAAGCTCTGACACTTCTGGAAGTCCCGGCTCCTCTTCTCTTAAATATCCCGCAGGAATCAGTTCATTGATATCAATTTCCGGTACATCCATTTCAGGGAGGCTATAACCGATGCGGCCGGGTTTTGTTATTTCAAAAATAAGTGCCTGATCATCCTTATGCATGGTAATCCCCCATTTCATTTACAAATGTATCAATTTCATCCTTTGTTCTTAATTCAGTTACCGCAACTAACATATGATTCTTTAAGTCTGAATAATCTCGGCCTAAGTCATAACCGCCGATCATTCCTTTTTCTAAAAGCTGTTGATTTACTTCTTTCACAGGCGTATTTAATTTCACAACAAATTCATTGAAGGAAGGACCTTCAAACACAATTTCAAAGCCTTTTTCTTTAAATGCTTGCTTCGCATAATGCGCTTTTTGAATATTGGAAAGGGCCATTTCTTTTACGCCTTTTTTGCCAAGTGCTGTCATTGCAACAGAGGCAGCTAGTGCATTTAATGCTTGGTTTGAACAAATATTTGATGTCGCTTTATCACGGCGAATATGCTGCTCACGTGCTTGAAGCGTTAATACAAATCCACGGCGTCCTTCTTCGTCAACCGTTTGACCGACAAGACGGCCAGGAACTTTTCTCATCAATTTATTTGTTACCGCAAAATAGCCACAGTGAGGACCACCAAAGCCAGTTGGAATACCGAATACTTGCGCATCACCAGCAACAATGTCCGCCCCTAATTTACCTGGAGGTGTTAATGCTCCAAGAGAAAGTGGGTTACTTGAAACTACAAACATTGATTTCCCAGCATGAATGATCTCTTCAAGCTCTTTTAACGGTTCGATTCTTCCAAAAAAGTTTGGATATTGAACAATGACAGCTGCGATTTCATCATTGATCATCTCTTTTAATGCATCAACATCCGTCACTCCATCTTTATGTGGAATTTCAATGACTTCAATGTATTGACCTTTTGCATAGGTTTTCACTACTTCTTTTGATTCTGGATGAACGGCACTTGAAATCAGCACTTTCTTCCGACGTGTGTGCCCTGCACTAAGCATTGCCGCTTCAGCTAAAGCCGTTCCACCATCATACATGGATGAGTTTGCAACATCCATTCCCGTTAATTCACAGATCATTGACTGAAATTCAAAAATGGCTTGAAGCTCTCCTTGTGAAATTTCAGGCTGATACGGTGTATACGCTGTGTAAAATTCAGAACGAGACAATACATGGTCAACAATCACAGGCATATAATGATCATAGACACCTGCACCTAGAAAAGAAGTATGGCTTCTAAGATCAGCATTTTTTTGAGCCATAAGCGTTAGTTCTTTCATTAATGCCGTTTCTGTTTTGGCAGGCTTAATATTGTATTCCCCTTTAAACCTTACGCGTTCAGGAATATCACTAAATAGTTCATCAATTGCGTTTACACCGATTGTTTCGAGCATTTCTTTCTTATCTGTCTCTGTCATCGGTAAATAGCGATGTTTCATATTGTTGTCTCCTCTCCTATTTTTTCTCTCTTTTATAGAAAGGCGTAGCCGCCACGACTGCTTTCAGGCGCTTTCCGCGAATTTCAACTTCCACTTCAGAACCCAACTCTGTATGTTCTGTTTTCAGCAAAGCAAGACCGATGCTTTTCTTTAATGTTGGTGATTGTGTACCAGTTGTTACCTCACCAATCAGCTCTTCCCCTTTATAGATAGGGTAGCCATGACGAGGAATCCCACGGTCAATCATTTCAATCCCTGCTAGTTTTCTTGTTAATCCATTCTCTTTTTGAGCAGTAAGTGCCTCTTTACCAATAAAGTCTGCTTCTTTTTTCACTTTTACAGCAAAGCCAATCCCTGCTTCAAGAGGAGAAATTTCAGGAGATAATTCTTGTCCATATAGTGCAAGATTAGCTTCAAAGCGCAATGTATCACGAGCACCTAGTCCACAAGGGATAACGCCTTCTTCTTTTCCTGCTTCTAAAATATCCTTCCAGATTTCGACAACGTCTTTAGCATCACAATAGATTTCAAAGCCGTCTTCACCTGTGTAGCCAGTTCTAGAAATAAGCGCTTTCTTCCCATTTAAATCAACATTCTCTTGAAATTTAAAGAAACCGATCTCTGATAGATTCATTTCTCCTGCAAGCTTTTGCAGTACTTCTTCAGCTAATGGACCTTGGATAGCCACTTGAGCCGTTTCATCGGAAAGATTTGTAAGCTCCACATTTCCTTCTAAGTGATCTTCAAGCCATTTGAGATCCTTTTCAATATTTGAAGCATTAACAACAAGTAAATAATGATTATCTTCTAATTTATAAACGAGCAAATCGTCAACAGTTCCGCCATTCTCATAACACATGGCTGTATATTGTGCTGCTGAATCTTTCAATTTAGAGATGTCATTTGTCATCATTTTTTGAAGGTATGAAAGGCTGTCAGTTCCCTTTACTTCAATTTCACCCATATGGGATACATCAAACAAACCAGCTTTTGTTCGAACTGCTTCATGCTCTTCTTTAATGCTTGAGAACTGAACAGGCAGATCCCAGCCTCCAAAGTCGATTGTCTTCGCACCATATTCTTTATAAACATCAAATAATGGTGTTCGTTTTAACTGTGACATTTACTCGTCCTCCTTTTAATCCTTTTGAAAAGTTTGAATATTCACCATTAATCCATAAAAAAGGACAGAGAATCCCCTCAAACGTTGAGAAGATCTCTGTCCTTGCACCTGAAAGTTTACCGAATAAACGGTTTTCCCCTTTGGTGGATCTTCATATAAGAAAAGCGTAAGCGCCTTGCTCACCCCCGACAAGCACAAGACGAGCCTCACTGAAAGGTGTTCTTTACCTTTCTGGGAGGCTTGGCTTGTGACCTCGAGGGGGTAGGCGCTGAAGCTAGACAAAAAAGAAGATCACTCTCCAGAGCTACGTCCAACAAGGGTTCTTTTGCCTGAGAGATTCACAATATATATTGCTTGCTCCTTCGGCGCTACAAATGTAGTCTCTCCCCTTGCTTTCATCCGCATTTATAAAATTTTCCAAATTGGTTCATACTAAACGCAAATACAAACGAAAACGAAACGGAAAATAAAAGTAAACAATATTATTTCGATTAACTAATTAAAGTGGCAAATTTCAAAACTTTCAAAGCTAACTTTATCCTACCATTAGAACCAATTTTGAGCAATGGGGAATATTTTCACGTTTTAAAGGAGATGTAAGAGATGACGGTGCAGATTACTTTTGATTCCACTTGGCAAGATGAATTTCTACATAGAATTGATGAAGATGGTCCGTGGGGAAGCTGGGAACTTTATAAATTAGCCTTGGAAGTAGAGAATCATACGATCATTCCTGAGTTTGAGGGATTGCAAGCGCCAAAGCATTTATCAAGTCTTACTCCCTTGCCCCATCAGCTTGAAGTGGCCAAACAGGTTGTTGAAAATATGAATGGAAAAGCTATTCTTGCCGATGAAGTGGGACTAGGAAAAACCATTGAAGCCGGATTGATTTTAAAGGAATATATGATCAGAGGGCTAGTAAAAAAGGTCTTAATTCTTGTTCCTGCCTCACTTGTTACTCAATGGTCTATCGAATTAAATACGAAATTCTTTATTCCTGCTATCACTCAGCGAAAAAGCTATGTTTGGGAACAATGCGATATTGTTGTTTCTTCCATTGATACAGCTAAGCGGCATCCCCATAAAGAGATTATCTATAAACAAGACTATGACTTAGTCATCATTGATGAAGCTCACAAACTAAAAAATAATAAAACGAAAAACTATGAGTTTGTTCAAAATTTAAAAAAGAAATTCTGTTTACTATTGACGGCTACTCCCATTCAAAACCGAATCAGTGAAATCTTTAACTTAGTCTCTTTATTGAAGCCAGGTCATTTAGGGAATGAAACAGATTTCTATCAAAAATATCATAAAGACGCCCGATCCGTAGAAGATGATGAATACTTAAAAGAACTTGTCAATAAAGTGATGATTCGAAACCGAAGGGCAGACACAGGAATTGAATGGACGAAGCGGAGAGTCGAAACATTGCCTATTGAATTTTCTAAAGAAGAAAGGGAGCTTTATGAAGCAGTCACTAATCTTCGTGGGGAAGAGGGCTGGGTCGGCTCAAGCCAATTTTCACTTATGACTCTTCAACGGGAAGCATGCAGCAGCAGGGAAGCAGTTTTTTTCACATTAAAAAATATGCTGCAAAGGAAAGAAGAACCTACAAAAGCATTCCAGGATCAAATTCAATATTTAATTTCTAAAGTAGAAGCTGTTCAAACCAATTCGAAAGCAGAAAAAGCACTTGAATTAATTCAGCAAATTAATGATAAAGTGATTATTTTCACCGAATACCGTGCGACCCAAATGTATTTACAATGGTTTCTTAAGCAATATGGAATTACATCTGTTCCATTTAGAGGAGGATTCAAACGAGGAAAAAAAGACTGGATGAGAGAACTCTTCCAAAAAAATGCCCAAGTTCTTATCGCTACTGAAGCAGGCGGTGAGGGAATTAATCTTCAGTTTTGCAATCATATTATCAATTTTGACTTGCCTTGGAATCCGATGAGACTCGAACAAAGAATTGGACGTATTCATCGGCTAGGACAAGAGAAAGATGTAATCATCTATAATTTTGCCACAAAGGATACCGTCGAAGAGCATGTTTTGAAGCTATTGTATGAAAAAATTCATCTCTTTGAAAAAGTGATTGGGGACTTGGATGATATTCTTACTAAACTTGACTTCGGAAATATTGACGACCATCTTACTGACATCTTTGGAAAATCTGCTTCTGAAGGGGAAATGCGAATCAAAATGGATAATTTAACCGCAATGATTCAATTTGCAGAAGAAATGAGAGAGGGTGAAATCAATGCAGCAACAGGAAATTCATCATTTTCTTGAGCGGTATTTCCATGCGAATAATTGCAGCATTACCGAATCAGGTCCAGGCTATATGATTGTGCAGCTAACGATCGAACTCGATAAGAAGCTTATGAACCGCCCTTTTTACTGGCATTATTTAGAGAAAACAGGCGGGGTCCCTAATCCAATGCAGCTAACATTGATTACAGATCCTCTAGCTGCACCGAAAAATTTAAAAGGAGAGGTTCTTCACTTCGGTTCCCCCCGATTGCATCAAATTTTCGAATCAACTAGGGAACTAGCAGGCTATATCCGCTTATATGAAAAGCAGAAGAACACAGTAGGCAAGCAAACCCCTTTGCATCCATGGCTTGGTTTAAATGTGCGCATATCCTACCAGTGTGATCGCAAAAGAGATATATTTCGATCGATTGGATTACAATTACTTAATGGGCAAATGTTAGATGGATTCCATGATAAACTATTGAAATTAGAGCTCACACCCAAAATTCCTGATTATTCATTTACCCTATCTCCACTAATCATGCCAAAGAGCGGGATTTTACGAATACAGCACTTCTTTCAGAATGAAATTAAAAAAGAGGATCATCAATGGGCCGATGAAGCAATCAAACGCTGGCAGAAGGATTTACATTTACTTGAGCACTTCTATGAAGAAGCAGAAGAAAAGGAAGAAAGCTACGAAATTGAAAAAATCGCTTTGAAGGAGCAATACGAACCTAAAATTAATATCTCGATTGTAAACGGCGGCTTATTTTATTTAACAGCACAGGCGATTTAAGAACAATCAGCAATTCCAAGAAATAAGAAAGGAAACTAGTCCCTAAAGACCAGTTTCCTCTTATTTCCTGTCCTTTTTCTTAACCATTGCAGCTAAAGCATACGGAATAACCCCAAACCATTTAAATAAAAAAGGTTCTCTTCTATCCTTTTTCTCTAATCGATATTTTTTTCGTTCATCTTTAGGCTGGTCAATATACTTTACTACCGTTTGCGTAATATATTTCACGTAATCATTTGAATTCATATTTTGCACCTGCACTTAACTAATGGCTATTTTCAAAAATGCTGTTAGTTCAAGTATGTCCTTTTACGACAAATTTAAACAGATGCTAATCTCTTTTACAATCTCATTAATTTCTTTCCCCGTTGTATCAATAAGATAATCAGCAGCCTCTTTATATATTGGCAGCCTTTCACCATACAGCTCTACAATCTTCTCTTTTTTATCTCCTTTTAGCAGTGGCCGCGACTCATCTTGTTCAAGTCTTTTGACAATTTCATCTTCGTCCGCATAAAGGAAAATAACGACTCCATTGTTATTTAGAAATATCCTATTTTCATGCTTGCATACAATTCCACCGCCTGTTGTAACAACTGCATTCTCCGTAGGGATTTCCTGTAATATCTTTGTTTCCAATTCCCGAAAATAGGCTTCATTATGCTGCTCAAATATAGCGTTAATTGTAAGCTGTTCTTTCCTTTCAATGACTTCATCTGTATCAAAAACAGGGACACTCATATATCTTCCAAGTGCTTTTCCAACTGTCGTTTTCCCTGCTCCCATAAATCCAATTAAATAGATTGTTTTCATACTTAGGCCTCACTCAGTTTTTTTCATTCCATTTTATCATTTTCCCAAGCTCTCTGTCATAGTAACCTGTACCTGTTATATTTGGCCGATTGCTCATAGTTAAAAGAAATGTTACCCGGTAAAGACTATCGGTAACCTTTGCCGTACTATATTGAACCTCCCCATCTAAAAACGTATAAACCCCTGATAAAAGTTCATTACTGTCTTCTATCAAATGCGCCTCTGTCCATTTCATCGCACTCAAAAAATAATATTCTTGTTTTAGGAGGATCTCTGATTCCTTTATCAATCTTTTTTCTGAAACATATGATTCAAGTTGAATGGAAAGGACAATCGCGATTAATAAAAGGATACAAAAGGTGAGCGGATACGAAAACCCCTTTTCATTATGGATCATGGTACTCTTCCTCCAAATTGAGAAATGAATAAAAAGATGCGGTGTGCTCTTGATTAAATAAATCATTTACTGTTAGTCTCATCCCATCTTTTAATGGTTCAAAACGGATGGACTTTACTTGCTGCAGCACAATCTCATGACCTTTGTCATCTAATCTCCTTCTAATATTCGACCCATGCTTATCAAATTGAATCTTTTGTCCAATCTTTATTAAAATAATCCTATCATCGAATACAACAATTTCATCTGAAAGCCGTACCTCTTTTTTCAATTGATTCACAAAAACATGCCATTCCATAAGTTTATTTCTTGCTTCAAACGGTTCATCCTTGAAGAAATAGTTAAAGACAAGCGGGAAAAAGGAAACCACCATTAGAAATATTGAAAAGGCAAATAACATTTCTAACATCGTAAATCCCCTATTATTCAAAAATCTCACACTTTTTATAAGAATTCCGCAGGATATCTTCATATTTAATGCAAACCTCCACCAAAGCTTCCTCCTCACTAGTTTCCAGTGCCATTTCATAACTGGTTCGATCAATCATCTGAGTTTCAATATTCGGATATACCCCTTCCTTCTTTGCCTCAATTAAATTTTCATATAATAGCTGCAATGCATTGTATTCCTGACGCAATTGCATCGATTTATTGACTGCATCGATGATTAATGGAAAAAAGACACTAGCGATCACTAACCAAGCAGATAAGGTTAACAATAATTCAGCCAAGAAAAACCCATCATTCCTTCGCCACATAAAATCTCCCCCTGCCAATTAAGAAGGTCATTCGATACCATTCCTTATCCACAATAATATAAAAAGATCCAAACCTATTAATATTCCCATCTAGCTGGAATTGAAAAAAAAGCTTCATGGAGCCTTCTTTTATCGTAATCACTTCCGGAATCTCTCTTTCCACTAGGAAACTCAAATGATAATTCTCTCTTACATAGTAATAATTTTCTTCTGGGAGAATATGAACATTTACCGCAACCTGATTTGATATCGCATATTGTTGTGCATATAGCAAGTCTGCTTTCAATTGTGAAATAAATTGTAGTTTTTCCAAAGAGGCAAATTGAGGTCTTATTAAAATGGCAGACATCGAGGCAATGACGAGAAAAACACTTAAGATAAACAAAGATTCTAATAATGTGAAGCCGCCTTCAGAATTATTCATTTGCAGGAGGTTCTTTCGTATTAGCTGATACCTTCCCCTCTATGATAACGATGGATTCTCCATTCGGACAGGTTGTTTCATTTTCATTCAAATACTTTTCATCTACTAACGCTTTTACATCTGCTGGCATCTTCTTGTTCTCAATTTCATATGCCTGAACTTGGGCTTGGACCATTTTTACATAAGCTTCACAGCCTTTTTTATTGATGTTTCCATTATGCTTCGTAATATTCGGGATCGTTATAATCAATAGAACAGATATAACGAGGAGAACAATCATCATTTCTAGCAATGTAAAACCTTTGTCATTTTTCAAAATTTTCATCATTAAAATCCCTCCAATAAATGAAACATCGGTAATAAGACAGCTAAATACATGGATACAATCAAGAAACCAATGAATAAATACAAGCAAGGCTGGACTGTTTTCAACATCTTTTCTGTTGTTTCCTCAAGCAGATCTAGACAATGCCTGCTAAAAAAGAATAATTCTTGATCTAATTTTCCATTCTTTTGACCATGTCTAATAATATGGGAAAGCTCCCTTTCAAAAAAGGATAACTCATCAAGATATCTTCCAATCTCTCCCCCTTTCTTAGGCCTATTTTTATTTCCCCACCTAGTTCTTTATAAAGCAGCTGTTTATCATTTTTTTCAAATAAACGAAGAGCCTCATATACAGATAGTCCCCCTGCTAATAAATAGCTGATCTGCACAGAAAAATAGTGAGTATAAAACAATCTGAAAAAACCGCCAATAACTGGAATAGAAACAATCATTTTCTTTTGTTGAATATGGGGAAGGCTTCGAAATTTGAATAAATAGTAGCTCAGCAGGAGGAGAAGAAGAAGAAATATACCAATGGTAACAAAAGGCATCATTTCTCCAAAAGAAGAGACCACTTTTGTGAAGAAATTAGGCTTAAGCCTCATGGAATTGAATAGCGAGGAAAATCTAGGCAAAATAATTTTCTCTACAAAAATAAATAACACAGCTGTTATGATAATTAAAAACAAAGGATACATAAGCATTTTCTTCAACTTTTCAAAATCCTTATCCCTTTTTAGCATCATTTCACTGCCAGCTTGGAATGCTGCAGCAAGCCCGCCATGCTGCTCCGCAAAATAAACATAGCCAATTAAATGTTGATTAAACTTCAATTTATCCAAAATCCGGTAGAACGGGTAACCCTCTTTTAAATCAGCAAGGCACTGACTAATCTCCGCAATCCTATTTTTCGGCAGCTGAAACAACAGCGATTCAATGGCTTCTGATAATGGATAGCCTCTAGCAAGGAGCTCGCCTGTTCTTTTTAAAAAATGGCATTGTTCCTGCAAACTCCATTTACGATTCTTCATATTCAAGCACCCACCGGTCATATTCAGTCTCTTTAATATAACCAAGTGCAATTCCCTTCGTAATGATTTCCTTTAATGTTCGATATTGGACAATCGCCTCTTCCCCTCTTGACTCTTTCATTGCTGCATTTAATGCCCGTCCAGTTAAAAGCTCAAAAACGCTCGCTCTTTTCAATCTGCCATAACAGTAGCAATAAGGTGTGCATTCTCCCTTACAAAATGGACAGGTCAGCTCAACAAGCCTCTGTGCTGTTACTGCAACAAGTGTCTGCTCAATTTCAACTGCATTCACACCAAATTCAATCAACCGATAAATCGCACCTTTCGCATCCCTCGTATGCATGGTACTTAAGACTAAATGTCCTGTGAGCGCTGCACGTACAGCAATCGTCGCTGTTTCGGCGTCCCTAATTTCCCCGACCATGATGATATCCGGATCATGCCTTAAAATGGCTTTTAATCCTGCTGCATATGAGACACCTGCTTTCTCATTTACTTGAACTTGCAGCACCAGATCATTTTCCTTTTCAATTGGGTCTTCAAGTGTGATGACATTACGGTTGAACATATGGGAGGTTTCATTTAGAAGGGAGTACAAAGTTGTCGTTTTGCCAGATCCAGTTGGACCGGTAAACACAATTAATCCGTGGGCATGTTTTAATAATGCAAGCATTTTTCGGGTCATGGCTGGGAATAGGGAAATCTGGTAGAAAGGAATTTGTTCTTGTTGTGGGAGAATTCGAATGACAAGGCTCTCATTATGGCTTGATGGGAGAGTAGAGAAACGAAAACCAATCATTTGACCATCAATTTGATAAGAGTATGCACCGCTTTGCGGCCGCCTTTTTTCTCCAATATCCATCGACGCTGTGAATTTGAAATGAGAGATAAGTCTGTCACATTCTTCCTTTGGCAAATAAAGTCTGGGAATCAGTTTGTTGGCAAGACGCAATTGGATGAGGGTATCTTTTCTGCGGGGGACGATGTGGATGTCTGATGCATGATTTCTGACCGCATCTTTAATAATTCTTTCTGCAAGCTTTTCAATTGTATTCAATTGAAATTAACACCACCTTTTTTTGATTAGAGTGAATATTCGACCCCATTATATAATTTCCTGCATCATTTGACAAATTATTTGCATGAAATAGATATAATTTTCACAAAATAAAAGTTCAAACAGGATATAAAGTCAATGGTTTCTGCCGTTTTTGTTGGATTTTAGCAAAATTTATCATATATTTGTGACTAATGTTATAGGCTTAAATGTGAACTTTTTATAAACTTATAGTGAATACAGTGTTAACCCCCTGTAACTATATTATAATTGAATCAATATCCGGTCTGAGGTGAGCTTAGGTGGAACAAACTTTAAAAATTACAAATGTTTTATCCGATCCAACACGCTATTATATTTATCAATACATTACAAAGAGACATAAAGATGTAACTGTTCAAGAAATTGCAGATAATTTTAATATTCATCCAAACGTTGCAAGGCTTCATCTTTCAAAGCTTGAAGATGTGAACATGCTTGTCTCTGATACACAGAAAACAGGAAAGGGCGGGCGGCCAAGCAGGCTGTATCGCTTATCAGATGATGTCATACAGCTTCATTTTCCTTATCGTGATTATCAGCTGCTTTCAAAAATCGCTATGCAGACCATGCTATCTCTTGGTGAAGAAGGAAAGCAAGCACTATACTTAACAGGAAAGGCATTTGGCAGGGAATTGGTCGAGCAAGAGCTAAACCGCACATCCAATAATAGCGAACAGCTTTCATTCGATCAAAAACTGAACATCATAAAAAATGCTTCCACGATGTCAGGGTTTCATCCTGAATTTGAAGTAAATGAGGATCAAAGTAAAATTTACTTCCAAATCTTTAACTGTCCATTTAAAGAAGTAGCCGTTGATCATACTGATTCTGTATGTAATATGCACTTCGAATTTCTAAAGGGAATGTTTGAATCATTATTCGATTCCATCCAATTAATCGAAAAAGAAAACATGCTTGGTGGCTGCGATTCTTGTTCTTATCACGCGATCGTCACAAAGTAGCAACAAAGAGTTATTTACTTTTATCTATCATTTAACTTATAATATGTAATGATGTGAATTGCTAGGGGAAAAGGAGGGATACATATGGATCGTATGTACAAGGTTTGTGGATTCTGGACGGGAATTTTCGCCGTTATGTTCTTTTTAGGTGATATGTATACAACGTCTTTAATCTTCTTTGCCCAAACAGGATTCTTCCTGCTTTTAAGCTACTTAAAGCTTTCAGAACGTATGTATTTATATGTTTTTGCAGGATATTTAACTGTGTTTTTTGTCGGCTTCACGTATTGGAGCACATTTATGATGGTTCCAGGTGCAGGTCACTAAAACCAAAAGTTAGCTACATAATAAAAAAGCGATGGAATCCATCGCTTTTTTATTATGTATATTTTTAAAATGGCTTGAGTATTTTATATATTTCCTTTCTGCTGTAAAACTACATGGAATGATGAGCTCATACCCCCTGGTAAAATGAGACTGCGAATCGCTCTATTTCTTTTGCTTACTGCGGAAAAGGGATTCGGGTCATAATTCTCTTGCAGCTCATCTAAAATGCCTGTTGTAAGTAGAAACTCATCCTGCCTCCACTTATTCACAAATTGTAGTCCTTCTTGATTGCCCATTTTGATAAATGGGTCAAAGTGAACATGACTAGTCATATCCATTTCACCAGGACGTTCCAGTACATTATTTACTTGCTGATGCTTATAATACCCTCTAAGGCTCCCATCTCTTCTCCCTGGATCCATCCATTCTTCATTTGTATAGCCATAATCAACCGTAAGGACTGCACCCCTTAACAAGGCTTTAGCGATTGCAGAAACCATCGCTTCCATTTGTATAGGAATTTCTATTCTTTGGCGATTATTCAATTGAACACCATATATCTTTAAAAAACGGAGAATCTCATCATTCTCTAACGGTTCAACTATTTCAACAAGCTGGTTATTTTTAAAGGTAATCATGACCTCCATAAGTTGTCCCTCATGATTTTCAATAACATGTACAGGAAAGGCATCATACAGTTCATTTGAAAAAATAAGGCCCTCAAATGGCGTTATTTCCTCAAGACTCTTAATTTGCCTTACTTCATCACCAGTAAGTATTTCCTTCTGCAGCTTCTGATGATACGGGCTTTCTTCGAGAATATAATAATGAATAGGTTTAGAAGAGATCAATCGCCACTCATCGATAAATGCCTTAGCAAAACGCCCTGTTCCTGCTCCTATTTCACAAACACCAAATGGGAGATTCCATTCAATCGCCTTTTTATAAAACCATTTAGCCAGTGATCGCCCATATATGTCAGAAATATTGCTTGTTGTAATAAAGTCACCTTCACGTCCAATTTTACTTTGTTCCTTCATGTAATATCCATATTGTGGATGATAAAGTGCTTGTTTCATATATTCTGCATAAGTTATTCTTTTTAATGGCTCTTTTTCGATATATTCTTTTAGAAATTTTAGCATAAATCCACCTTTTTCTTATTTTACACTGTTGACACAGTGTTAACTTTATTATATTCTATTATTAGTAGCTTAACTATATCCCCTCCCATTATATGAATAGAACATCCCCCAGAAAGGCCCTTCTCTTTTGAGAAGGGCCTTTCTACTATTTAATTTTAGAATCTATCATCTTACTACTTAGGCTATTTTTGCAAATATCAACACATAGTTGGTAGAGGTTGATTTCCGCTCCAGGCATTCGCTTTCCGCGGGGTGGGCGCTGAGCCTCCTCGGCGCTTGAGCGCCTGTGGGGTCTCAGCTGTCCCACTACTCCCGCAGGAGTCTCATGCCTTCCGCTCCAATCAACAAACGCATTTATCGGTAGAAAACTTATTCAAAAACAACAATAATTATAGAAAGAGCCTTAATTAAAATCCATTTAGAAATGGGTTAGAATCCATTTCTTGTCCAATTGTTGTAGCTGGTCCGTGTCCTGGCAGGACGATTGTTTCTTCAGGCAAAGTTAGTAATTGTTCATGGATGCTTCTTAGCAATTGATCTTGATTCCCTCCTGGAAGGTCTGTACGCCCGATGCTGCCGCTGAATAATGCATCTCCTGATATAACTAGCCCAGCATCTTTAAAGTAGAAGGAAAGACTGCCTGGTGAGTGTCCAGGGGTTTCAAAGATTTGGAAGGAAAAATCTCCTACTTTCAATTCTTTTTCATCCGTAATGAAGTGATCGGCTGGCTTGCCACGAACGAGCTTGCCCATTTCAAAAAAATGAGAGCCATTTAATGCAGGGTCTAACAGCCAATCAGCTTCTTTTTCATGAATATAGACAGGGATATTATATTCATCCCTCGTATCATCCACTGCCCCAATATGATCAAAATGCGCATGTGTTAGGATAATAGCAAGCGGCTTTAATTGCTTCTGCTCAATAAAACGTCTCAATTTTCCACTTTCTTCACCTGGATCAAAAATTAAGCAAGTATTGTCTTCCTTTGACAATATATAGCAGTTTGTTTGTAATGGACCTAATGGAAGTTGATGCCATTCCATTATCAACACCTCCAATTGATGGGTAAACTATTCTAATTTTACACTACATTACTAAGAAGGTTAATTCAAATAGAAAGGGGAATAATATCGAATAGCATGCTGGTCTTTTTAAATGCGTTTTCATTTTTCTATTCATTGTTACCGCTTATGACATAGAAGTGTCATTTTTTGACCTCGACAAATGGTAGAAAAAAATATAGAATATAATACGAATGTAGAAGTAGCTTTACATACAGGTTCCAAACCTGAATATGATTTTTTTATTAGGTGTAAACCTGATTATCATAACAAAAAGGGGGCTTTTATTTTTATGGGAATCGTTATTATCTTCTTTTTAGTTGCCATTCTAGCTGCTTATGGTGCATGGAGCGCATTTAAGAACAAGAATATTCTAGGTCTTATATTCGCAGCAGGTTCATTCATCGTTTTCGGCGGCTTTGCTTTATTGACACTAATTAATAGTGGATATCCAGCTGCACACTAAGAATTAACAAAAGGAAGGAGCTCCTTGAGGAGCCCTTCCTTTTCTTTATTTATTCAACTGACTTTCAACCCGTTGTACCTTTTCTTCCATCTTTCTTTTTACATCTCGTCTATCATCAATGCGAATATTTGTTGCAACCCGCACAAGACCCTTTTCAAAAGGCACCTCATGCATTGCCTGGATGACTTCAAAAAGAACTGGAAGCTCTCCTTCAATAATCGTATTCATTGGCGTCAGCTGAAAACGAATCTGCCCCTTCTTTTCATATTCCATTAATACACGCTGAATATCCGCTACATAGCTGCTTACACTCGCTGTCTCTGTTCCTATTGGAATAACGGTTACATCTACAATTGCCATATTTTTTTCACCCTTTTAATCAATTTATGTACTTATTCCTTAACGATCGGCATAATTTCTTTCGTATCTAAATGAATGAGCTTTTCTAAATAAAAGCCATATAAACAATGTGTCCCATTTGGCGAACAGCTTAATGGTTCATTATCTAAATCCTCAAGTATGACCGTTTTTTCCCCACTTTCAATTGATAGCAGCTGGAAACCACCTGCATATGTATCAACGTCCGAATGATACAGAGGTGCAAAAGTATATAGGCGGTTCTTCTCATCAAAATCAAAATAAGGGATCAGCCAGTCAGAAAACCTTGTTAAGTGTGGAATAGAAAAGGTTGATAACTCCTTAAAGTCATTAGATAGAAAGGTATATACTGACTCATTTATTTTATCAGAAGTGACGGTAATGGTCATAATTAAATTCTCAATCGACTTCATATAAAATACTTCATCAAGAACCAACTTCTCATCTTCACTTGATAGGGATCTTTTCACTAATGGAGCAAGTAAAGATGGTTGTTCTTTTCCCCAATCTAAATAAGCCAATTCATCCTTGCTTACCCAATGGGCAAATGGCTCCTTCAAATGAATAGGAGTAAGCTTCTTCTCTTCCAGGTTTAAGTGATAGGTTGAATAATCCCAGCTTTCTGTAAACAAAGAGAAAAGCAGGATATTTTCATCATAAGGATTCCACTCGAATACAAAATCAAATGCCTCCATCCTTTCAGACATGATCTCTTTCCCTTTAGCATCGATAATCGTAATGACCCCTTCATATGTTGTTGGGACAGTATGAATTAATATACGATTGCCTGAAGGACTGATTATGACAGAAGCCACTGGGCTCTCACTTTCATAAATTAATTGATTGACACCGCTAAAGACATTATAAGTATACACATGAGAGCCTAGTCCTACATTTGTAGTATAGATAATGGTATCATTATTTAACCATCCATTCGCCATATTGAATTGACCTTGTTCTAAAGCAATGGGGAGCATCATTTCTTGACCGGTAAAGGAAGATGGAATGGTTCCTTTAACTAAATCCTTGCTATGTATGATCTTTGAATGCATCCCTGACTTAAGATCAGTCGTACAACCTGTCAGCAAGACCAAATAACCCAAAAGGAAAACACATAAAAAAAGAACCTTTCTATAATTCCTTCTATTTGTATGAACCAAATTCCATCCCTCCTTCCTTTGCAGATAACTAATTATACGAAAATAAGATAAAAATGTTTCAATTATTTCAAAATTATTTCAAAAAGAAAAGCCGTTAATCGGCTTTTTCTATTTTACATATATAATGCAGCTAGGTAAATACCGAGTACTTCTTCAAAAATCTCATCAAACTGGGATAAAGGCAAAGGATTAATTCCTGACCCCAATTCGATTGTAAAGCCTGGTCTCCTAAATTCTTTAATAAACCAATCTTTATACCCAGCAAAGCTATCTATATATTGTATTGGCTCATAGCCGCTTACTCTTGCAAACTCAGCTGCTAAGACCCTTGATTCAGGAGGTTCTAACCCCTCATATCCCCAATAAAACTCTTCTCCTTGTGTATGGAATGCGAGCATACGGTCAAATTGCCGTGTGCGAGCAAGATTAGCCATTGCAATGGTTTCAGGCTCAGTTAATGGTGCATCCCCAGGGAAATCCCTTGGAGCCGGTGCTTTCTCTTCTTTTCTTTCCTTCTCCACTTCCCATTTGGCAGGAAATTGATTATTCAGATCAACACCCCTAATATTTGCCTTCCATCCTGTAAAATCGGTACTCCCACGATTTATGCTTACCACTTGCTCCTTCACTTCAGCAGGCGGCCCATTAACAACTAAATCAACACCATCTGGATTGACCATCGGTACAATAGAAAGATCAACAGCCTGATATAAAGGCATGGTCGAAAGTCCTCTTATCGGTTTTGCATTTGTTAATGATAACAGAAAATGGTTTAATAGGGCCATTAAAATACCTGATGTAATCCATTCATTCGCATGGAAAGATGCATTAAAATGGACCTTTTTCGTTCCCTTTCCAAGTCGAATTTCCTGAATCGGCTTGCCAAGCACACTTTTGCCAATATTATTTACTTGTATAAAAGGGAATACCGACTTCAAATTGGCAATATCTGCAGTCAATGCTTTAAAATTATATGGCTTCTTCCCATTTATAAATGGAGTAATAACCCTCTGGGGAATATTAATCGATTGGCCAGCCTGCAATTGATTAGGATTCACATTTTGATTAAGCAGCAGCAAAGCATCAACTGATAGATGTCTCGCTTCACTTAGCTTCCAGAACGTATCCCCTTTTTTTAATGTATATTTCTGTACTATAAATCCAGGAATTTGCACCTCTTGGCCGATCTGAAGGGCAGAAGGATTAATTGTTGGATTCGAATCGATAATTAAATTTAAAGGGACCATGAAAAGCCTGCTATAATGCCAGAATGAATCCCCTGATCGTACTTGGACTCTCATTATTCTTAACCCCCTTTCATCCATTCAATCATATGAAAAAAAGAAGAGAAAAATGACATTTCCCTTTTTTAGAATCTAATTAAGCAAAAAGAAAGAACCTGTGATAGCCACAGGTTCTTTCTTCACTTTATTCAGCATCAATGACTGGCTTATCTTCTAATGAGCTTGAATGATGAAGAACATCATTTTCATAAAATCTTAATAAATCCCCATATATAATCTTATCAGAGTACTCTAGTTCCTTTGTTGCCTTTTCTATATATGGTTCACATGCTTTGCTGTCGGTTGGTTCACCTGTTTTTTTATCATAGCAGGTCTCTCGTGTATAAAGATAATCTTTTGTAATAAAGCTTCCATCACGCAGAACAGTAAATTCTATTTTATCATCTGAGAAAAGATCTGTTCCAAAATCAATATTATTCTTTGTGTTAATTCCTAACAAATGCATAAGTGTTGGCTTTACATCAATTTGACCAGCAACAGTCGATATTACTTTTCCCTCTTGACCTGGAATATGAACAATAAAAGGAACTCTTTGCAGCTGTGTACTAACGAATGGTGTCACTTCTTCACCCAGAAACTCACTCATAGCTTTATTATGATTTTGTGAAATCCCATAGTGATCACCATAAAGAATAATAATTGAATCTTCGTACAGACCCTCTTCTTTCAATCGTTCAATGAATTTTTTGATTGCTTCATCCATATACCGGACGGTCGGAAAATAATTATCAACCGTCTTATTCCCAGAAGTATACGGTTCGATAAATCGATCCTCTTCTCCTAACTCAAATGGGTGATGATTAGTTAAGGTGATAAACTTCGTATAAAAAGGCTTCGGCATTTCTTTCAAATGCTTGATTGATTGCTCGAAAAAGTCGATATCCTTCATTCCCCATCCAACTGAATTCTCATCTGTTACATCATAATCAGTCAATGAGTAAAAACGATCATAACCAAATGCATCATACATAATGTCACGATTCCAGAAGCTTTTGCTATTAGCATGAAGGGTTGCAGTAAAATAACCGTTATCTTTTAAAATATCGGGAGCGGCAGTATATTCATTTCCAGAATGAGTAAAGAATACGGCACCACGACTTAGCGGGTAGAGAGAGTTATCAATAAGAAATTCCGAATCTGATGTTTTCCCTTGCCCCGTCTGATGATAGAAATTCTCGAAGTAAAAGCTTTCTTTAATAAAATCATTTAAAAATGGAGTAATTTCCTGACCATTTACTTTCTCATTAATGACGAAATTTTGAGTAGACTCCATTGAAATCAAGATCACATTTTTCCCTTTGGCCAACCCGAACATATCATTATTTGGCTTTTTATAGTTTGCGTGGATATAGTTATCAATATCAACTAATTCACTTCCATCAGCAAGTGCCCTTTGAGCGGATGATTTTGACTGAAGAAAGGCATCATAAATATGATAATTATATGTGCCGATATTCTTAACGAGCATTTCACGGTCAAATGTACGTGTCAGCAGCTGTGGACGTTCCGTTTCAGCCAACCCGAGATTAAAAAAGGCAAATGCAGTTGCAATTAAGAAATAAGCTCTGCGATCTACTTTTGAAAATGACCGATAAGAAACAAAACTTAGTTTAGAAGCGAGAATAACAGCCAGAATAATGAAGTCAGTAAAATATAAAATATCGGTAAAGCTTAATAATTCATTTACACTGCTTCCTAAATCACTCATATTGCTTGTTTGGAATAGAACTGGAATCGTTATGAAATCATTAAAAAATCGGTAAAACACAACATTTGCAAATAGTACAAATGAGATCATAAAGCTGGTGATCAGAATATAGCGATTTCTCATCTTCTCTTTAAAGAATAAACTAATCCCAAAAATGAAAAGGAGAAAGCTTAATGGGTTAATGAATAAAATAAATTCTTGTTTCCAGTTTTCTATCTTTATATCAAAGCTAGTTTTGTAGACAATATACGTCTTTAGCCAAAGCAATACAATCGCAATGATTATTAGCGAAAACTTTGACCCGTTAGAATTCTTCATAATGGTTGATACCCTCCCTGTTTTTGTAGAACAGATGTGGAATTATTGTGATTTTTCCCATTTTAAGGATAATTTAAATAAATCAAACATAATCTTAATCCCTTTTTTACAAAAAATCAATTGTCCTTTTACCTTATTTTTATATAATCATCGAATGTCTCATTCATTCTTACCCTTACTATTAGACGTTTGAAACGTCAAAAAGTTTCGAGTTTGTCCAATTTTGGTAAATTTAAACTATTTAATAAAAAACATTTATGGGTATCTGCTCACAACTAAGTATGTAAATGTCGATCTGCTTCATTTCACTGGCGGGTTTTACTTCGTACATAAAGGCTTGTTCAATGAATCAGACCGACCATTTTTTGGGCACAAAAAAAGTAGACGCTGATTAGCGCTACTTTTGTCGATAAATTTATATGGCTAAGTAAACTAGTCACTGCCTGCTCAGCTCTTCTCCCTTAATAACTGCGCTTCATGTCTTAGTAGTAAAATAGCCGTTTGATAGTCCATTGTATCAATAAATTGAGCATCATAAAGCTCCTTTACTTCCTCCTCCATAAGCTCCAAATCAGCCACTCGATTCCCAATATAAATAATTGTGCCAAACTTCTTAAGCAGTTGCTGAATATCATAAATTGTTTTCATCATAAACCCTCATATCCTAGAAGAATAATTATCATTTCCTTATGAAAAGTATAAGCGAAATAATTGGGCTCCTCAAGTGAATCATTCATAACCATCACCCTAAACAACGAAAAACTCCCTAGAGTCTTTAGGGAGTTCATTTTATCTACTTAACGATCTGGGTCTTTTGGATGGAGAATTCTTGGTCTTCTATTCTTTAATGGAATAGGTGAACGCAAGAGCACATCCCTAAATGCCCGTAAGTTAAATGGAATAAACGGCCATAAATATGGCACACCAAAGGATTTCATTCTTGCAAGCATTATAATTAATAATGTCGTTCCGATAACAAACCCGTATGTATGAAAGAGACTTGTTAAAAGGAGCAAACCAATTCTAATGAGACGGTTCGCAAGGCTCATTTCATAGCTTGGTGTGGAGAAAGTGCCAATAGCTACAATTGCCAGGTACAAAACCACTTCATTAATAAACAAACCCACTTCAACCGCCACTTGCCCTATCATTAAAGCCGCAACAAGTCCAAGGGCAGTAGCAAGTGAAGATGGTGTATGGATCGCCGCCATCCTCAGCATATCCAAACCAAGCTCAATCAGCAGCAGCTGCACAATCAAGGGCAATTGCCCTATTTCATTCGGCCCAATATAAGACAAACTTGCGGGAAGTAATTCTGGCCGAACAGCGAATAAATACCAAATTGGCAAGAGAAATATCGATGCCCATACAGCCAAGAAGCGCACCAATCGCAAATATGCACCAATGACAGGTTTATTCCGATATTCTTCCGCATGCTGAAGATGATGCCAGAAAGTGGTCGGTGTAATCATTACACTTGGTGAACCATCAACAATAATACATACATGCCCTTCATACAAATGGGTAGCCGCTGTATCTGGCCTTTCTGTATATCTGACCATCGGATATGGATTCCAATGACGGCCAGAAATAAACTCTTCTATCGTCTTTTCAGCCATCGGCAAGCCATCCGTGTCTATCTTTGATAAAGAATCCTTCACCATTTTCACCAAATCAGGATCGGCAATATCTTCAATATAACTGACAACAACATCTGTCTTTGATCTTCTCCCTACTTGCATATATTCCATTCTTAGCGTCCGGTCTCGTACCCTTCTTCTGGTTAATGCCGTATTAAATACGATCGTTTCAACATAGCCATCTCTTGACCCACGGACTACTCGTTCAATATCTGGTTCCTGTGGACCTCTAACTGGATATGTACGGGCGTCAATTAAAATAGCTTTATTCACACCATCCACTATAAGTGCAGTTGGACCTGCCAACACAGCATCTACTACTTTATTTAAATCATCACTCGTCTCCACTTCAACATATGGGATATACGTTTTGACAAGCTTAGAAAGTGTATCTCCCTCCAACTTCTCCTTATCTAAGTCACTAAGTATTTTCATGATGTAATGCAGGATATCGTCCTTTACAAAACCATCTACAAAAAAGAAGGCCATTTTTCTTTCAGCATACTCCACATCAAGCTGAATGACATCAAAGCTTTTTTCAACACCTAACGCTTCTTTTAAATAGTTTATATTTTCTTCAAAATTTAATTTAACGGATCTTTTTTCTTTTTGCTCCAAAGGGTTCCACCTCAACCATTCCCCATAATTTCCCTCGAATACTATTCAACAGCTTTGACATCGAAGAAAAAAATCATACCAATGAAAGGTATGATTTCGTAAGGGTGGAAAAGGAATTATTCGTTTACATGCTTATTTAGCTCTTGCAGGAGGTTTTGATAGTCCTTTTGTTCAGGCATTAATTCGACTGCCTTTTCTGCATATTCCTTTGCTTCAAGGAAATTACTTTCATCAATATAAATAAGCGCTAAATTATAATAGGCCTCATGAAAGTCCTTTCTCTTATTAATGGCCAGAAGTAAATGTTCTTTCGCTTGATCTATTTCCTTTAAATTAATTTCTGCATAAGAAAGCAAAAAGTACACTTCTGCAGATACCTCATCCTTTTTCAAATAATCTGTCAGCAAATTCTCTGCTTTGTTAAACTCTTCTTTATTAATATATTCTTGGGCCATGACTACTGCTGTTTGTTCATTTAATAATCTTTCTGGTTTGTCAAAACCGTATTTCAGCATACCAGCAATAGCAATAGAAGTTATAACGAAAAACAACAACTGTAGCATCCACTTCTTTTTCTTTGGAAAATGGACAATTCCTGTTGCCAAAAATCCAGCGACAAGTCCTCCCATATGTCCGGCATTATCAATTCCTGGCATTGAAAATCCAAAGACTAAGTTAATTCCAAGAACAATAATAATATTAAATCCCATCGTCCTAAAAAAGAGCTTTGGATAGATGACTCCAAAGTATAGCAGTGCCCCAAAACAGCCAAAGATCGCTCCACTAGCTCCAGCAGACAGCGTAGGACTGAAAATAAAGCTTGCTAAGGACCCGCCAAAGCCAGCAATTAAATAAATAAGAAGAAATCTGCCCCTGCCATAGATCCGCTCAACAGCTGTTCCAAGATAAAAGAGAGACAACGTATTCATTAACAAATGCATCAAGCCAATATGAAGAAAGACGGGTGTAAAGAATCGCCACCACTCTCCTTCAAGAATAAGCGGATTAAATTTCGCACCATACTTAATCAATGTAGAAGTATCCGTACTGCTTCCCTTCCATTCCAAAAATAGAAAAACAGCTACTTGGATAATTATGAATAAATAAGTGAAAAAGGGTTTTCCTTGATTAAAAATGGCTTTTTCCTGCTTTGTTCTATTTGATGCAACTGATAGCGCTGAGAGCTTCACTGCTTCAATATCATTCTCATTATAGCTATCCTCAAGAGTAATCGCTAATGATTGATGGAAGATGCTCTCAAGCTTCTGCAGCCCCTGTTCATAATGCGCACGATCAACAATGATTGATTGCACACTTGTTTTCCCATTGCTTGGGTGAAGAAAGGGCTTTTCCACTCTAAATTCATAGTCATCAACTGGTGGATAGGCTGAGACATAAATATTAATAACATTCATGTTATTACGTGCAAGCTGTTTTCTAATTCCTTCACCATTCGCTGCGGTCAGCTCAATATCCTTTTGCATCCAATTACTCCAATCTAAGTTATAACGGAGCAATCGTATGACCTGCGCTTCTTTATTTTCCATTTTCTCTAGCCATATTTCATTATGTTCTTTTGATAATTGAACAACCCGATAGTCCTGTTCAGAAATGAAATAATGAGCCATTCTCCAAAATAGGTACTCCTCATGAAAACTCAAATTGTTCCCCACTCCCTTAACCTGTATAACAACCATCATCCAGCTAGTTTAAAATAACTATAGGCAATTTCGCATCCTTTTGTAAAGCAAGACACTTATTGAACAAAAGAAAAAGACCTTATTCAGGTCTTCTTTCTTATTTCATTCCAGTAGCACCGGGAGGAAATACCATTTTCATCATTCGATCACGAACACCAGGGATTCCCATGAAAGAACTAACAGCAATACGACGCAAAAACGGGTTCTTAAATAAAACATTCATTACTCGATAACGATACTGAAAAACAAAATATCCACCAAGTCCTATCATTAAAACAGAAAGTATACGGCTCATTTTCATCCCTCCTCATTCTAGTTTGGGATGAACCTCACCATTTTATCCAGATTGAGTGAAACTTCAATCAGCGGGGGTTTTACAGCGTGTTAATCTGCAGTAAGTAGGATTCCTAACAAGGCGGCTAGAAAACCTGATGAATAATTGACGAAATCATTATTCATCATTGGCAGCCCTTTGACTAGAATGGTTTTTGTTCCACAATGATTCAGCGCTTCAACTTCATTGCCACATACTTTGCAGCGATATGCTGACTGTATAAATGCACCAAGCATTGTATCGATGACATTGCCGATAAATCCAAAAATTAAAATAACAAACGCATCACGAAGGGACAACTGAAAGAAATAAAAGGAAAGAATTGCGATCGTTAATGAACCAACCATAGCAGCAAATGTACCTAGTATACTCACAGCTCCAGAGGTTCCTGTTTCGATTTGCTTGAATGTGCGAATAAAGAAGGGCCGTCGCTTGCTTAATGATCCGATTTCTGACGCCCATGTATCTGAGTTTGCAGCAGCAATCGAAATGGCAAAGCCAATCATCCAGATTGAATGAGGGAAAATACAATTCAGAAGACCAAAAAGTGCTGCCGTTCCTCCATTAGCAACCACCTGCTGCCAATCGCGGCGTGAGCCCTTTTCATGCCGATCTTCCACTTTCACTTTCTGATTGCGCTTATATTTTGACCAAAAACTAGAGCTTGCAAAAAAGAAGCCCAGAATAAATAAGCCTTTTATACCGAAACCAAGACTAACTGCAAGACCAATAACAAAGGCTGCCATGCTGCCTGACTTTGTTAATAACCGGAAATTATACCCACCAAATGCTGTAATGGCAATAAATAGAATAGTAATAAGTATGTTAATCATCTATTCTCCCGATTCTTTTTTTGTTTGTAATGATTTGTTTGACAGGTATATCGTGTTCTTCAATTGGCAGTTCTGAAACAAGCTGAGACTGGAATGCTAGTGAAACGGTATGTCCGTTAAATTCTGCAAGATAGCGATCATAATATCCACCGCCAAATCCAACTCGATAGCCCTCTTTTGTATAAGCAAGGCCTGGTACGATTAATAAATCTATTTCATTTCCTCGCACTTCTGCTGTCATTTCCTCAATCGGCTCTAATAAACCATAATAAACGGATTCTAATTGATTAAATTGGGTCAATGTTCGAAAGACCATTTCTTTTTTCTTCGGAAGACATTTAGGAATGACCACTTGTTTTCCTTCTTCCCATGCTTTTCTAATAATCTGATATGTATCAACTTCTGGATATTTTGAAATCGTTACTCCAACAACCTTAGCTTCTTTCCAAAGTGGATCCTGATAAAGCAATTGAGCAATTTCATATGATTCATGTTCATACTGCGGTTTTTCGATTTTTGCAAGAATATCCATTATATGCTTTCGAAGCAATTGTTTCTCATCCATGATCAGCTCATCTCCCTCTTGCATTTAGGCTGTTTTCGTAAACATTGTTGCTAATAATGGAAACATAGGGTTGGTAAAGGTTGATTTCCGCTCCAGGTTACTCGCTTTCCGCGGGGTGGGCGGTGAGCCTCCTCGGCGCTATTGCGCCTGTGGGGTCTCACCTGTCCCACTTCTCCCGCAGGAGTCTCGCAACCTTCCGCTTCAATCAACTACATTTTTTGTGAATATTCTCCATTTGCAGAACCTACTTCAAAAACAACAATATTTTAGAAAATAGCCTGAATTTATATTAATTATATCACTTTCATTTGGAATAATATCTTCCTTTAGACAACAAAAAAAGCAGTAGGAATGATCCCACTACTTATTTTGTCTCACGATGTGCTGTAGAACGCTTATCTCTTGGGCAGTATTTCTTCAGCTCAAGACGATCTGGATTGTTTCGTTTATTTTTTTTAGAAATATAGTTACGATCTCCACATTCTGTGCAAGCTAACGTAATATTCACACGCATGTAATTTCCCTCCAAACTATTAATAACTAGTTCGTTCATACGACTTTTTTATAATATCACTTTTTAAAATGAAATGCTAGTGTGTTTTTAAAAGTGCTTCGTTTAATTTTATTAATTCTGTTTCATTTTCGCTACTAATCACCCACGATTTTCCTCTATAGGTGCCTTTTCCTATAGACTTAAAATCATAGATGAACAAACTAGCCACCTGTCCTTTAGCCATTGGCCGATACTGTATCGTTCCTGATTCAGGACAGTCCCAAATTTTATTCGAATAAATATTCCAAAGCGGCTGTACTGTACATACTCTTTTTATTTTTCCATCATCAATATTTCCATTAGCTAAATGAACAAGATCACCAGCCAGATGGAAAACAACATTTTCCGATGGGGAAATGAATGAAAGATGACTATTATCCAATTGATGGTATCGATGCTGAATAAGAAGCTTCGTAGAAATTGGACATTTAGACTGATTCGACAACTCTATATTGTAAAGTCTCATCTTATCTTCAACAATATTTTGCTGCAACAGTAAAGTAATCCCTTCTTCAAGAATTAATTTATCTGCACCTGGCTTCATCCAATATGTTTTTCCATTTACCCAGACACCTATAATAACACTTAGCCCTAATTTTTTTGCTTGATCTATTTCTCCAAAGAACTGTGATTGAATGCAAGTTTCAGTTTTCATCATTAATTCACCTCCGCTAGGATTGTATATCGATTAGCTCCTGATTCATCATAACTTGATCAAAAATCTTTTTTGTTTCTATAGCAATCTTCTGCCATCCAAATTCTTTCTCGACCATTCTTTTTCCATTTTGGGCAATTTTCTGTGCCTCTGCTTTGTTTTCAAGAAAGAAGGCAGCCTGATCAATAAAGCTGGCTGCATCTCCAGGGGTCATGAATAAGCCGGTTTCTTTATGCTGAATGATTCCTTTTAATCCACCCGTATTCGAAACAATTGTCGGTTTCTCCGCTATCATTGCCTCTAAAGCTACAATGCCAAACGGTTCATATTTACTTGGAAAAACCGCAATTGTACATGCTTTATAGAGAGCGCTCTTTATTTCTTCCGTCACAAATCCAACAAAAAATACTTTGTTCTCAAGATTTGCCTGCTTCACTCTGCTCCTATATTCGTCAAGCATGGGTCCCTTTCCGGCAATAATAAAATAGACATCATGAAATCGATCACATATCAAACGGGCTGCTTCAATCAATGTATCAAACCCCTTTTCCCTTACGATCCGGCCGATAGAGAAAATAAGTCGTTTATTCACTTGCAATGGCATGGATGCTCCAATTTCCCCAACGCATTCAGGAAATTGATTTTCCTCTACACCATTTGGAATGATTGATATTTTTTGATCATTTACTTCAAATAGTTCCATTACTTCCACATTCATATAATCACTGCAGACAATTATATGGTCTGTCTTATTTATTAATTGTCTTTCTTTTTCATGAATGTACTTTTGAAGCTCCGTATAGATCCCCTTGTTTCGGCCATGCTCAGTCGCATGAATCGTACTGATAAGAGGGATATGGAGATATAATTTTAATGAGATCGCACTGTCACTTACAAGCCAATCATGGGCATGCATCACTGCGAAATGATATAGAGCTGACAGCTCCAGCGCCTTTTGAACGATCGCAATATTTAGGCCATTCACCCATTCCAAGAAGTGATGGTTATTTGCATGAAAGGATTTTACTCGGTAAATATGGATCCCTTCCATAAGCTCCTCATCCACTAAATGGCCAGGATTAGCGGTGATCACAATTACCTTATAACCTAACCTATGGAGCCCACGAGAAAGCCCATGCACATGCTTGGCTAACCCGCCAACCAAATGGGGTGGATACTCCCATGCAAGTAGGAGAATTTCTGGTCTTTCCTTTATCCCATTTGCCTTTTTGCTGCATACGATTGAATTGGCTAATGGGGGATTGTTGCAAAGGTTTAACCACTCACTTGAATCACGTTCGGAGTGCATACCCATTATGGGGTTTACTACACGATCTTTATTGGTAAATAGGACTGGATACGGCTCTTTTTCATAATAACTATATGTGCTCACATGATCGATCCAGGGCTGAGAAGGATGAGTACACTCTTCCAACTTTAATTTTGAAACTTGATCTGAATTTCTTGAACCCTCAGCCACCATGCATCACACGCCATTTCTTGTACAAATAATTAAGATATGATTGAGAACGTCATTTTATTACATTATTCTATGATTTAATGTTAGCACCGAAACGCAACTCTCACAATGAACAGAAATTGTCGGATGCTGCAAAAAAAACGACAAAAGTCCATGGTATTTTCCCCAATAAATAAATCACATCGAATTTTGTCGATAATAATGATAAAATAATTTGGAGGAATATGAGACAAATGCTCGTTAATCTGCGATCGATCATCTATATATCTGATTATGTTTGATTTTAACTAAACTGAGGTGTTATTTGTGGAATATGTAATGATTGGCTTACTTGCCTTTTCATTGATTCTATTCATTCTCTCTGCGTTTCTGAAAGACCCTTATAAAAGTATTCGCGAAGAGATTGATCAGCTTTCAATGCAGCAAATTCAAGAGATGTATTTAATAAAAAAGAAATTAAGCGTGCTTGAGGAAGAATTACTTGTCAGCGAAGAGCCGTTTCAGAAGTCTGTTTCTACTTACCGTTCATCTTTATCAACTGAGAAAAAAGAAGTGCATGAGATTATAAAAAATCAAGTATGGTCACTCGTTCAACAAGGATTAACAGTTGAGCAAATTGCCAGACAATCCTCCTTATCAACCAATGAAGTGGAATCTATTCTATCGGAAATGATTGAAAGAGGGCATACGTATGAATAAGAGAAATACCCGTGCATTTGCCTTTGGTGTACTAATTTCTGTATGTACGATCGGTGCCTTCTATTTTAGTATGGATCGTGAGAAATCAGCTGATCTAAATATTAAAAATGCACAATCACTTTTGGAAGACAATGGGTATGTTGTGCTAGCAAAAGACACGTATGATCAGATGAACAAAACGATTACAAATCAAACTAAACAAGCTGAACCAAAAGAGCAAGAGAAAATTCCTAAGCCACCTGAAACAGAGGAAATCAGCTTAACCTATCAGCTTGAAATCGTAAGCGGTATGTTTTCTCATGACATTGCCGTAGTTCTAGCAGAGAAAAAAATCATTGATGATGCGAATCAATTTGAAACATATTTAGAAGAGAATGGCTACAGCAAAAGAATTCAGCTTGGAACCTTTGAATTAAATGCCAAAATGAGTTATAAGGAAATTGCCAAAATAATTACAAAAAGCTAAAGGAGAACAGACTCCTTTAGCTTTTTATCTACTTAATTACTATTTAAATCATATTGCTTACCTTTAACAAGATAATAAATATGCTCAGAAATATTTGTTACATGGTCTGCTGCCCTTTCTAAGAAACGACAGACGAAGGAAAGCTGTGTAATTTGTGGTAGAAACGCTGGATTCTGCAGATTGATTTGTAATAATTCTCTAATTATTTGCCCGTACAACTCATCTACCTCATCATCCATTTGTGCAGCCTTCTTCGCTTTCCCAATATCTTCATCATTAAATGCCTCTAATGACAATTTCAGCATCTTAAGCATAATTTCATGCATTTGTTTAATATCGGCAATCGATTTTACAAATGGCTCAGCTCCAATACGAATCGTTGATTTTGCAATGTTTACAGCAAAGTCTGCGATTCGTTCAATATCTGTGGCAATTTTAATTGCCACAATAATACGACGAAGATCGATTGCTACCGGTGCCTGCTTGGCAATTAAAAGAATCGCAAAATCATTGATTTCTTCATACATCAAATCTGCCTTTGTATCCTGGTCGATAATTTCAAGCGCTAGGTCAATATTTTGTGTCTCTAGTGCCTCGATCGATTTCGTCAGTGCTTCCTCTGCGAATCTGCCAATCTCAAGTAATTTACCTTGCAATTCCTTTAAATCAAAATCAAATTTTCCACGTACAGACATAGCGATTCTTCCCTCTTTTCTAGTTATAAGTACGTTCTTATCCAAATCTGCCAGTAATATAATCTTCTGTTCGTTTGTCTGCTGGATTAGAGAAGATTTCGTCCGTGTCTGTAAATTCCACCACTTCACCATTTAAAAAGAAGGCTGTTTTATCAGAAATTCGTGCCGCCTGCTGCATATTATGAGTGACAATAATAATGCTGAAATCCTTTTTCAATTTTTGAACAAGCTCTTCTACTTTTAATGTTGAAATCGGATCAAGGGCAGAAGTCGGCTCATCCATCAGAATGACATCTGGCTCAATCGCAAGGCACCGTGCAATACATAGCCGCTGCTGCTGACCGCCTGACAGACCGAAGGCATTTTCGTTCAAACGATCCTTCACTTCATCCCAGATTGCAGCACCCTTTAAGCTTTCCTCCACAATTTGATCAAGGATCTTTTTTTCCTTTATCCCATGAATTTTCGGTCCGTACGCCACATTATCATAAATGGATTTAGGAAAAGGATTCGGCTTTTGAAAGACCATCCCTACCTTTGTACGAAGCTCTTCCACACCGTATGACTTATCAAAAATATTACGGCCGCGGTACTCAATCGCTCCAGAGGTTTTTACGCTAGGCACTAATTCGATCATCCGATTCAATGTCTTAATATAAGTTGATTTCCCACAGCCGGAAGGTCCGATAATGGCTGTTACTTCATTTTCATAAATATCTAAATCAATATTTTTCAATGCATGGTTATCCCCATACCATAAATTTAACTCACTTGTTTTGTATACAAGCTCTTTATTGGAAGCTGCATCAATATTGTTATCATTCATGACAAGCCTAACTCGTGGTTTCTCAATGGTTGCATTCATCTCTAAACTCTCCTTTAGCTTTAATAGCGCTTTTGATATTTATTTCGAATGAACACGGCAACGGAATTCATAATGATTAACATCGTCAGCAAGACAATGATACCTGCCGCTGCAACACCTTGGAATTCCTCTTGTGGACGTCCTGTCCAGTTATAGATTTGCATCGGTAATACAGTAAACATATCAAATACTGACTTTGGTAAAAAGGCAAGAAACAAAGGCAATCCAAGCACAACTAACGGAGCTGTTTCACCAATCGCCCTTGATAATGCAAGAATTCCACCAGTCAAAATCCCTGGGATCGCCGCTGGAAGAACAACATTTAAAATGGTCTGCCATTTTGTTGCTCCCATTCCATATGACGCCTCCCTTAATTCCTTAGGAACAGCTCTTATCGCTTCCTGAGAAGCAACAATAATTATCGGAAGAACAAGCAAGCTCATTGTTAAACCAGCTGCTAGTACGCTCGTTCCTAATGCCAATGCACGAACGAAAACAGTTAGTCCAAGTAAGCCAAAAACAATTGATGGAACTCCAGCGAGATTAGAAATATTTATTTGTATAAATCGTGTAAATCGATTTTTCTTTGCATACTCTTCTAAATAAATGGCCGTTCCAACACCAAGAAGCAATGTGACAGGAGCAACGACCCCCATTAGCCAAATCGTACCGATTAAAGCTGTTTTTACACCTGCCTGCTCTGGTTTACGAGAGGGAAGATTTTGCAAAAAATGAAAATCAAGATAGCCAATTCCTTGAGTGATTACCCGATATAATAAAATTCCTAAGATTAACAACCCAAACACTGTTGCTGCCATAAAGATTAGCTTAAAGACAATGTTTGAAACTAATCTTGGTTTCATATGCTTAATAACTTTTGTATGGTCGATCCATTTCATTTAATATTCCTCCCTGAAACGGCGAGAGATAAATTGGGCGACCATATTCATTACTAAAGTAAATAAAAACAATGTAAACCCAACAGCATAAATACTATAGTAAATTGTCGTACCATATCCCGCGTCTCCCTGACTCACTTGAACAATATAGGCTGTCATTGTCTGAATAGAGCTTGTAACATCCCAGCTAAGATTTGGTGTAGAGCCTCCAGCAACAGCCACGATCATCGTTTCACCGATTGCTCTTGAAACGGCGAGAACAATTGATGCAACAATACCAGAAATCGCTGCTGGAAGAACGACCTTTATCGCTACTTCAAGCTTTGTTGAACCAAGAGCAAGTGCTCCTTCACGCATTGAATTTGGCACGCTCGACATCGCATCCTCTGAAAGGGAAGCAATCATCGGCGTAATCATAATTCCAATGACAATGCCGGGGCTTAATGCATTAAAGATTTCAAGGGAAGGAATGATTTCTCTTAATATAGGTGTGACAAAAGTTAAAGCAAAGAATCCATAGACAATTGTTGGAATTCCTGCAAGTACTTCCAGTATCGGCTTAATCGTTCTACGTGTTCGATCTGATGCATACTCACTCAAAAAAATGGCTGAGGATAATCCAATAGGCACCGCTACAATTGCGGCAATAATCGAAACCTTTAATGTCCCAGAAATAAGTGGCCAAATACCGAAGGAGCCATTTGTTTCTGAGAATGGATACCACTTCTGTGCAGTCAGAAACTCTGCTATTGAAACTTTTGTAAAAAAGGTAAAGGTTTCAGCAACTAATGTAAGCACAATACCAAGCGTTGTTAAAACAGAAACGATTGCTGTCAGTAATAGTAATAAAGGAATCATTTTCTCTACTTGAAACGTTTTGCTTTTCTTTTGCTTTTTCTTCTGAATCATTTCCTGAACAGAAAGAGAATTTGAAGATTTCTGTAAAGCCAAAACGAAAACCCCTTTCATTCGTGTAGCAGGCAATGGGAAGACGTAAATTTTTACGCCTCCCATCAGGTTTTAACTAATTAGTCGATACAAATTATTTAAGTCCCTCTAGCACTTTAAGTGCTGCCGAATATTCTTCATCCTTTAATTTCACATAGCCTACATCTTCTGAAAGCGCTGCTGCATTTTCAAGTGTATATTTAACAAATTCATATACTTCTTCATTTTTCAATGACTCATTTTTCACATAGGTAAATAGTGGACGTGATAATGGAGCATATTCCCCACTCTCAACTGTCTCATGGTTAGGCTCAACAGCACCATTGCCGCCATCAATCGGAACAACCTTCAATTTATCCTTATTTTCAACATAATACGCAAAGCCGAAATAGCCGATCGCATTTTTATCACCTGTTACACCTTGAACTAATACGTTATCATCTTCAGAAAGTGTCGCACTTTCCACTATTGGTGCATCTTCTAGAATCACTTCATTGAAGTAATCAAATGTTCCTGAATCTGTACCTGGTGAATAAAATTTAATTTCTTCTTCTGGCCAGCCTTCACGGATATCAGACCATTTTCTAATTGATCCATCTTCAACCCACATTTTCTTTAACTCATCTACTGTTAAGTGATCTACCCAAGTATTATCTTTATGAACGACCACTGAAAGTCCGTCATTCGCTAATTTAAATTCTGTAAAATCAATACCTGCTTCTTCTAATTGTGTTTTTTCCTCGTCTTTAATTGGACGAGAGGCATTACTTAGATCTGTACTTCCGGCAATGAATGCTTTGAAACCGCCGCCTGTACCTGAGGATGCAACTGAAACCTTCACTCCAGGCTGCTCCATACCAAACTCTTCAACAACTGCCTCCATAATTGGATAAACGGTTGAGGATCCATCAAGATTTATTTCACCTTGAAGCTGCTTATTTTCTTCAGCTGCTGACTGTTCGTTATTGCTTGATTCAGTTTGAGAACCATTTGTTGTTGCGTCATTTGTTTCTCCGCAAGCCGCAGTGAATGCGAGCACTGCCCCGATCATTGTTGATAGCGCTAAGTACTTAAAGCTTTTCATTTCTTTATTCCCCCTAAGAGATTGGTTGTTTTGTCCTACACGTCTAGAATAAAGCTCAAGCATTAACGTAGTTTTAATTGAATGTAAAGCTTTTGTAAATTACAGCTAAACGATGTATAAAAATTGAATTCCCCAAAAGGAATAGCCAGTTATTTACATAAAAAAAAGCCTACTCCTCTATCGGGAATAGACTTTTTACAAGTAACTATTATTCTTACTCTGTTTCTTCACCATCATTTTCTTGCTCGTCTTGGTTTGAATTATCCGTATTGTTTGTGCCTGCTTGTCTTTGTTTCTTTAATTCAAAATACGTATCCAGGGCACGTTCGGCAATATTTCTATTGGCATAATGCCCATGACTGCCTTGATAAGCCCATGGTACTAAGACTGCAATAGCTATTTCAGGATTATCATAAGGTGCATAGCCAACATAGCTTAAATTAATAACCTCAGGCGGTATCTTACCATATTTGCTTCGCTCTGGACCATCATAGAATGCTTGGGCTGTACCCGTTTTTCCTGCAGGACTATAATCCTTTCCTTTCGCTCCAAAGCTTGAATAGGCTGTCCCACCTGGTTCTTGGGCAACTTTTCTGAAGCCTTCTTGAACACGGTCAAGCCACTCTTCTTTTCCTTCTACACGGTTAAGCACTTTTGGTTCAATTTCCTCGATAATTGGCCCAATTTCTCCATTATCCATTAGCGGTTCACGTATTTCTTTCACAATATGCGGCTCCATTCGGTTTCCGCCATTGGCAATTGTTGAAACGTATTGAGCAAGCTGCATATTTGAATACGTATCATACTGGCCGATTACAAGGTCAAGCATGAAACCGGGTTTTGTTCCGTTTCCTTTAAATCCAGACTGTTCATTTGGAAGGTCAATACCTGTTTTAATCCCTAGTCCATATTGAGCAAAGGAATCACGAATGGTGCTAAATCCTTCCGGTTCCAGTCTTAATGGACGGTCGTAACTGTAAGTCCCTCCGCCTATTCTTATTGCAGTCTGAAACATATAAACGTTTGAAGAAAATTTAAGGGCTGTAATATCTGACATCGTACCTAGACCACTTTTCCAAGATTTCTTAGGTGGAGTCCCCTTAATTTTTACTGGTGTATCATAGAACGTATCTCCCGGACGAATCGCCCCAGTGTTATAGCCAGTCATAATCGTTGCACCTTTGACAGTAGACCCTACATTATAAGTCGTTTGAATATTTCCTAGGGCATCATCCATTATGACTCTTTCCCCGTTTTCCTTTTTGACTATTCGTTTTCCTGCCATTGAGAGAATCTCTCCGGTACGGGGATCCATGAGGACAACATAGGAACGATCAAGTAAAGTAGTACCTGATTTTCCCTTTGCCGCTTTTAATTCCTCTTCAATAATCTTTTCAACAGCTATTTGAAGGTCCATATCAATACTTAATACAAGGTCCTTTCCTCTTTTGCCTTCTGAAATCGGAATCGTTTCTAGGACATTGCCTGATTTATCAGTTACATTTTTCACTTTTGCTTTCTGGCCGTGAAGTACATCTTCATATTGAAGTTCAATTTGGCTTTTTCCAACCCGATCATTGCGGCTGTAATCCCGCGCTAAATAATAATCAAGCTGCTCAGCTGGAAGTCCATCATCAGACACACTTCCGAGCACAGATTTCAATGTGTCACCAAATGTATAATACCTTTCCCAGTCTGTTGTCGTATCAACACCAGGCAGCAGCTGCAAGTTCTCACTAACTACAGCAAATTCTTCATCTGTCACATCTTTATTCTTAACAATTTGTGGAGTTAAGGCATATCCACTTGTAAAATCACGATAAATAGCCAAAACTTCTAAATCGAATGCTGTAAGTTCGTTTAACTCCTCCTCTGTAATTCGATCAAGCTTAAGCTTATAAATTTCTTTGTCTAACTCTTTTCCTTCAAGCGTTTCCTTTAATTTATCTATTTCCTCATCTGTTACCTTTTCATTGGCACGCTCTTCATTGTTTAAAATCCAGTAATCCTTTTTATCTCTTTCCTGGACTTTATCCGTGTCTTTTTCAATTAGTTTTGCAAGCAATTCAGCTACCTTTAGCATTTCATCCTGTTTAGCTCCGCTATTTGTATAGGTGATAGCATTTTGCGGCGTATTATCAACAATTATCTTTCCTGTCCGATCGAGCATCTTTCCTCGTGGTACAGGGTTATTTACGATTCTATCTTCTGTTCGCTCAATCTCCCGTCGATAATCGTCTCCATAAACAATTTGTACAAAGCCAAGTCTTAGAATTAAGATTGAAAATAAGACAAAAACAATAAAGAATAGGATGTTCAATCGAAATGGAACATGGGACTTCTTTTTCTTCTTCTTTTGGTTCAATTTTTATTTACACATCCTTTTTATTTCACATTTGATATCTTATTACATTCTATAAGAAATCAATAAATAATTCTATCATAAAGGGCAGGGTTGAAATATCTGTTAATTTCATAAAGAGAAGAGGGGTTTCCCCTCTTCTCTCATGTGGATTGCAAATGAACTTTTCGGATAAAGAAGTAAATAATTAAGTGACCAATGCCTAAACAAAGAAGAAGGATCGGAATGCCTCTTTCTTCATTTAAAAATATGACTACTCCTAAAAAGCTTAGAATTGAGACAATACGGCCAGCGTTTAAAAATATCTCACGCACGACAATGTATTCAATTCTCATTTCCGCAGCTTTCCATCCCTTTCCAATCACATCGTAAGTCATCGAAATATAAGGAACAAGCAATAGAGGATAAGCAATGGCAATCATTCCTGCATAGAGCAGCAGCTTGGGATAAGTTAAATTAAAAATGATTAAAAAGATAGAGGCGTATAAAATAATACCGCCAATTAATATGGCCTTTTTTCGCTGATCTTTCTTGAGAAGCCTTGACACACTATAGTATGTAATAAATGAAATGCCTGAGTTAACAAGTCCAAAAGTGCCTAAAGCTAACTCACTACCAGTAGAAATGAAAACAAAGACAGATATGATAAAGGCAAATGTCCCTTCACGCAGACCTTGAAAAAAATGTGCATTCGTTATCAGGCGCCAATTTCGATTGAGCTTTCTCTCTGCAATAATTCGCTTAAACCAGTACTTCCCATTAGCTGGTCTTCTTTTTATAAAAAAGCTTAAAAAAACTGCCAATGAAAAAAGTCCAAGTGATACACCAAAAATAATCGAATATCCTGTAAACTTTTCCATTCTTGAGATAATAAAGCCAGCAGCAATCGGCCCGATCATTCCGCCAATAGATGAAAGTATTCCAAGAAACCCATTAAAGAAGTCTCGATTCTCAGGCTCGGTAATTTCAAAGGTTAACACATTAAATGCAAGCCAATAAAACCCATATCCTACTCCAAGCAGAGCACCAAGAAGTAAGATGAATTTCGAAGCGTCAGTACCAATTGCTAGAACGGTTAAATAAAATGCAGCTAAAAACATGACGCCAATCCTTAGAACAATCACTCTGTCAACTTTCTTTGCCCATCTCCCAGCAACTATAAATGTCAAAGGCTGTAAGACAACAATTGAGAGATTATATAAACCTAAATCCTTGAATTCTCCTGACTGCTTCCAGAGATAAATATTTACAAATGTATTTGATAGAGCCACACTTAATGAATAGAGCCCCCCAATTATAAGCAGTAGGCTTAAATCCTTTGTTAGTTCCACATCTCCGATCAACTTCTTAACTTTACTCATAAAAAAAACTCCCCTTTGGTTCTAAAGGGTAGTTTCCATCAAAATCAAATCACTTATTCAAATTTATTGTATTCTATGAAATGAACAAATGCGCAGGCGCCTTGATCACCCCCGACAAGCACAAGACGAGCCTCACGGAAAGGTGTCCTTTACCTTTCTGGGAGGATTGGCTTGTGACCTCGAGGTCGACAAAAACGCGACGTCCTGTCGCATTGTCGACACTAGTACGTCCTGTACGTCGGGGGTAGGCGCTGGAGCTGGACGCAGACAAACTTGTCGCAAAGTTATCCACAACATCCAAATTTATAATTTCTTAGACAACAAAAAAACGGCAGTTAGTTCTGCCGTTTTTTAACTGATTCTATTATTTCGCTGCGCTATAGCGCTTAGAAACCTCATCCCAATTAACAATATTCCAGAAAGAGTTAATGTAATCTGGACGACGGTTTTGATAATTTAGGTAGTATGCATGCTCCCAAACGTCAAGACCTAATAATGGAGTCTTGCCTTCCATTAATGGAGAATCTTGGTTTGGTGTGCTTGTTACTTCAAGCTCACCATTGTTAACTGCAAGCCATGCCCAGCCAGAACCGAAACGAGTGGTTGCAGCTTTAGCAAACTCATCTTTAAAGCTATCGAAACTGCCAAATTTGCTGTTAATTGCAGCAGCTAAATCTCCTGCTGGCTCACCGCCACCGTTTGGAGAAATCACTTGCCAGAATAAGGAGTGGTTTGCATGACCGCCACCATTGTTGCGCACTGCTGTACGAACAGCTTCTGGAACTGCATCCAGGTTTGAAACAACTTCTTCAACTGACTTAGAAAGAAGCTCTTCATTTCCTTCTAATGCATTGTTTAAGTTAGTAACATATGCGTTGTGGTGCTTAGTGTGGTGAATATTCATTGTTTCTTTGTCAATCGTTGGTTCAAGTGCATCGTAAGCATAAGGTAATTGCGGTAATTCGAATGCCATAATAAATTCCTCCCTATGTAAATAATTTAAGCCTTCTGAATTATTCCTCCATTCCTATTATTCTAATTTTAGAATGATTCTTTTGGGCTTTCCATATAAGATTACCAAAGTTATCTAATCCTTTCAAACAAAATGCTCAAATTAAAGCGGAAGAACCACACTTAATCTAAGTGACAAAAGACAAATATACCTTTCCCCTTTTTTAGATAAAACATACAAGTCCCTAACATTTTTCATGAAATTGTCATGATTTCTTCTAACTCCTGTCTGTCAACGACTTATGTCATATTCCCTATGTCATTCCACACAACATATCCAATTCTGTCATTGACAGCTTCACACTATTTCCTTTAAATCAGAATTAGAGGCATTGGAAGGAGTGACAAATATTGAAAAATTATACCATTTCACTATACAGTCTGCTTGTCCAACATTTTATCGAAAATGAAACTGTACAAAAAATTAATGCAGGAACAATGCTTTTTCAAGAGAAGGATAAAGTTGAACATATTTATTTAATGTTGTCAGGAAAAGCTGCTCTAGGAAGAATGAATATGAACGGAAAAGAGTTTATTTTAAAGATTATTAATGGGGAAGAATTGATTATAGAGTACCAGTTATTCAAGCAGGCACCTAAATACCATTTTTTCGCAAAGGCAATGACAGATTGTGAAATGTTGATCATTAAGAAAGAACCGTTCGAAGAGTATATTTTACAAGACAAAGAAAGATTGAGTAATTTAACATCTTGGCTCAGCACAAGATATTTGAAGGCACAAATGATATGCCAGGATTTAATTATTCACGGAAAAAAAGGAGGGCTCTATTCAATCTTAATTCGCCTCTCCAACAGCTATGGAATCAGGACTTCAGAAGGCATTTTAATAGATTTCCCTCTTACCCACCAGGAGTTAGCTAATTTAAGCTTTGGGACGAGAGAAGTTATACAGAGAATGCTAAAGGAGCTAAGAGATAAAGATATCATTTCTTATGACCGGCAACGATTAATAATAAAAAACTTAAATTACCTAAAGAAGGAAGTCGATTGTCAAAACTGTCCTTCTGAAATCTGCGGGTTAAATTAAACAATAAAGAATAGGACCCACTGCATCATTAAGAGGCAATGGGTCCCTTATTAAATAACAAGAGCAAAATAAATGATCATCACTGCTTGAATGATTCCTTTAGTGATCACACTGCTAATAAAGCCAATGACAGATCCAAAACCAATCTTCACAGCTTCCTTCCACTCTTTCTTATTAACTGCCAATTCTGCAATAATGGCACCTAGAAACGGTCCGATAATGATCCCAATAACAGGAATGACAAAAGGACCAACAAGCATTCCAATTGTGCTTCCCCAAATACCTGCCTTTGAACCTCCAAACTTTTTGATTCCAATTAAATTTGCGACATAGTCTGCTCCAAATAGTAATAAAACAAAAAGCCCCTGTATTAGCCAAAACAGCCAGTTAAACGGTTCAAAGGAAAAGAATACTCCGTAAAGAATAAATCCTCCTAATACAAATAAAACACTTGGGATAATTGGGTATACAAGACCAATAAAGGCGATAACAAATAAAATAATAATTAAGGTCCAATACAGATACTCCATAGGAATCTACTCACCTGCCTTTATAAAATAGAACATTGATTGCCCTCCCTGCATCTGCAATTAATGTCTTTCTAATGATATTCTTCACCTAAAATAGCTTCAGCAATATTTACTGCATGATCACCAATTCGTTCCAGATTACTAATAATATCTACATAGAATATTCCTGCCTGAGCAGAACATAACCCTTCATTCAAACGAAGAATATGCTGTTTGCGAAGTTTTCTTTCCATTTTATCAATCTCTTCTTCTTTTTTCACAACATCTTGTGCCACTTCTCTATCCTTATGATCCAATGCATGAATTGATTCTTTCACAGTAGAAATGGCTAGCTTAAACATTTCTTCTAGATCAGCCATTGCAGATTCTGAAATTTGCACCTTATTCGCCAGTTGATATTCAGCAAGTTCAATAATATTTTCGTAATGATCTCCTATACGTTCAATATCTCTGACCGTATCCATAAGCATTGTATGTTCTTCCGATTCATGCGCAGATAAAGAACTTGTGGAGAGCTCAATTAAATAATCTGTAATTTTACGATCCAGATTATTAATCGCATCCTCCAGCTGCATGGCATTGCTTGAATGCTTTGTGTTTTTTGTTCTTAAGAATTCACATGTTTCTTCTAGACCGCGAATTGAAAATTGCCCCATTCTTAACACTTCTTCTTTTGCTTGTCCAAGAGCGATAGCAGGAGCTTGCTGTATAAATACAGGATCAAGATGTTTTGCCTTGTATTCCATTACAGAATCTTCACCCGGAATTAATTTTGTCACAATGATTGCTAACACTGCGACAAATGGTAATTGAATCAATGTATTCGAAGCATTAAATATCCCATGGGCAAAGGCTATGGTCATCTCTGGATTTAACCCCATTCCAGCCTGGATATTTTCAATTAGTAATGTAAACGGCTTGAGTAGGATCATGAAAATAGTTGTTCCTATTAAATTAAATAGAACATGAACCGCAGCCGCTCTTTTGGCCGCAACTGATGCTCCAATAGATGCTAAAATAGCAGTTATCGTTGTGCCAATATTGTCCCCAAAAAGAACCGGCAATGCCGCATGAATATCAATTAACTGTTCAGAAAACAGTCCTTGAAGAATCCCAATCGTTGCACTTGAGCTTTGGACAATAACCGTAAAAACCGTTCCAACAATTACACCCAAAATTGGATTTTGACTCATATTCAATGTCAGCTCATGAAAGGCTTCGAGCGTCCTGAGCGGCTTCATTCCACCACTCATTAACTCTAATCCATAAAATAGGGCACCGAAGCCAAAAACAATTTGACCAAAATTATGTACTTTTTTATTTTTAAAGAAGAATAATAAAATGGATCCTAATGCAATAATAGGCAGTGCATATGCACCCACATCAATTCCTATAATAAATGCAGTTACAGTTGTACCGATATTAGCACCCATGATCACACCAATCGCTTGGCGAAGAGTCATGAATCCTGCACTCACTAATCCAACGGTTATCACTGTTGTCGCAGAGCTGCTTTGAATCAGTATTGTCACTAGTATCCCGGCAAATACACCCATAACTGGATTTGTAGTGAATCGATCAAGTAAATCTCTTAATCGATCACCAGCCGATTTTTGAAGACCGTCACCCATAGTTTTAATCCCATATAGAAAAATTCCAAGGCCTCCAAGAAATTCAAAAATCATCTGCTGAATATTCAATTCCACTTTTTCCCCAACCCCTATATCTCTATTCGACACATTTCACCAAGTCCATACAATTATTAATGATGTTGAATGAAGAGTAAAGATATCTTCGATTAAATTTACAATACCTTTACAAACAAGCCTAATATTACAATTATGTTACAAAACTACTCGTAAAGCACTAAGTGTCAAACACTTGTACTAAGTTTTTTATACAGGTAAACTATAAGGATGAAATCAATTAAGGGTGTGTGAAATGAATATTTTTAAACAATTTATAAAGAGTCTTTATTCACCGAAAGATATTGCACCATATCGCTTTCAAGGAATTGGAAAAACGATCTTATATGTATTTTTTCTTACACTTCTATCGATTATTCCCTCGAGCGTTTATTTCAGTACAGCGTTAATAAATGGGATGGGTGCAATACAAGATAGCGTTAAAACAGAACTTCCATCATTTATCATTGAAAATGGTGAAATGCAATCAGACATTGATGTTCCTAAGATTATTAACAAGGATGACTTCACGATTATCTTCGATTCAACCGGAACAGTAAATCAAAAGGAACTATCTAATAGTAACAACACAATTGCACTATTAAAGAATGATGCTTATTTTGTCGCAGGGGGCCAAGTCCAATCCTTCTCTTATTCCATGATAAATGATGCAGTACTTACAAATGATGATATTGAGAGTGTTTTAGCAACTTTTGATTCTTTATTAGCCATTATCATTCCGCTTATTGTACTGGTTATTTATATTTTCGCTGCCGGACTGAAATTTATTGAGATTTCATTTCTAGCCTTGGTCGGTCTTTTATTAAAAAAGCTGCTAGAAGTAGATATCCAATACCGCCATACTTGGAGACTTGCCGCGTATAGCGTGACACTGCCAACGATCTTCTTTACAGTTATGGATAGTTTAAAAACACTCGTGCCTAATGGTGCCATCCTTAACTGGTTTGTTGCTTTCATCATTTTATTTTTAGTGATAAAGGAAATACCAAGACCAGAAAAAAAATAAAACGCGCGATTTGCGCGTTTTTCCTTTTTATATTCTCATTTATTTAACATAGCGGAATTCTGCATTTAACATGGCAAGTGATTGGGATAATTCAGTCAATCTTTCACCTGCTTCATGATTTTGTTTCATTTTTACAATTTGCCTCTGTGATGCTTCCATCATCTGTTCCGCACTTGCCAGTGTTTCTTGAGAAACTGAAACATAATTCTCCGTAGCTGATTCCATCTTTGGCAAAATCAGATTTAAGCCAGCTAACTCGCCTTGAGCTTGTTCAATCATCTTGCTTACCATTGTAATTTCAGTCATCAATTGATCAAAAGATTCCTTACTGGCAGATGCTGTTTTAATATGTGTTTGGAAGTTATTCATCATCTCAGCGAATTCATCGGAAGTCTTTACCGAAATGTATTCCATCTTTTCAATCGTATTTTTAATTTCACTTGCTGCAAGAGAAGATTGTTCAGCCAGTTTTTTCACCTCATTGGCAACAACCGCAAATCCTTTTCCTGATTCGCCTGCTCTTGCCGCTTCAATCGCTGCATTTAAAGCAAGTAGCTTTGTTTGCTCTGCCATTTGCTGAATAATCATAACGACATTTGCAATTGATTCTGAATGATCCTTTACAGCTTGAACGGATGAAGAGACATCTTTAAATTCTATTTCAAAGTGATGAAATGTATTGATTAGATTCCCCACATTCTTTTCTCCCTCATAAGCAGATTGATTCATTGTTAGCACTTTTTCCATAACCGATTTCATATGATCAAAAATATTGCTGAGAGATCTGTTCATTTCTTGAAACATCCTTATGCTATCTTCAGAGCTTATTGCTGATTGTTCTGCCCCGATTTTAACTACTTGGATTGCATCCATCAGCTGTTCATTTTCTTCCAGCACTTGTCCAGAGCTATTTCTCAACTCATTCCCTGTTAATGATAAATCTTTTGTCGTCGATGAAATTTTAAATAAAAGTGTACTCATTTGACCAATCATCGCATTATAGCTCTTCACAAGCGAAGTAATTTCAGGTGTCGTTGTGTTTGTTTCAATGCGAACATCCAAATGCCCATTCCTAGCCTCTCTCATGACCTCCCTTAGCTTAATAAGAGGATTAGTTAAACCTCTTACCATTAAAATGAGAATGATAGAAGTTAAGATAAGGCTTATGAAAGCAACAATAAATATGTATTTAGCCATTTCATTAATATCTTGTAAGTATTGTTTTTGAGGAATAGCAATAACATAAATCCCCTTAAATTCTTGAACCGAATGAAAGGAAAGTGTATAACGCTCTCCATTTATATTTTGATGGAGTATGCCGTTTTGTCTTTCTCTCATTTTTTCTACTATTTCTCCTGTAAAATCAATCGTTGAATTCTTACTAATTTGAAAAGGAGTCGCTCCTTTCTCATTTACTAGGAAGTAATTCCCTTTAAGCCCATCCTGTGCTAGATTGGCATCTTGGCTTTTTATGACCTGGTTCATCTTTTTATGAAACTTTTCCTCCTGGCCAACATAAATGAGCATCACATTTTGAGCCATATCATAAATGGTGGCGACCTCTTTATTAAGCCGCTGTTCCATCAATTTGATAGTCGTCTCCTTAGACTTCCCATATGAAATATACGCAACAGTTGATACTGTCATCAGCAGTAAGCCTAAAATCATAACTAATAATTTTGTTTGCAGCGATAATTTCTTCAGCAAAATATGACTCCTACCTTTCCCGACTTTCTACCTACATTATGGCAAAGGAATATGAAGGAAATGTAAATGTTAAGTAATGATTACGTAAACTTATTCACATTATATGAAATTTTGCTTTTATTACGTTCTACCCCCTTTTGGACTAGCATACATATTGGATATGCAAGCTAATTATTCCGGAGGTTGAGCCAATATGAAACGATTAGTCGCACTACTATTATCCGCACTGACGATTTTCGTCATTTATTACGACCTCAGTAAAGGAACATTACCAACTGATGATGAACCAATTATCGAAGCTGCCTCTATGACAAACATTACCGAAGCTTTTTTTGAAAAAAAGGTAAATCCAGGGGAAACAGTCCTTTCTATTATTGAGCAAAAAATGAACGGTCCACTTCCAGTTAGTATCACAGATGTAATCATAGACTTTTCCAATTTAAATAATGGACTAAAGCCTGAAGAACTGAAATATGGAGAAACATATAAGTTTCCTGTGTACAATAATAATTAAAAGTTCCCTTTATTGGATAAACCATCATTCTTGTCAATATCAATGATTCACTGATACAATATGAAGGTGAATGTGAATTCTATAATATAATTAACTGAAATAAAAGGAGCGAATCTCCATTGACTGAAATGATACATCGTACGAAGACACGTCCTGTTAAAGTAGGACCATTAACAATTGGCGGCAGCAATGAGCTGTTTATCCAAAGTATGACAACAACAAAAACACATGACGTCGAGGCAACAGTTGCTGAAATCAAACGTTTAGAGGAAGCTGGCTGTCAAATTGTCCGCGTTGCTTGCCCTGACGAACGTGCAGCAAATGCCATCGCAGATATTAAAAAGCAAATCAATATCCCACTCGTTGTCGATATTCACTTTGATTATAAACTTGCGCTTAAAGCAATTGAAGGCGGCGCAGACAAGATCAGAATTAACCCAGGTAATATTGGAAGAAGAGAAAAAGTAGAAGCAGTTGTTAAGGCAGCAAAGGCAAAAGGAATTCCTATTCGAATTGGTGTCAATGCGGGCTCACTTGAAAAACGCATTCTTGAAAAGTATGGATATCCAACTGCAGATGGAATGGTGGAAAGCGCACTCCATCATATTAAAATCTTGGAAGATCTCGATTTTCACGATATTATCGTTTCCATGAAAGCATCAGATGTTAACTTAGCAATTGAAGCCTATGAAAAGGCAAGTAAGGCCTTCGATTATCCGCTGCATTTAGGAATTACTGAGTCTGGAACACTATTTGCTGGAACATGTAAGAGTGCAGCTGGAATAGGTGCTATCCTGCATAAAGGGATCGGGAACACACTTCGTATTTCATTAAGTGCTGACCCTGTTGAAGAAGTAAAGGTTGCCCGTGAGCTGCTAAAGGTTTTTGGCCTATCTTCTAATGCTGCTACATTAATTTCTTGTCCTACTTGTGGACGAATCGAAATTGATTTAATTAGCATTGCTAATGAAGTGGAAGAATATATTCAAAAAATCAAAGCTCCTATTAAAGTCGCTGTACTGGGCTGTGCTGTAAATGGACCTGGAGAAGCGCGTGAGGCAGATATCGGAATTGCTGGGGCACGCGGTGAAGGATTGCTTTTCCGTAAAGGGGAAATCATCCGTAAGGTTCCTGAAGCTACAATGGTAGAAGAATTAAAAATTGAAATCGATAAAATTGCTGAAGAATACTTTGCGAAGCAAGAAGAAGAAAAGAAAAAAGCAGAAACAATTAAATAATAAAAGCCCGAGCATCCTGTATAAATGGCCCGGGCTAGTAGTTAGAGCCTGGCATTTGCCCAGGCTCTTATTTATTCTGCCATTAAAAAAACGGCAGGATAAACATTCCTACAATAATTGAAACGACTCCGATTCCAATCGCCCAGCTGCCGAGACTAGTAGCTCCTCTTCGTCGGGCAATGAAACCAAGAACGATTCCTGTTGCTCCAAACAGGACTGGCAGCACAAATAAAGAAATGATCGAAAGAGCCAGAGCTGCGAAACCTACGCCTCTTCCTGCGGTAACCGTCTCCCGATCCCGCTCATCCACTCTATTCATGCCTCTGTCAAATGAAATCGGTGCAGCGAGTTCAGCCGAGGTTTCTTCTGTGAAATCTGCAGTTTCATATTGGTTCTTTTCTCCAATTGGCTCGCTATGCCGAAGATCGTAATCCTCATAATCGCGGTCTTGATCTGCCATCTGCCTGATCCCTCACTTTCATGAATGGAAGCATATAATGTTTCCACTATGCAACCTGACTCACGCATTTATATTTTTGGAGCATTATTATTGTTTACGTATATGACTGTTTTAATATTGTTAATATTTTACACCCTAACATGAAAGACCATTCTCGACCTGTCCCTTTATCTGCGATAAGATAATAATGATCGAACTAATAAAGGGGAGTTTCTAATGAAAAAGCGATTTGGGATAGACATTGATGGAACAGTCACTTGCCCTGCCTCCATTATTCCCTATATAAATAAAGACTTTAATTTAAATATTACCCTAAATGATGTGAAACAATATGATTTAACACATGCCGTTGATATATCAGAAGAGGAATTTGCCAAATGGTTTATTAAAAGCGAACCTGTCATTTATGCTGAATCACCACTTGCCGCTGGAGCAAAAACGATTTTAAATAAATGGGGAGATGAGCATGAATTATTTTTTATTAGTGCACGAAGCGCCCACCTTCTTAAAGTTACAGAGAAATGGTTTATACAGCATGAGCTTAGCTTTCATCATATTGATTTATTAGGAACTCATAATAAAATAAAGGCAGCTAAAGACTATAACGTCGACATATTCTTTGAGGATAAGCATGATAATGCTGTAATGATTCATGAAGAATGTCATATTCCCGTCATCTTATTCAATACCCCTTATAATCAGGAGCCCATCCCAAGTGGAGTAATTCGAGTAAATAATTGGTCTGAGGCAAATGCTTGGGTCGAAAATTGGTTAAAATAAAAAAACGGCTGCCGCCGCTTTTTTATTTTAGCTATAAGCTGTATCTGTATGATCAAAGCATTCTGGACAGCGTCCATAAATTTCAAATTTATGCCCGGATACATCATAGCCTCTTAAATTTTCTTGTAGTTCTTTCATTGGACAAGTTTTGATTTCCTTCGTTTTTCCGCAGTCCAAACAAATGAAATGATGATGATGATGTTCATGCGCACATGTATAGCGAAAATGTTTTTCTCCAGACAGCTCTGTCATTTCAAAGATGCCAAGATCAACAAATAAAGATAAATTTCTGTAGATCGTATCAAAGCTTAAACCAGGATAGTCATCTTTCATTGAAGCAAGTACATCCCTGGCAGTTAAATATTTATCGCTTTTTGCAAAAAATTGCAGCATTTCCTCTCGTTTTCCTGTGTATTTATAACCCTTTTTCTTTAAAAGCTGCAATGCCTCATTAACATCCACTTTACTCACCTCTAATTACCTTTTCTTCCATCTCTAATCGAAATTTAAGATACCCTAACAGCCATCTTTTTGATAAAAATAGTTAATATCAATATGAGCACAGCAATCATGACAATTGTCCCACCTGGAGCTAAATCTAAATAATAGGACAATGTTAATCCTCCTAATATCGATGTTTCACCAAAAAGTACCGAATAAAAAATTGTCTGCTTAAATCCTTTAGCAATTCGAATGCTTGCGGCAACAGGCAAGGTCATTAACGATGAAACTAGCAGAATCCCAACAATGCGCATGGATGCAGCAATAACAAGAGCAACCATCACGATGAAAACAAAATGTACACTTTTTGCCGCAATACCAGACGCCTTCGCATGCTCTTCATCAAATGATAACAAAAATAATTCTTTATACAATAAAATAATTAACACAATTACAAGAATACTAATAACTAAAATAATCCATAAATCTATCCGGCTTACCGCACTAACACTTCCAAATAAATAGCTAAATAGATCGGTATTAAATCCATCAGCTAGCGAGATAAAGATCGCACCAAGTCCGATACCTCCCGATAAGATAATCGGTATCGCCAATTCCTGGTAATGCTTATAGACTGCTCGCAGCTTTTCAATAAATAAGGAACCTGTTACCGAAAAGAGCATCCCCATATACATCGGATTTAGGCCGCTAAAAACCATAAATTTCTTTTCAAGAAACAGGCTTGCAGCAATTCCAGCGAGGGTAACATGGCTTAAGGCATCAGCAATAAGCGAAAGCCTTCGCACAACAATAAATACACCAATCAATGGGGCAATAATTCCAATAATAATACCCGTTAAAAAGGCATTTTGTAAAAATTCATATTGTAATATACCTGCAATCATTGCCCTGCTCCTCCGTGGTGGTGGTGATGATGGTGTTCATGGTTATGGGTCAGGATTTGAATATCATGGCCGTAGAACTCTGACATTTCATTCCGTTTAAGCTCTTCAAACTCCTCGGTCCTGCCATGAAAATGTAAATGTTTATTTAGGCAGGCTACATGTGTCACTTTATCAGAAATAGCCCCAATATCATGCGTAACTAATAAAAGGGTAATGCCTAGCTGTTTATTTAATTCATCCAGCATTTCATAAAACGATTGGACATTCTGAGCATCAACACCAACAGTAGGTTCATCAAGAATCAATAATTTCGGATCGCTGACTAGCGCTCGAGCAATAAACACACGCTGCTGCTGTCCTCCAGAAAGCTCCCCTATATTCTGGTCTTTAAATGCAAGGAGTCCAACTGAATCAATGGCTTTAACAACCTTAATATGATCCTCTTTTTTCATAAATTTGAAGAGCCCGAGCTTTTTCGTTAACCCACTTGAAACAACTTCATAAACAGTAGCAGGAAAACCTGTGTTAAAAGAATTAGCCTTCTGTGAAACAAATCCAATTTTATACCAATCTTTAAACCGATTGATCTCTTGGCCAAAAAGCCTAATCTTTCCCTTTTGCGTTTTAAGTAATCCAAGAACAAGTTTAATTAATGTCGACTTACCTGAACCATTCGGTCCAACAATCCCCAAAAAGGCCCCTTCTTGAATCGTCAGATTAATATGTTCAAGTACCTCTTCTTTTTCATATCGATAGGATAAATGCTCAATTTCAATAATTGGCTTCATTTGTTTTTCCACTTAATCACCTTTAAATCTGCTGTGAATAAACTAAGCACAGCCTTAGAATTTAAGAATCATTACGATTTAGTAGTATACAGCAAGAAGAATGTATTGTAAAGAAACAAACACTTATCTTTTTTGAAAAGATGTCACGATTTCTGCCCTTTTTTCATACAGTACATTGGAGGAGTGATGCAGATTGAAAATCTTTGAAAACATCATTAATCATAAAATTAGTACGATTACCGGTGATGAATTATTAAAATACGGCAAACAATTTCAGATTACGATTAAGAGTCAGCAGGCTAATAAAATAGCTGCGTATTTACGTGGAAAACAAGTAAATATTTTTAATGACGAAGAACGTGCCAGAGTAGTGAAAGAAATTGCAAAAGTTGCTGGACCAGAAACTGCAAGAGCAGTGAATAAGCTATTCATACAATTTACTAAATAAGGATATTTGAAAAAGGCTGTGAAAGTTTCACAGCCTTTTCTTGCTATTAATGGATGAGTGATTACTGCATGATTACATCCAAAAGGTTTTCGTTGTACTCTTGAGCGCGGAGCATAGCAATTTCATGCTTATATGGCGCTTTTTTATTATTCTTATCCTCACCTACATACGGTGTCTCAAGGATTTTTGGTACATTCATTAACTGCGGATGATGGACAATGTAATTTAATGCTTTAAAGCCAATATGACCAAAGCCAATATTTTCATGACGGTCTTTTTTCATACCACGTTCATTTTTACTATCATTAATATGAAGAACCTTCAACCGGTCTAAGCCAACGATTCGATCAAATTGTTCCAGCACACCATCAAAATCCCCAACAATATTATACCCAGCATCATGGGTATGACATGTATCAAAGCAGACAGACAAGTGATCATTATAATTTACTCCATCAATGATCATCGCAAGCTCTTCAAATGACTTTCCACATTCAGATCCTTTTCCTGCCATTGTTTCAAGTGCGATCTGAACCTTTTCATCACCTTTTAATACTTCATTTAAACCTTCAACAATTTTCTTGATGCCTGCTTCTGTACCTGCTCCAACATGTGCACCTGGATGCAGCACGATTTGACGGGCACCTAGTGCCTCCGTGCGATCGATTTCTGACCGAAGGAAATTGACTCCTAGCTCAAATGTATTTGGATTTGTTGTATTTCCAATATTGATAATATAAGGTGCGTGAACAACAATATCAGAAATTTCGTTTTCCTCCATATGCTTAAGCCCTGCTTCAATATTCAATTCCTCAATCTTTTTTCTTCTCGTGTTTTGCGGTGCACCTGTATAGATCATAAAAGTATTGGAACCATAGGATACTGCCTCTTCACTTGCTGCTAAAAGCATCTTCTTCCCGCTCATAGATACATGTGAACCAATTTTTAGCATTTTAGAATACCTCTCCCTAAAAAGTTATTTTCTCTTGATTCTTCGTTCTCGCTTTTTAATTTTATCCATTTCCCACTGCATTTTCTTTTTATATCCTGGTTTTACCTTCTTTGGCTTTTGGATAAGTGATGAAGCCTTTTTATCAATATCATCCGTTTTTCTTTGACGATTTTTACGTTTATTACGTTCACCTAACTTTGTCCATTCTCCTTTTTGCAAGTCGACATGTTCAAGTTCTATCCCCATTTTCTCAAGACGATTTAAAGCATCTTCATCTGAAATTTCGTAAATAGTTAATGCAATACCCGAAAATCCAGCACGTGCTGTTCTGCCGACACGGTGTACATAGAAGTCCAAATCTGTTGGAAGCTCATAGTTGATGACATGGCTAATTCCCTGAATATCAATCCCACGGGCAGCTAAATCTGTCGCAACAATGTATTGAAATTCCAAATCCAGTATTTGCTTCATCATTTTCTTCCGTTCACGCGGATTAAGGTCACCGTGCACTCTGCCAACCTTCAACCCTTTTGCAATTAAAGCATCTGCCACTTCATCCGCCTTTTTCTTTGTATTTGTAAATACAATAGCTAAATAGGGATTAAACGTGGATAAAGCTTCGAAAACAAGATTTACTTTATTTCGATGCTTTGAAGGCATGATCCAATGCTCAATTTTCGCAGCAGTTACTTGTTTGGGCTCTACATGGATATATTTAGGGTTTTCTAAATACTTTTTCAAAAATGGCTTAAGCTTTTCAGGAATGGTCGCTGAGAAAATCAGCATTTGTAATTTCTCAGGCATTCTGCTGGCAATTTGGTCGACATCTTCAATAAATCCCATGTCTAGCATTAAATCAGCTTCATCGACGACTAGCATTGTTGCTTTATGAACAAAGAGAGCTTGTTCCTTCACTAAATCATTGATTCTACCTGGTGTACCAACAACAATCTGAGGCTGTCTTTTTAATTTGTCAATTGTACGCTGCTTGTCCGTTCCGCCGATATAGCAACGGGCTGAGATTTCTTCACCTTCTTGACAATGCTCTGTTACTTTTAGGATTTCGTGATAGATTTGAGTTGCAAGTTCTCTAGTTGGTGCTGTTATAATTGCTTGCACCTCATGCTTAGTATGGTCAAGCTTTTGTAAGATCGGCAGTATATACGCATGGGTTTTCCCAGTCCCTGTTTGAGATTGGCCAATTGCGCTTTCCCCTTTACTAATCGTCGGGATCAGTCGTTCTTGTATTTCAGTAGGCTCAAAAAAGCCTAATTTCTTAACCGCCTCAATAATAAATGGCTTAAATTCATACCGTTCAAATTTTGTTTCATTCATTTTTAAAAACTCCTTGTGTATCGATTCATTTTAATCATCCTGTTATTATAATTGAAATTGCTTGAAATCACCACAATTACTATTCATTCATTCTAATAAGAGCTTTTTCCTTTCACATTATGCCTAAACCAATTCCTAGAAAATGCATACCCTATTATTAAGAAAGGAGGCTATGTCAATGATGCCAGGACCAAGAATGCCTTTTCGGGGAGGTATGCCTCCACAGCCATTTATGCATACTATGCAAGGTCCTCCACCAATGGGCCAAATGATGAAAGGCGCGGCCCCGCAAATGAGACAGGGTGGAGGTGGATTACTTGCCAAACTGATGGGGGGAGGCAACCAGGCAAGAGGAATAGCTGGTGCCGCTGGAACAGCGAGTAGAGCCGCTGGAACGAGTGGTTCAGGTGCAGGTGGAATATTAAAGGCCTTAAGCAACCCTTCCTCAATCAATGGCTTTTTAGCAAACACACAAAAAGTGTTAAATACGGCTCAGCAAGTTGGGCCAATGGTCCAGCAGTATGGACCTCTCGTGAAAAATATTCCTTCTATGTGGAAGCTTTACAAAGGGCTGAAAAATGCTGATAGCGAACCGACAGCAGTTGACGAAAAGAAGCTTGAGGAAAGCAGCCCCTCTCCATCTGCCAAGACAAAGACAACTAGTAAACGTGAAAGTAAAACAATCGATATCGATAATAGCACAGCCCCAACGATAGAAAAAAGCTCAAATGGACTATCCATCCCCAAACTCTATGTATAAAGTGAAACTTCCATCAGTGGGAGTTTTTTTTCATTTCCCAAAGCAACTAAAGAGTTTCTCCTATATCTATGATAATAAACACAGTGTTCTTTATTGGCTTTTAGTATTATTATTGTCAAAAGTCCGATATAATAAAATACGGAATCGTTCATTTTATACTATTTGATCGAGGATTAATAGAAAACTAAAGAACATTCATAAATAGATGAATCAAATCTCGGGAGGGTATGAGTACATGGAAATTATAAAAATTTCGCCGCGCGGTTATTGTTACGGGGTTGTTGATGCAATGGTTATTGCAAGAAATGCAGCACTTGATAAAACTTTGCCAAGGCCCATATATATTCTCGGAATGCTCGTTCATAACAAACATGTGACAGAAGCTTTTGAAGAAGAGGGCATTATTACATTAGATGGGAAAGACAGGAAAGAAATCCTTGATAAGGTTGATAAAGGAACTGTTATTTTCACTGCTCACGGCATCTCGCCAGAAGTAAGGGAATTAGCCAAAGAAAAAGGGCTGGTTACAATTGACGCAACTTGTCCAGATGTAACAAGAACCCATGATTTAATAGTAGAGAAAGTGAAAGAAGGCTTCCAAATTATTTATATCGGTAAAAAGGGACATCCAGAGCCAGAAGGTGCAGTAGGAATCGCACCAAATTCTGTTCATTTAGTACAAACAGTAGAAGATGTTCAAGCATTACCAATTCAAAGTGAAAAAATCGTCGTCACAAACCAAACAACAATGAGTCAGTGGGATGTAAAGCATGTGATGGAAAAACTTGAGGAAAAATATCCACATGCTGAGTTCCATAAAGAAATCTGCAATGCAACACAAGTTCGGCAAGAAGCTGTTGCCACCCAAGCAGGACAAGCGGACGTCACGATTGTTGTTGGAGATCCAAAAAGCAATAACTCCAATCGATTAGCACAAGTATCCGAAGAGATTGCCAGTACAAAGGCTTACCGTATTGCCGATATTACAGAGCTTGATATTGATTGGATTAAGGATGCTTCAACTGTTGCCGTCACATCTGGAGCCTCTACTCCTACTCCAATCACCAAGGAAGTGATTGCCTTTATTGAGCAATTTGATCCAAATAATCAAGCTACTTGGACAAGAGAGAAAAAAGTTCCATTAAATAAAATCCTACCCAAAATTAAGCGATAGATATAAAAAAGAACCGGTCACAGAAGTAAAGTGGAGACCGGTTCTTTTTTAATTATATAAACTGAAAAGGATCTGTATTTATTTCCGATGCAATGAAAGAGACTTCATAGCCTTTTTCCTTGCACATCTCTTCAAGCTTTAATGCAACACCTTTTTTCATGACTTTTTCAACATTATGACCTGGGTCAACAATATTAAGTCCCATCATCATGGCATCATGTGCGACATGGTAGTACATATCCCCTGTTACATACACATCTGCACCTTTAAATTTAGCGGAAGTGAAGTATTTATTTCCATCTCCACCTAGAACAGCCACTTTCTTCACTTTCGAAGCCATATCTCCTACAACACGAACTCCTTTAACATCCAAACATTGTTTCACATGATTAGCGAATTCCTCTAACGACATTTCCTGAATATCGCCAATTTTTCCAAGCCCCAGGATTTCTCCTTTATTCTCTAGGCTATAAATATCATAAGCTACCTCTTCATATGGGTGGGACTTAAACATAGCAGAAAGAATTCTTTTCTCTAGATGCTCTGGAAAGACTGTTTCAACTCGTTCCTCACTTACCATCTCAAGCTTCCCCAGCTGGCCAATATGTGGATTTGCTTCTTCACCAGGTAAAAACTGCCCAATCCCAGCGGATGAAAATGAGCAATGGCTATAATTTCCGATAGCACCCGCTCCAGCGCTTCCAAGAGCCTTCTTAAGCTCCTCAGCATTCTCCTCTGGCACATAAACAACTAGCTTCTTTAACTTTGTCTCATAGGTCGGATAAAGCACTTCAGTATTCTGAAGCTGAAGGGCATCTGCAAGCATATCATTTACTCCGCCATTTGCTACATCCAGATTAGTATGGGCTGCATAGACCGCGATATCGTGCTTGATCAGCTTTTCTATCAGTCTTCCTGCAGGTGTTTCCGTTGCAATGGACTTCAATGGACGGAAGATAGGCGGGTGATGGGCAATAATAAGCTGAACATTCTTTTCAATTGCCTCATCAACCACTTCCTCCAATACATCCAGAGCAATCATTACATTTTCAATCGGTTTATTCAGCCTCCCGATTTGCAATCCTACTTTATCGCCTTCCATTGCATAGCTTTTCGGAGAAAATTGTTCGAATAACTGGATGATTTCATAACCATTCACTTTTTTCAATGATTCAATACCTCCCCAACCATTTGGATTTTTTCTATTAATTCTTTTCTCTTTTGACTTGTTTCTTCTGATTCTGCTGCTTTTTCAAGCTGAGAAACAATTCGTTGCCAATTATCAAGCTCTGACTTCCATTTATTTCGAAAAACAGCTGAATTTTGTTCAACTAATAAAGGGCCCAATAATAATTCTTTATGTAATTCTTTATATGGTCTATATGGATCTCCTTTTTCAGCCACTAGAATTTCATACACTTTATCATCTTCTTCAAGAATCTCTTCAGCCATTAATTCCCATCCATTTTCCAAAAGCCATTTTCTTATCGAAATGGCACTGATATTTGGCTGCAAAATTAATCTTTTTGTTGGTCCCAGCTTATCTTTCCCATCTTCCAAAATGGAAGCAATTAAAGCACCTCCCATTCCAGCTATCGTTATACAATCAATTTCTTCATCATTAATTACTTCTAACCCATTTCCTTTACGAACAATGATCTCTTCTTCAAGCCCTTCCATCGCTACCTGTCGTTTCGCCGACTGATAAGGACCTTCAACCACTTCGCCTGCAATGGCGAAGGGAACAACTCCCTTTTTAACAACATGGCATGGCAAGTACGCATGGTCCGATCCAATATCTGCCATTTTGGAACCTTCAGGAATATAACTCGCAACAGCTTCAAGGCGCTGTGATAATTTCTCCGTATTCATTCAGTAAGTCACCACTTTTCTATAGTCAGCCAACAAATAAACAGCTATCGTTCTCCACGATAGCCTGTCACTATTATTAAGTATAAAAAAAGTCCTTTACATATGCAAAGGACTTTCTCTTTAAAAAATTATTTAAGAGTAGTTAACCATTCGGCAACTGCATCTTCTTGACCAGGAATTAGTCCTGCTGGCATACCTTTGTCGGTACCATTCACAAGAATTTCTTTAATTTCATCCTGTGATTTAGTTATTCCTTTTAAAGCTGGACCCACAGCACCTTGATATTGGTCACCGTGACAAGCGATACAGCTTTGCTTATAGATTTCTTCTGGAGTAGCTGAAGCTGTATCTTCAGTTTTCTCACCGCCGCCTTCTTTTTCTGCAGCAATTTCATCCATGTTATTTAGTCCAATAAATGACATAAAGAATATTGCTACAATACCGAAAGCAAAAATAATAAGATACGGCTTGGCTGCATTTTTCATGTTTTAACCTCCCTTATGTAAGAACATCTAATATTAAGTAATTGTACAAACAAACTCTATTCTACTTCAAATTATGCCGAAGGAAAAGCCCTAAAGCAAACTTTGTCACATCAAATTCGGAATTTAGACAAAAACTCCATCAACAAGGATGGAGCTTTTATCTAAGTATGTTAGTTTAACCGATGAAATAGTGATTTATCTAACACTTACGCTATTCTTTATTTAAATGTTGGCTTTGTTAATTTATATTGTTGGTGCACGAAACCGCCATTGGTGTACCCGCTCATTAAGTTATTCATACGAATAAAAACCATTCGTGTGTACACCAATGGCTTTTAATCAACAACCAACGCTAACATAGTCTAATTATTTAATATTTGGCGCGCAATAACTAAGCGTTGAACTTCTGAAGTTCCTTCCCCTATTTCCGTTAGCTTTCCATCCCTCATGTATCGCTCAACATGGTAATCCTTCATGTAACCGTAACCACCATGAATCTGAACCGCCTGATCAGTGATTTCCATACAAATCTCTGAAGCATACAGCTTACACATCGATGCTTCCTTTGAAAATGGTCTTCCTTGATCCTTAAGCCATGCAGCTTTATAGACCATATTACGGGCCAGTTCGATTTTCATAGCCATATCAGCTAATTTAAATTGAATCGCTTGAAAATGGGAGAGTGAGCGTCCAAATTGCTGACGTTCCTTCGCATATTGCACAGCCTTCTCATAGGCAGCCTGAGCGATGCCAAGAGCCATTGCCCCAATTCCAATTCTTCCCCCGTCTAACGTGATTAAAAATTGTTTAAAACCTTCACCTTTTTTGCCGAGCAAGTGCTCAGTCGGAACGCGCACATCTTCTAGCACAAGTTCTGTCGTATTTGATGAATGCAATCCCATCTTTTCATAATTATCAATAATCTTGAATCCTTCTGCTTCAGTTGGGACGATAATCGCACTAATTTCCTTTTTGCCATCTTTCTCTCCTGTTATCGCCGTTAGTGCCAAATGCTTTGCATAGCTTGCATTTGTAATAAAGCATTTGTTTCCATTTATAATATATTCTCCACCCTTTTCAACAGCAGTGGTTCTGGTCCCTCCAGCATCTGATCCTGCACTTGGTTCTGTCAGTCCAAATGCTCCGAAGGTTTCCCCTGTACAGATAGGTACTAAATAGGTTTGCTTTTGTTCTTCTGTTCCGAATAAGTACAGTGGCGCGCCACCTAAGGAAATATGTGCTGAATATGTAATCCCTGTAGAGGCACACGCACGGCTTAGTTCCTCGGTCACAATCGCAAAGCTAACCGTATCAGCACCCGCACCGCCATATTCTTCTGGAAAGGGAAGGCCCATTAAGCCAAGACTAGCCATTTTCTTAAAAATCTCAACAGGGAACTCTTTAGTGCGATCTCTTTCAAGTGCACCAGGTGCCACCTCTTCATCAGCAAATTCACGTATCGTCTTTAGAATCATTTCCTGTTCAGAAGTTAAATCAAAATTCATATTTCCATCCCCCTTATGTTGTCTGTATACGCTTACACTACTATTATAAAAGGGAATGGGTAATTTTCACAACATTTAAAAACTTTTTAAAATATTTTATTATATGAAAATAGAAACAATAAGTAAAATTAATCCTAACACACCTGAAATAGTAAATGCTGGCTGCTTCAGTTTCCAACCGCTTAACAACCAGATCATACAGTTTATCACAAGGTTTAAATAGAGTGGTCCAGGTCTTTCTGGATAAATTCGCGAAATAAATTCAACAGAGGATAATAGTAGTACCAAAGCTGAAACAATCAGTGGAATTTGAAGTAAAATCCCTTTTCTAGAAAAGTAAATAGTGAAAACAATTCCGACCAAAACAAATAAAATTACGATGGCTATTTGCAAAGTAATAGACAATTCAGTAAAATGGATTAAAAATAGTGTCAGCGGAATGAGTAATAAGAAAAGATAGTGGTTTTTCCAAAAACCAGCTTTTCTACTTTTCTTTTTCGATGTCTCTGGCTGATTGCCTTCCGTATATAGTGCTAATAGATAGTCACAATACTGTTCAGGCAGCATTCGATTTTTTTTCCAAGTTAAAATTTCATTAATGATAATATTTTTTCTGTTTTCACTCAACCGTCACACGTCCTTTGTAAAACATTGGCACCCAACAAATAGCTAGAATTTTTTATGGGGCATTGAAGCTAGTTTGTAGTAAACATTGATTTCATTCAGAAATAAAAAAATAGTTTACCTCTATTGTAAGAAGTAAACTATTTTCTGACAATCCTTTTCTAAAAAGGATGTATGATGTAGTTGTTATTCTAAAAAGTCTTTTAATCGTTTGCTTCTGCTTGGATGTCTTAATTTACGCAATGCTTTCGCTTCAATTTGACGAATACGCTCGCGTGTAACACCAAACACTTTACCGACCTCTTCTAAAGTGCGTGTACGCCCATCATCAAGCCCGAAACGCAGGCGTAATACATTCTCTTCCCGATCTGTTAAAGTGTCTAAAACGTCCTCTAGCTGCTCTTTCAACAGTTCGTACGCTGCATGCTCTGAAGGAGATGTCGCATCTTGATCTTCAATGAAGTCACCTAAGTGAGAATCATCTTCTTCACCAATCGGTGTTTCTAATGAAACTGGCTCTTGAGCAATCTTTAAGATTTCTCTAACCTTATCTGGTGTTAAATCCATATCTTCGGCAATTTCTTCAGGTGATGGTTCACGGCCAAGATCCTGAAGCAATTGACGTTGAACACGGATCAATTTATTGATCGTTTCGACCATATGGACAGGAATTCTGATTGTTCTTGCTTGGTCAGCAATCGCACGTGTGATCGCTTGACGAATCCACCAAGTCGCATACGTACTGAATTTAAAACCTTTACGGTAATCAAATTTCTCAACAGCCTTTATTAAACCCATGTTTCCTTCCTGGATTAAATCAAGGAAAAGCATTCCACGGCCAACATATCTTTTGGCAATACTGACAACTAAGCGGAGATTGGCTTCGGCAAGACGTCTTTTTGCCTCTTCATCGCCTTGCTCAATTCGCTCAGCAAGTGAGATTTCTTCTTCTGCAGAAAGGAGATCCACACGTCCAATTTCTTTTAAATACATACGTACAGGATCATTTATCTTCACTCCTGGCGGAACGCTTAAGTCATTTAAATCAAATTCTTCTTCCCCTTTTGCTAACTCTTGGGCATTTGGGTCAGCATCTTCATCATTATCACCAACGAGTTCTACCCCTTGGTCACCAAGGAATTCATAGAATTCATCCATTTGATGTGAATCCAATTCAAATTGGGCCATTTTTTCTGCTATATCATCATAGGCAAGAACACCAGTCTTTTTTCCGATTTGAGTTAATTGCTCTTTTACTTGTTCCAGGGTCAATTCTGAATCAACTTCTTTTGAGCGAGCTGATTTTTCAGCCATTTGTCCCCCTCCTTCCAAAAATCACAGACAATTATGAAATGCGCTTTAGCACCAGCAAAATATCAAAGGCATATGGCCTCCAAGCGCATGCAGCTAGATAGTTATCTAACTCATGGGTAATTCTTTTTATTATTATTCAAAGAGACTTGCGCAATTGGATAATTTCCATCGCAATCATTGAGGCCTTTATAAAGTCCCCCTGCCTCTCTGCTTCTTTCTCTTCTGCCTTTTTTTCTTTTATCTTTAACATCTTTTGATAATTAAACACCTGTTTAATGTAATCAGTTAATTCCTGCTCACTTAATTCCTCGTTAATTAACATCATTTCTATATCAGCAACAACTCTTTTAAGCTTCTCATCATGAATAAAATCAATGAATGCACTTGGGTCTGGTGAATGACCTTTTTCATAAAAACCAAGCAGGTAAGTGATGATTGCCTGATGTTCATCAATATTAAAGGTGTTTCCTTTTAACATATCCTGAACTTTGTAAGCAATATCACTATTTCTTATCATATGTGCAATTAATCTTCTTTCAGCCGCATAATGCGCAGGTTTAAGCTGACTCGATTTAGCCATAGGCTGAAGTTTAACTTTTGCTATACTATTCGTTCCTTTGCTCTTTTTCTTTTCGGCAAAGGAAACTTGTCTTTGCTGTTCATTAAGTGCTTCTAAAGAAAGAGAAAATTCATTAGCCAATTGTCTGAGATAATGATCCTTTTCAACTGCATTATCCAGCTTGCTTATCTCTGCTAATACTTCTTCGATATAAAGGAGGCGATCTCCTTCATCATGAAGCCTTTTTCCTCTTCGATAATATAGAAGCTTGAATGCCATGAATGTCACACTTGCATCTATTACCTCTTTGCGGAACTTCTCTTTTCCAAACTCTTTTATATAATCGTCTGGATCCATTCCATCCGGCATTAGAGCAACCCTTATCTGACATCCTGCGGCAGAAAGCATTTCTCCCGCTCTTTGGGCTGCTTCAATTCCAGCATGATCCGAATCATAACAAATCGTGATAGATTGAACATTTCGCTTTAAAGCAGATACATGCTCATCTGTCAATGATGTTCCCATCGTAGCAACACCATTTTCAACACCTGCACGGTCTGCAGCAATCACATCAGCAAATCCTTCAAAAAGAATGGCCTGCTGAAACTTCTTAATATGTGGTCTTGCCAAATGAAAATTATATAAAATTTTGCTTTTATTAAAAATCACCGTTTCAGGACTATTAAGGTATTTGGGCTCATTGGCCCCTAATGATCTGCCTGAAAAAGCAATTGTTTGACCATTACGATCAAAAATAGGAAACATAATCCGGTCGCGAAAACGGTCAAAAAATTGACCATCTTTCTCACGCCTAATAATCAAACCCGCCTTCTCTATCACTTCTTCAGGGAATTTTCTTTTTGTTAAAAATTTATAAACAAAATCCCAAGAGTTAAGAGAATAACCAATTTGAAATTTATCAATCGACTCCATTGTAAACCCTCTGTTCAGCAAATATTCTAGCGCATGCTGACCGTCTTTTGTGTTTACAAGCAGATGATGATAGAATTTACGCAAAAGCTCATGAGCTTCTAACATTTGCCCAATTTCAGGAGATACAGACTTTCGCGCTGTTAATGAAGAAGCATCAATGTCCAGTTTGATATTCCCTTTTTCAGCCAGCTTTACTGCTGCTTCCTGAAAGGAATATCCTTCAAGATCCATTAAAAAGGAAAAGGCATTTCCGCCTGCACCACAGCCAAAGCAGTGGTAGATTTGCTTATCTGACGCTACAGAAAAAGATGGCGTATTCTCTCCATGGAAAGGACATAATCCAAAATAATTTCGCCCTTGCTTCTTTAATTGAACATAGTCACTTACAACATCAACTATATCGACAGCTTGCCGAATTTCATTTACTTTTTCCTCGGCGATGTGCTCAGCCATGAGAACAACTCCAATATTCATTTGCATGTTACATATATGATATTCTAGAAAGATTATCGAATTCCTTCAAAATTCGACAAAACTTTAGTCAATTGATTCACAAACCTTTTACGGTCACTTTGACTGAATGGCTTGGGACCTTTTCCATATATCCCCCTTCGTCGTGCCTTTGCAGATAAATATCTCAAATTAGCGCAGTGAATTTCACTTTCTTCAAATAAAATCCCTTTAGGGTCATGACATGAACTTCTTTTTAGTAAAAGTGTCGATGCTAAACCGATATCTTGTGTTGTGTAACACAATATCGCCTGCCTTCACATGATTCATAATGAATATGTCCACAGTTTCTTTGCTGGCGTCAGCAAATTTTTAATTCGCTTGGCATAGGTCATTTTTCACATGGTCATAAGAGGCAATAAATAGAACTTCAACAGAAAAAGCATTGCCTATTTCGACAATTTCTTCCTCTACAGGACAAGAATCAGCATCAACCAGCACTGTTGGTTTGCCTAATGTTCTATAAATTCTACATCACTCCGCATATTCCTTCTTTCAAACGCAACTTTTGTATAATCGTATGAAGATGCGTTTTCTTTGCAAGAATACTAAGTATTTGCCTAACGGTTTCTCGAAAGAAGCTACGGGGAATGTAAAACCCTTAGTCAATGATGATTTCCACATTGTGTCGAATTTTTTTATGGTCATGCCCTTGACTTCTCACAATAAATAGTTTATTCGTTCACCCTGAACTCTAAACCTAATCTATAACATTTTTATCACAATTTTTTATTATAGTATAAAAAAGTGCACTTTTCTATTATTTTTTCTTATTCCTATCAAAAAAATATTCAATTTTTAACAAGAAAATTTATGTGTCCAATATAATCTATTTATACAAAGGCTGTTTTCGTAAACATTCTCCTTTTAATATGAATGGGTAAAGGTTGATTTGCGCTCCAGGTCGCTCGCTTTCCGCGGGGTGGGCGCTGAGCCTCCTCGACGCTAAAGCGTCTGTGGGGTCTCAGCTGTCCCACACTTCCCGCAGGAGTCTCGCGCCTTCCGCTCCAATCAACCAATTTTTCTTGTCAAGTGTTTTCATTCATACAAAAGAAAAAGGCACATAATTAATATTATGTGCTAGCTTTTTGGAAAGCTTTTGCGGTATTGATTTAAGATTAAATTAGCTGTTTCCTCTACCGCTTTATTTGTAACATCTATAACATGGCAGTTAATTTTGCTGACGACAGTTTCAAAATAATTGATTTCTTCTTTAATTCTTTCGATATTCGCATAGCTTGCATTATCACTTAATCCTAATGAAATGAGTCGTTCCTTACGGATATAATTCAGCTTTTCTGGGCTAATTTTTAATCCGAAGCACTTTTCAGGAGGAACAAGGTATAATTCCTCAGGCGGATCCACTTCTGGGACGAGTGGGACATTCGCAACCTTAAGTCTCTTATGGGCTAAGTATTGAGAAAGCGGGGTTTTAGATGTTCTTGAAACACCCACAAGGACTATATCAGCCTTTAATATTCCTCGCGGATCACGTCCATCATCATACTTAACGGCAAACTCAATCGCTTCAATTTTTTTGAAATAGTCCTCATCAAGCTTACGAACAAGTCCTGGTTCATAAAGAGGAGTTTTTTCATACATCGCTTGAAACTGGTCCATTAATGGTCCGATAATATCACATGCATATATTCCTTCTTTGGCAGCCTGCTCATTTATGTACAGACGTATTTCTGGCCTAACAAGTGTATAAACAATCATTCCATTATCTAATTTCGCAAGCGAAATCACTTCATCAATATGTATCTTATCCTCAACATATGGAAATCGTTTAATAATTACTTCACTGCCATTGAATTGACTGACAGCAGCTTTTGTAACAAGCTCAGCAGTCTCTCCAACAGAGTCTGACACCACATAGATGATAGGCTTTTTATTCATCCTTAAAAACCATCTCCCCTGTTTGATTCTTATTTGTTTTCAGCAAGTGCAACAAATGCTTTTGTTAAGTTAGTTTTTGTGATTCTTCCAATTACTTCAAATCCCTTATCAGTTTCTTTCACAATTGGGAGTGCATCAATTTGTTTTTCAATTAATTTCTTAGCAATATCAATTAACAAATCCTCTTTTTCACACATTGTAATGTTAGGCATTCGAGTCATAATGATATTTACTGGAATCGTCGATAATTCCTGCTTCCCAATGCTTGCTCTCAGTAAATCTTTCCGTGAAAGCACTCCTACTAATAAAGATGATTGGTCCACGACGAACAATGTACCAACATCTTCTAAGAACATTGTTACAATGGCATCATAAACAGAGACATTTTCATTCACAACTACAGGTATAGATTGGTAATCCTTTACATAAAGCTTCTGTAAATTTTCAGTCAGCAGCTGTGCTCCTGATTTACCTGTATAAAAATAACCAACACGCGGCCTCGCATCTAAAAAACCTGCCATTGTTAATATAGCCAAATCTGGTCTTAAGGTTGCTCTTGTTAAATTTAATCGATCAGCAATATTTTCACCAGTAATGGGACCGTTTTCTTTCACGATCTCTAGTATTTTCTCTTGCCGCTTATTTAATTCGATTGTCTTCACCACCCGTCAAAGTGTCATACTATTAATAATTATTATAGCTTATTTATCCGAAATGAAAAGAATTAGATATGTAATATAATTGACATCATCATAATAACCTATCGGTAAAATCTCTATACAAAGAAGAGTCTGCCAAACACTGGACAGACTCTTCTTTGTATACTATTTAACTATAATCTCATTCACATTTGCAAATTTCTTGATTAAACTTGCTATTTTAACCATTTGGTTTAGCCTATTTTGGCGAAGTTCAGTATTTTCAGCCATTACCATTGTATGATCAAAATATTGATCAATCTCAGGCTTCAAAGAAACGAGCAGTTCAAAAATTTCTTCTTCAGAAGCAGCAATTTCAAATTGCTTGCTTACCAGCGTATATTTATGAAATAAATTCTGTTCAAATTCATTTTCAAAGAGATTGCTATCTATTTCTCCAGCATTTTCAGCCTTAGAGGAAATATTTAGCACACGGCTTAATGCCTCAATGCTTTCTTTAAAGCCTTCCTCTTCCTTCCTGCCTTCTAGTACCTCTGCTTTTTTCACAAGTGTTGGAAGAGAAGCAATGCTGGTACCTAATACAGCCTCAATTAAATCATATCTCACACGTTTTTCTTGAAGAGTATGCTTAATTCTTAATTTGAAGAATACGATCATTTCTTTACTAATTTCCTCAATATCCTTCTTCGCAATTCCAGCTTCTCCGATAAAACGTAATGCAGAATGAATGAGCGATTCAAGTGAAATGTTCCACTCTTTATTCAATAATGTTTGAACAATCCCCGTTGCTTGACGTCTTAAAGCGTATGGGTCTTGAGAGCCGCTTGGGATGATGCCAATAGCAAAACATGAGGCTATCGTATCCATCTTCTCAGCAATAGAGAGTGCTGCCCCTACATTGCTGCTCGGTGTTTGATCTTCTGCATTCCTTGGCATGTAATGTTCATTAATTGCCTTTGCAACAGAAGGGTCCTCCCCTTTTTGCTTCGCATATTTTTCTCCCATGAATCCTTGAAGTTCTGGAAATTCATAGACCATATTCGTCACAAGATCGAATTTACAAATCTCTGCAGCCCGATCAGCATTCTTTTTCTCTTCACTATTGAATTCAAGAATCCCTGCTATTTCATTTGTTAATCTGCGGACACGATCAACTTTTTCAGCAAGTGTACCGATTTCTTCATGATATACAATTGATTTAAGCTTGGAAAGGGAGGAAGCAATTTCTGTCTTTTGGTCCTCTCTATAAAAGAATGCAGCATCTGAAAGCCTTGCTCTTAACACCTTTTCATTTCCTCTTGCTACCTTGTCAATATGCTCATGATCCCCATTACGAACGGTTACGAAATAAGGAAGCAGTAAGCCATCAGCTGATTTTACCGGAAAATAGCGTTGATGTTCTTTCATGGAGGTAATTAAGACCTCTTCTGGAATTTCTAAGAATTCCTGCTCAAAGCGTCCGTAAAGTGCGGTTGGATATTCAACAAGATTTGTTACCTCTTCTAGCAGATCCTCATCAATTGGTATAACCCAATTGTTCTCTTCTTCCAATCGCTTCAGCTGGGAAAGGATTGCGCTTTTTCTTTCCTCATAATCAACAATGACATACTGTCCAAGCAGCGCCCTTTCGTATTCCTTCGCTTCAGATAGCTCAATTTTGCCGCCTAGGAAGCGATGGCCCATTGTCCAGTTTGAAGTTTCAACTGTTGTGATATGGAATGGAATAACCTCATTCCCAAACAGAGCAAGGATCCATTTAATCGGTCTAACATAACGAACTTCCTTATCAGCCCAGCGCATATTTTTCGGGAATGTCATGGACATAATAATATGCTCTAATTCTGGCAGCAGCACCATTGTCTGCTGGCCTTTAATAAATTTCTTTACATGGACATATTCAACACCATTAATTTCTTTAAAGAAAATTTCTTCTACACTTGCACCTTGCCCACGGCAAAATCCGATCGCAGCCTTTGTCCATTCGCCATTTTCATCCATAGCAATCTTTCTTGTTGGACCTTTTGCCTCTTCATGAATATCTTCTTGTGACTCAACAACCCCTTCAACAAGTACAGCAAGACGGCGTGGAGAGGAGAATGCTTGAATATTTTCAAAGCCAATTTTCTTCTCCATTAACCACGCTTGAACTTTATCTGATAATTGATTCATGGAATTCGTCACAAATCTTGCGGGCATTTCTTCCAAACCTATTTCTAAAAGGAGATCTCTCTTCGTCATATTAATTCTCCTCCTTTATTTGCAGAATTGGGAAACCAAGCTTTTCTCGCTCATCATAAAATGTTTTAGCTATTTTTCTAGCAAGATTCCGGCAGCGTCCAATATATCCCGTTCTTTCTGTTACTGAAATTGCCCCTTTAGCATCCAATAAGTTGAATGCATGAGAACATTTCAGCACATAATCATAGGCTGGGTGAACAAGCCCCTCATCCATTTGTCGATGCGCTTCTTTTTCATAAATATTAAAAAGATTAAATAGCATTTCTGTATCTGAAGTTTCAAAAGTATATTTAGAATGTTCATATTCAGGCTGTCCAAAAATATCCCGAACCGTAAAACCATTTGTCCATTCAAGATCAAACACATTTTCTTTATCTTGAATGTAGGAAGCAAGCCGCTCAATTCCATAAGTAATTTCAACTGAAACTGGCTTACATTCAAGTCCGCCAACTTGCTGGAAATAAGTAAACTGAGTGATTTCCATCCCGTCTAACCAAACTTCCCAACCTAAGCCCGCACAGCCCAAAGATGGGTTTTCCCAGTTATCTTCAACAAAGCGAATATCATGTTCAAGTGGGTTAATTCCTAATGCCTTTAAGGAATCGAGATACAATTCCTGAATATTATCCGGTGACGGCTTCATAATCACTTGGAATTGGTGATGCTGATAAAGACGATTTGGATTTTCTCCGTAACGTCCATCAGCCGGACGGCGAGAAGGCTCAACATAAGCCACATTCCATGGCTCAGGACCAATGGCTCTTAAGAAAGTATACGGGCTCATCGTGCCTGCCCCTTTTTCAACATCATACGATTGCATTAAAATACAACCTTGTTCAGACCAATGCTTCTGCAAAGTTAAAATCATGTTTTGAATATTCATATGACACCTTCCTTTTCTATCATTAACCGATGAGAACAACAAAAAAACTCCCATCCCTATGCTAATTAAGCATAGGGACGAGAGTTACCCGCGGTTCCACCCTATTTGCTGCGTTAAAGATCCACAGCCACTTTATTGCCAAATGCGACATTGTTGCTCCAGAGTGCCTTCCTTAGTCTTCTATACCCTAGCTTCCACTATCCTAGGTTCGCTTTTTATAGTTTGAATTAAGTACTAATCTCTTTCAGCGCAACTATTAATTTAATAATTTGAATCATAGCTGAATTAAATACGAAAGTCAATAATCATTAAAGCATCCCATCAAACTTTGCCATTTGATTAAGAAATTTCTTCGTCTTTAAATGTAGCCCTGAGTATTCATCATAGTAAGCAGAAATAATCTTTTTCAATTCTGCCTTTGTTTCTTGCTTTACAGAAATATTGCCGAGTCTGGATAAATCTAAGAAATAAAAAACTCGCAATAGCTTTACTGTTGCCGGCGATATTTTGTAATGATATGGATCCTTTTGCAAACAGCGATGGCATATCAAGCCGCCTTCACGAATTGAAAATGAAAAATGTCCGTCTGTATTTTCACATACGGAGCATTGATTTAATACGGGATAGAGCCCAAGAGTATTAAGCATCTTCATTTCAAAAATATTGACGAGTATTTCAGCATCATACCCCTCATTAATCAAGTTCAAGATTTGATAAACTAATTCAAATAAATAAGGATTGGGCTTTCTATCATCAGTGCTTTTATCCGTTAGATCAATAATGTAGCTCGCATATGCAGTAAGAAAAATATCTTCTTTAATTGAACGCATAGACGCAATTAATTCTCCCTGCTGCAAGCTGCCTAAGCCATTGCTCTTTTGAACTAAGAAATAGCCATATGTAAAAAGCTGGGTGACAGCTGCAAGCCTGCTATTAGGCTTTTTGGCTCCGCGCGCCATCACACCAACCTTTCCCCATTCACGAGTATAAAGTGTCACTATTTTATTTGTTTCACCATAATTTGAAGTTCTAATAACGATGCCCTCACATTTTTCAAGCATCATAGCACCATCCCTATACGATTAGACAAACCTATGAGATGGGAAAGTCAATCTCTTGCTCTGCGTCCTGATTTCCGGGTATATCTTGAGTTTCCTTTTCTAGCTCCTTAAAGAGAAGATATGTGTCAATATTACCTGTTTGCGAAAAAACCTTCCAGGTAAAATCCATCATCGAAAACCCCACCTTTCCTTATTCAACGCATTTCTTTTATCCCAAATCCTTACCACTTATCATAGCCTGTCTTTTGGATTTCATAAGAGAAAAATATTGTAAATCAAAATCATACATAATTTGTAATTGTCCATAATAATCTAGTTAGGGCTGATAAAATAATCAAGTTGCCAATTTCTCTTAGTATTCATCTTCTCTAAAGCCAAAGTCACGAAGCTGAGTCATTTTGTTGCGCCAGTCCTTCTGTACTTTAACCCAAAGTTCAAGAAATACTTTTGAGCCGAGTAAATTTTCAATATCCAAGCGTGCACGCTGCCCAATTTCCTTAAGCATTTTCCCTTGCTTCCCAATGACGATCCCTTTTTGCGAATCACGTTCAACAATAATGGTAGCCATAACATTCACAACATCCTTGTCTTCACGGCGTTCCATTTTGTCAATTAGTACTGCAAGAGAATGAGGAATTTCTTCCCTTGTCAGATGAAGCGCTTTTTCCCTGATTAATTCAGAGACAATAAATCTCTCAGGATGATCGGTTACTTGATCGGCAGGATAATATTGAGGTCCCTCAGGTATATACTTTTTGATCTGCTCTAAGAGCGTTTCAACATTATTGCCTTCAAGGGCAGAGATCGGAATAATTTCACTGAATTCGTACTTATCCTTGTAGGATTCAATTAAAGTCATTAATTGGTCCGGATGGATTTTATCTATTTTATTAATTACTAGAAAAACAGGCGTACGGACAGACTGAAACTTTTCCAAAATAAACTCTTCGCCACGGCCAAAGCCTTCTTCTGCATTGACCATAAACAATACGACATCTACTTCTTTAAGTGTGTTCTGAGCCACCTTCATCATAAAGTCACCAAGCTTATGTTTGGGTTTATGAATACCAGGTGTATCGATGAAAATATATTGAGCATCATTTGTTGTTAAAACACCTTGGACCTTATTCCTTGTTGTTTGCGGTTTGTCACTCATAATCGCAATCTTCTGCCCGATCACCCGATTTAAAAAGGTGGATTTTCCAACATTAGGTCTGCCAATTATTGATATAAATCCTGATTTATGTTCTTGTGCGGTATTATTCATGTAAATCCTCCGGTGAAAAAGCGCCAGGCAGTAATTCTTCTACTGTAATCTGCTGGATGTCCCCTTTTAAGTTTGTTAAGATTACTTGCATGTCTTTAGGACATAATTCCGAGATGACCTGACGGCAAGCACCGCATGGAGAACATGGACGGTCTGTATCTGCTACAACAGCCATTGCTGTATATTTCTTATCGCCTTCTGAATACGCTTTAAAAATTGCTGTTCTTTCAGCACAGTTACACATGCTGTATGCTGCATTTTCAATATTGCAGCCATGATAAACCTTGCCATCTTCCGTTAAGAGCGCCGCACCAACTTTAAACTTGGAATACGGAACATATGCTTTATCTCTTGCTACCTTTGCTTCTTCGATTAGTTTTTCAACATTCACTATTATTGCTTCCTTTCTATAAGAAGGGGTTACCTCTTTTATTTTACCTCATTTTGACATCAAATACATCGATTGTAGCAAAAACGTAATATAAAAATTGAATTTTCTAAAAACAATCAACTGTTATTATTTGTTGCTTAGTCATTCTATCGAATTTAGGGCAGGTTTTCAAATGTATGAAAAAAACTGCCCAAATACGGACAGTTCTGCTTAGTGAAAAAGGGTAATAATCTTTGGCAAAAAAATAATTAGACCAATAATAACAGACATCATCGCATAAAGAAGAACCGCTCCAGCTGCAATATCCTTTGCATCCTTTGCTAGTGGGTGATAGTCTGCTGTAACAAGATCTACAACCCGCTCAATAGCCGAATTAAGCATCTCAAGCGATAGCATTCCCCCTATTGCCAGGACAATAAACAGCCATTCAACCATCGATAAGGACAGCCACGTTCCCATACAGATAACAATGATTGACATGCCAATATGGATCTTCATATTTCTTTCGCCTTTAATGGTTGTTCGAATACCAGAGAACGCGAAGCCAAACGACCTTAGCAACGCATGCTTCTTAGCGCCCGAGCCCGAACTCATCTAATATATCCTTCTGACGAGAAAACATTACCTTCTCATCCTCTGTTGTCTCATGGTCATAGCCAAGGAGATGAAGAAAGCCGTGGACAGCTAAGAATCCTAATTCACGCATGATCGAGTGCCCGTATTCCTCAGCCTGCTCCTTTGCCCTTGAAACAGAGATAATAATATCTCCCAATACCCGGGGCATATCAATACCGATTAGTTCTATTTCTCCCTCACCCATTTCTTCCATGGCAAAAGAAATCACATCTGTTACTGAATCTTTATGTCGATACTCTTTGTTAATCTCCCTAATCTTTTCATTGCTTACAAAAGTAAGGGATACTTCACTTTCTGTTTCAATCTTTTCGTATTGGGCAGCAAAAGTAAGCAGTTCACTGATATATGCCGCATCTTTCTCTGAAAGCTCACTTGTTTCATCGATTAAGTCAATATTTAAACTCATGCTTGTTTCACCTTCTGTTTCGTCATTTCTGGATACTCAATTCGTGAATGGAAAATCCCATTTAATGTTTCACAAAGCGTATGGGCAACCGTTTCTAGTTCCTTTAAAGTTAAATCACATTCATTCAATTGTCCATCTTGAAGACGGTCGGCAATAATATTTCTGACCAATCCTTCAATCTGTTCTGGTGTCGGGTGGGACATTGAACGGACAGCTGCCTCGACACTATCAGCAATACCAATAACTGCCGACTCTTTTGTTTGAGCTTTTGGACCCGGATAACGGTAATCTTCCTCCCGAACTTCAAGTCCATTTTGATTTGCTTTATGATAAAAGAATTTAAGGAGAGTTGTCCCATGATGCTGTTCAGCGATATCAACAATTTCCTTTGGCATTTTATGCTTTCTTAACATTTCAGCCCCATCTGTTGCATGGGCAATAATAATATTTTTGCTTGTTTGAGGCGGAATCCGATCATGCGGGTTCTCAATATTCATTTGGTTTTCAATGAAAAACTGCGGCCGTTTCGTCTTTCCAATATCATGATAATAACAGCCAACCCTGGCAAGGAGACCATTTGCCCCAATCGCTTCGCATGCAGATTCAGATAAATTAGCGACCATGACACTATGATGATAGGTCCCAGGAGCCTCTGTTAGTATCTTTCGAAGCAATGGGTGATTTGGGCTTGATAGCTCAATCAATCTCATCGTCGAAAGGATCCCGAATCCAGCTTCAAAAAACGGCAGCAAACCAATGGTCAATACAGCTGATGTGATGCCTGAAATAAGGCCAATAATCACATAAAATCCATACTCAATCCCATCATACTGCCCATTTCTTAAAAACATCAACGAAAAAATAACAATGATATTGACACCTGCTACTAACATACCTGCCTGTAGAATTTTGGCACGCTGATTTTGCTTAGTTAAAAATAAAACTCCAGCAATTCCACTGCATATAATATAAATTCCTGCAGAAACATGGAAAGTACCCGTACTGCCTTCATTAAAGATAATCGTTCCGCAAATACCCATAATAATTGTAAACAAGACAGCCATTCGCTCGTCGATAAGAATCTTTATTAACATGGCACCCATCGCTGCTGGGAAGATATAGCTAATCTCAGAATACTTAAATTCATGGAAAAAGCTAATTCCCTTCATCAGTAAAATCGATAAAGCAAAAATGATACCAAACAATAATAAATAACTCTGTTTCGTATCTGCGTGGACTTTTAATTCATAAAAATAATAATAAAGGGCAGCAAGAATGATGAGTGTAATTAATGCTAGACCAAAAAATGGCTGATTTGAATTTATACTGTCCAGCATACCAACAAGTTCTAATTGTCTATATACATCACTGCTAATTAAATGCTGCTCTTCTACAATTATCTGACCTTGTAGAATCTTTACCGGCTCAACACCTTCTATCGCTTGTTGACGATGTTCTTCGGTTGCGTTAGGATCATAAAATTCATTTTGGTATACAGCATACCTGCCAAGCTCGATTGCAGCAGCTTTTAGATTCGTATTCAAGCTCGTATATTTCAATTCTTCTTCAAGCCGCTTTTTGGCATTTTCAACTTCATCAGCAGGTATTCGATTACTCATAACATTATTAATAGCTGTTACTGTTACGTCTTTCGCTAGTGACCTTTCATTTTTGGAAGCTTGTACTAAGGCAAGCAAAGCTTGGTCTGATATTTCCTTCGTTACATCCTCTGTCAGCTTCTCTTTCATTCGGGATAGCTTATCAGCAGGGGTAGGCTCTGTATCTATATCGGACTCAAATTCGTTCTCATCTGACAGCTGAGAACGTTTTTGCTTCTCTTCCAATTCTTCCTTAATTTCATCATTGACTTCAGTAGCAGCCCCAAAAATGGAAGTAATTAAGTCGACCCGATTTTGTGCAATTTCTCTTTTTACAACATAGACATCCTTCACTAGGTCTGCTGCTTCTTTTTTCTTCTTTTCTGTACTTGCCTTATCTTCAATTGTGATAGGAGATCGAATGGTTTGTTCCGCTACAGAAAATAAGCTTAAGTCAAGTTTTTCTGGTTTAACATTGCTGAACATGGCAAAGAACATGACAAAGCCAAGCAAAACGAATAATAATACTTTAAAAAAGGTCATCCCTAATAAATTCTTTATTTTCGTCATATAATGATGAAGCTTTTCCACTTTTCGCCCTCCTATCTTTGCTAATATTTATCCTTTCGAAGATAGAAAATGTAATTATGTAAAATGATAACAGTTTTTCAATGAAGATGCATCCTTAATTAGGAAGACATACAGTTATATTATATTTATATTAACAGCAAAAGAAAACCGTACGGAATTTCCGACGGTTTTTAGCTTTCTTGCTGTCCATATGCTTGAATAATTTTTGCAACGAGAGGATGGCGAACAACATCACTTTCTTCTAGGTGTACAAATGATATTCCTCTTACGCCCTTTAATATCTCTTCACCAACAATTAGGCCAGACTTTGCACCTTTTGGGAGGTCGATCTGTGTCTTATCCCCGGTAATAACCATTTTCGAGCCGAACCCGAGACGGGTTAGAAACATTTTCATTTGGGCATGGGTCGTATTCTGCGCCTCATCTAATATGACAAAAGCATCATCAAGCGTTCTGCCTCTCATATAGGCTAATGGGGCAATTTCAATGGTTCCTCTTTCAATCATTCTTTCTGTATGCTCAATACCCAAAATATCGTGCAGAGCATCATATAGAGGTCTTAAATAAGGATCCACCTTCTCTTTTAAGTCACCTGGTAAGAAACCAAGACTTTCTCCCGCTTCAACAGCAGGTCGTGTAAGAATAATTCTTTTCACACGGCCATCCTTTAATGCGTGAACAGCCATGACAACAGCAAGATATGTTTTCCCTGTTCCTGCAGGACCAATCCCGAAGACAAGATCATTCTTTCTTATTGCTTGAATGTATTGGCTTTGACCGATTGTTTTAACCCTGATGACTTTTCCTTTTGCATTTCTTGTGATTTCTTCATTATATAATTCACTGAAATAATCTAGCGTACCCTTCTTCACTAACTGGAGGGCATAAATAACATCCCTTTGCCCTATGTTAATCCCTTTTCTTATGACCAATAATAATTCAGCCAGTACTTTGCCAGCATGCTCTACCTGTTCCATATCTCCTGAAATATAAACAGATTCGCCTCTCGTTACAATTGACACATTTAAATCCTGTTCGATCAATTTAATATTTACATCCGAATTTCCTAGCAATGTAATGGCTTCATTCGGATTTTCCAGTTGTACATTCATGGTTTTCAGCTCTTCTGTCATTCCGTCTCTCCTTGAATAAAAGGTTTGGCTTCTGCAATATTCTCAATAATTTGGAAATGTATTGATATCTCTACTTTACCATCGTGGGCGGACTTGTGTAAAATCTTTTCCCCTTTTATTTTAGCATCCTCAGTTAAGTGTTTTTTTATTTTATCTCGAGCGGTTATTTTGGCCGCTTCAAAAGCTTCTTCATTAGAGTATATTCTAGTCACCTGTTCTCGTTCTCTAATCGTCGTATTTGTATAGGAGAAAGGCAGCTCCCATTTTAGGAAGTGGAAATTCCGCTGATTCGATTCTGTTTCATATTCTTTATACTCAATCTTGCCAAATCCCCAGATTGGAATTTGCCATTTGCCTATCCCTATATAATGCTTCTTCATTTCATTTCCATTAAAGACCTGGAAAGTACTCTTAAGCGACTGTGTTACATCCGTTTTATACCAAGTCTCCCCATAGATTTCCCCTTTAGCTGGTACAATCTCAGTCTGTCCTTCTTTACCGATAATTCCTGAAACAAGCAGCTGACCCGGCTTGACATGGTCATGAATGCTAACAATCGGCTGTCCTTCTTCAACAAACATGTCCACAATGATTGCCTTCTTTTTCGCAACTAAATGTCTGGGACTTAAATATTCAGGCTTCTCAGGCTCATTCTTTTCTACAACTTGAAGATGGTAGGTTGTCCCTTTTAATTCCACACCAACCCATGTAATTTCCTCAATATTATCCGATAACTGCCGCTGAATGGATTCCACATTTTCGAGGAAAAGCTGGACTTTCCCTTTTCTTACTCCCATTGCATCTAGTTCTTTACGAATTTTGTATTCGGTTTCAGGATCTGCGCCCTTTATTTCAATTCCCCAAACCATATTTGATAAAAGAAAAATGACGATAAGAAAGGCAAATGCACCAAAAATAAAACCGCTATTTTTTATTAGCCGTTTAAAAAGGAAGGGCAGGCCTGTCCGTCTTAGGAAGGTGATTTTGCATTCACTATCTCTCACAATATGCCTTATTTTCTTCACATCTTTAAGCTTCATTTTAAATGTGACTGCTCCACTGCCATGCCTTTTCACATGCCATATTAAGATGCCGCTGCGGGTTAGGATATTAAAAAAACGTTCAATTCCCATCCCCTTTGCTTCAACTGTTATGACTCCTCCAAAAAACTCAGTCCAAAGATTATTCATTTCCATCCCCCTAGGGTGGCAGGCACCACCCAAATTTATATACTTGCCTTTCTATTCATTTATATAAGTGACCTGATCCACTCTTCCTTCAAGCAATATTTCTTCAGGTAATATCGTTTTTATGACAAATGCATCCCCTCTAATAAGCAGCTGCCCTTGCTTTAGAAGGAGCCTTAATTCTTTATCCGAAAAGGCAATTAGTCCCCGATGATTTTCAATATAAATATGGATTTGACCGATCATAGTAATACGGGGTAAATCCATCATGACATCTTGAGGAAGCTCCATATTTTTTGTCATCCATTTTCTGATGAATTGCCCCCAGTTTTTTGCCATAAAAAAGAACCCCCCTTCATCTCATATGTATGAAATGATGGAGGGTTCTAGCACTTATTTTCTTTGATTTAATTTACCCGTTTATCCCTGTTTATTGACCTATGAGGGTTCAATGCTCTTGGAGGTCCTAAAATTTCTGACCAAATGATCCCATCAACAAGTTTCTGTTTCTCAATTGATATGGCCGTTTTTCTTTCCTTTTCTAAGGGAGGAGCTATATTATTTTTCGATTGATCTGCAGTTGTTTGCATGAAGGATCTAGTTCTGTTTTCTGTTACACTTTGCTGATCCTTTCGGGCTTTTAATTCTGCCTCAACCTGTTTTTTTCTATCTAAATATTCCCTTTCGATGTTATCCATCACTTTCCTAGGCATTCTAGACGGTTTCTCACTTTTCCTTGCTTCCTGTACAGGAGCAGACATAGGATAACCTTTCGATTGCTTAGTTTGAACTGGCTGCCGCTTTGGCAGGTGATTATTCTTTTCTTGATTTTTTCCTTTTCCCTTATTGAACAGTGCAGTTATAATAGCAACTAATACAAAAGGGATGAAGGGATTATCAAATAAAAAGTCCAAGATCGAAACACTCCCTTCTTCCAAAGTAGGAGTAGTGATTAGTCATTTTTCCGCCCATCTTTGTTATCGGTATTTATATTACCAATAGAATCTCTCATATCTGTATCAGCGGCAATATTTTTGTAATTCATATAATCCATTACACCAATATTCCCTGAACGTAGTGCTTCTGCCATAGCTAGCGGAACTTGAGATTCTGCTTCTACTACTTTTGCTCTCATTTCCTCTACTCTTGCTTTCATTTCCTGCTCTTGGGCTACAGCCATTGCACGGCGTTCTTCTGCTTTTGCCTGTGCAATTTTCTTATCAGCCTCTGCCTGTTCCGTCTGTAATTCAGCCCCAATATTTTTACCGATATCAACATCCGCAATATCAATGGAGAGAATTTCAAAAGCAGTTCCAGCATCCAAGCCCTTTGATAGAACTGTTTGGGAAATCATATCCGGGTTTTCAAGCACTTTTTTATGATTTTCTGAAGAACCAATCGTTGATACAATCCCTTCACCAACACGGGCAACAATCGTTTCTTCACCGGCACCCCCGACAAGTCGGTCAATATTCGCTCGAACGGTAATTCTTGCTTTCGCCTTCACTTCAATCCCATCCATCGCCACACCGGCAATAAATGGTGTTTCAATAACATTTGGATTGACACTCATTTGTACAGCTTCCAATACATCACGACCTGCTAAATCAATAGCTGCACTTCGCTCAAATTGCAATTCAATATTCGCTCGATGTGCAGCAATTAAAGCGTTAACTACACGGTCTACATTCCCACCAGCTAGATAATGGCTTTCCAATTGGTTTGTTGTTACATCTAAGCCAGCTTTATGAGCCTTAATCAACGGATTGATTACTCGACTTGGAATAACTCGGCGAAGACGCATCCCAATTAATGTGAAAATACTTACTCTTACACCTGCTGCTAACGCAGAAATCCAGAGCATAACTGGAACAAATGTAAATAATATCGCCAAAGCGATAATCGCTAATACTACAATGACCAATGTTAAAATTGTAATTCCATCAAATGGCATATTATTTCCTCCTAAATAATTTATTTATCTAAATTCGGTATTTCTCTAACTACAATGCGAGAACCTTCGGCTTTAACCACCCGAACTCTCGCATCTTTTAATATAAATGCTCCTTCACTGACAGCATCAATTCGCTCATCCTCAATAACAATAGTTCCAGATGGTCTTAATGCTGTCAATGCATAGCCTTCCAAGCCGATCAGTTCGAGTCGGTTCTTATTTGAAACATAGCCTTGTTCAGTTTTGGTTGAATCGGTTAATATCATCTTTTTAAATATCTTCATTTTTTTACCAAACACCTTTATCATTAGAATAGATGCTAAGATTGAAATACCTATCGCAATGACTATCGAAATCCCCATATGAATGATATTGTCAGAAGCTAAAAATAGACTTCCAACTATGGCAGCAAATCCAAGGATTCCTGCAATTCCCCCAGGGAGGAAAAACTCTGCAATAATCAGTCCGATCCCAATAACAAAAAGAATAATCGTTTCATAACCAGCTAGCCCTGCAACTAAATGCCCATAAAAGAACATGACTAATGCAGATAAGCCCATGAAACCAGGTATCCCAAAACCAGGAGAATATAATTCCAATACGAGTCCTAAACTACCAATGGATAGTAGGATCGGGATGATAACTGGGTGAGTAATAAACCGGGCTATTTTTTCAGCAAAGCTTTCATCAATCATTCGAACTTCTGCATCTGAATATCCTAGTTTGCTTAATAAGTCCTCTAGATTATTTACTGTGCCATTGGAATAGCCAACTTCATAGGCAGCCTCTGTTCCAAGGGTTAATAGCTTCCCTTTTGGTGCATTATATTTAGGCAAGTCAACAGATTCATCAGCCATTGCTAGCGCGTAGATCGGATCTCTTTTCGCCTGCCTAGCCGCTTCCTCCATTGCTGCAAACCAATAGGATTCTGCCTTCTTTCCAGCCGTATTTCCCTGCTGATTAATAATAGCGGCAGATCCCATCGTGGAGCCTGGTACCATATAGATTTCATCTGCGTTTAATGAAATATAGGCTCCAGCCGAAAGAGCCTGTTTATTAATAAACGCAATTGTTTTCACATTTGTGGAGCTTAATAATTTGCCTATTTTTCCTGCTGCATCAACAACTCCACCCGGAGTATCCACTTCAAATATAATGGCAGAAGCATTCTCCTCTTCAGCGGTTTGCACTGCTCTGTTTAAAAAGGCGAACATTCCTTTTTCAACTGTTTCTTTAATTGGAGCCACATAAACAATTTCATTACCAGCATTACCTTTAAAAGGAATAAGCATGAGTATGACTGCGAAAAAAAATGAAAAAATGGTTATACTTCGCCGTACGCGCAATTCTTCTCCCTCCCTTCGAAATCATTCTTCTACTGTATACGTTTTCATATATGAAAAGGTTTCATTAATATAGGCTATTTTCGCAAATAGTATTGCTGTTAACATGAGTTGGTAGAGGTTGATTTCCGCTCCAATCAACCCACTTTTTTAACGGTAGTAAATGTAGTAAAAAACAGCAAACCATTAGAAAACAGTCGTTAAAAAAGTTAATTGAGTAGGAGGGGGTGATTAACCTCCGACCTCTCACACCACCGTACATACGGTTCCGTATACGGCGGTTCAATTAAGATAATTGACGCAAGATTTTATAACGGTCTTGTAGACTTTTAAGCCCT